>NZ_JAPQKZ010000005.1:0-209824 GCF_027257075.1 Bacteroides sp. LFL-34 | reverse complement strand
ACTAAAGAATGAGAAAACAACAAAAGGAAGCATGAATCTGAAAAGACTAAAAGCGGGATGGGATGAAAAATATTTGTCACAACTTTTACAGGAAAATAATTTTTAATGCGTCTGCCCTGACTCAAAAAGGAGAAACACTTAAATGTAGGGCGGATTTCTTTCTCCGGATGCCAGGAAAAAAGTATCTTTGCACATAAACAATCTGAATTATGGCAAAGATACTATTGGTTGAAGATGAAATTAATATCGCCTCTTTCATCGAACGGGGATTAAAAGAATTCGGGCATTCGGTAACCGTCTGCCATGACGGGGATACGGGTTGGAAAATCCTTCAGGACGAACCTTTCGACCTTTTAATACTGGACATTATCATGCCTAAAATAAATGGTTTGGAGCTTTGCCGCCTTTATCGCCAAATGTTCGGGTATCAAATCCCGGTAATCATGCTGACAGCTTTAGGAACAACCGAAGACATCGTCAAAGGACTGGATGCGGGAGCAGATGATTATCTCGTCAAACCTTTTAGTTTCCAGGAACTGGAAGCACGCATCAAAGCCCTGTTAAGACGCAACAAAGAAGTCCCTTCCAATCTATTGACTTGCGATAACCTGGTATTGGACTGCAATACCCGAAAAGCCAAAAGGGGTGACATAGACATCGACCTTACTGTTAAAGAATACCGCCTGCTCGAATATTTCATGACTCATCAAGGGGTTGCCCTCTCACGTATCACTCTGCTCAAAGATGTATGGGACAAGAATTTTGATACCAATACCAATATCGTAGATGTTTACGTAAACTATCTCCGGGTAAAGATTGATCGTGACTTTGATAAAAAGCTGATCCATACAGTCGTAGGATTAGGATATATCATGAATACTTAAACTCACCAACACTAATCCCGGCTATGAAAATAGGTTCCAAAATAGCTCTTTTCTATACGTTAATCAGTGTGTTGACTACTGTCATTATCATTGCTGTATTTTATATTTTCAGTACGCAGTACATCAATAAGCTCTATGCTTCTTACCTGCGTGAAAAAGCCTACCTGACCGCACAGAAGCATTGGGAAAAAGATGAAGTAGACGAACAGAGCTACCAGATTATCCAGCGCAAATATGACGAACTCCTGCCTGAAGCCCATGAGATTCTTTTAAATATGGACAGTCTTTCCGAAGTACGTGATACACTGAATAAATACCTCACGCAACACCAGCAGGCTCTTCTGCTGGCAGGACAGGACAGCATCCCTTTCTCCTTCAAATATAAGGATCAACTGGGAGCCGCCCTTTATTATCCGGATAATGAAGGCAACTTTATCGTACTCGTCATGTCCCGGAATGCCTACGGAACAGAAATCAAGGAACACTTATTGTTGCTTTCCATATTTCTCATCTTAGCCAGTTCCGTCCTGATCTTTTTTATCGGAAAAATATATTCCGGCCGTATTCTGGTTCCCCTGCAACACATACTAAAGGAATTGAAAAGAATACGTACCAACAGTCTGAACCGCCGATTAAAGACTACTGGCAATAATGACGAACTGGAGGACATGATAAAGACATTAAATAGTATGCTCGACCGTTTGGACAGTGCATTCAAGGCAGAAAAGTCCTTTGTCAGTCATGCTTCACATGAGTTGAACAATCCGATTACTGCCATTCAGGGAGAATGTGAAATCAGTCTGCTGAAAGAAAGAAGCACGGGAGAATACATTGAATCCCTTCAACGAATTTCTTCAGAAAGCAAACGGTTATCCAGTCTGATCCGGCATCTTCTTTTTCTTTCACGACAAGAAGAAGAACTCCTGAAAAACAATATTGAAGAGATTATTCTGGCCGATATATTAAAAGAGTTGACAGCTTCCGATGAGAGAATCCATCTTCATTTGGAAGAGACAGACCCGCAGATGACTGTAAAAGCCAATCCATATCTGTTGAAGATAGCATTAAAAAATATAATAGATAACGCCTGCAAATATTCTGATAAAGAAGTAAATGTGACTCTCTACCGGGAGCAACAACAAGTCATTCTTGATATAGAAGACCGGGGAATCGGTATTCCGCAAGAAGAAATAGAACATATATTCCAATCTTTCTATCGGGGCAGTAATACCCGGGACTATGCCGGACAAGGCATCGGACTTAGCCTGACCCTGAAAATCATTTCTGCTTATCATGCAAAGCTGGATATATCTTCAGAAATAGAAAAAGGAACAAAAGTACGGGTGATTTTTTAATCACCCTTCTTTTATCCCTTTCTCTCTCTACCTACTGAAAACTACAAATTTAATCTATGAACGTTTTTTCCACAGAATAGAAATGAACTAAATACGTCTTTGCAATAACTTTCCATTTTTATCATATAACATTCGTTCATATACCACTTCCACAATAAGAGGAAAGACAAACAAAGCAAAGAAAGTCGCTCCTATCAATCCACCGATAATGACAATCGCCAACGGACGCTGTGATTCCGAACCAATTCCATGACTCATGGCAGCGGGCATCAAACCGATAGCTGCCATTGCCGCTGTCATAATCACAGGGCGGATACGCGAGCGCACTCCTTCCTTAGTGGCTTTCTCCAAAGGCGAGCCGAGTTTTAGATTCGCCTTTATATCGAAAATCATAATCACCCCGTTCTGAATACAAATACCAAACAAGGCAATAAAACCGATACCGGCAGAAATGGAGAAGTTGAACTGCGTTATCAGAAGAGCCACAATACCACCCACGGCAGCGAACGGTACATTCAGCAATACCAGTCCCGCATCCCGCGCATTAGAGAATAGAATAAACAAGATGATAAAAATGATAGCAATACTGATAGGGACAACCTGTGCCAGACGTTTTGTGGCACGTTGCTGGTTCTCAAAATCGCCCGTCCATTTCAGCGAATAGCCTGCCGGCAGATGTACGGAAGCATTCACCTTTTTCTGCGCCTCGGCAACTGCCGTACCCATATCACGACCTCTCACCGAGAATTTCACTGCACAGAAACGAGCGTGATTATCACGGAATATCAATAACGGTCCCGTAATCGTCGTTATATCTGCCAATTCTTTGATAGGTACCATCGTTCCATCCATCGCCGGAACCAATATCTTACCTATCTCCTCTTCATTCTGACGGAATTGTTCGCTGTATCTTACCATGATATTAAACTTCCGCTCATCCTCATACAACAGTGAAGCCGATTTTCCGCCAATAGCCATTTCGATAATTGATTGCACATCTTCCTTAGCAACTCCATAACGCGCCAACTGGCGTTCATTCAACTCTATACGAAGCTCCGGCTGACCGATGTTCCGAATCACACCCAAGTCTTCAATTCCCTGAACCGTACTAAGGATCTTATCTATCTGAACCGCATATTTCTCCGACTCATACAAGTCTTTACCAAACACTTTCACCGCAATAGATCCTTTCACACCGGAAGCTGCTTCCTCCACATTATCAGTAATCGGTTGTGAGAAATTGAAGTCAATGCCGGGATAAATGGATAAATCCTCCTGCATCTTATCAATCAGTTCCAGTTTTGTCAACTTACTCTCCCATTCCTTTTCGGGATAAATATCAACGTGGAACTCGATATTATAGAATCCGGTAGCATCTGTACCGTCATTCGGTCGTCCGGTTTGCGACAGCACTTGCCGCACTTCCGGAAACGTTAATAGTTTCTTTCTCATTTTATTGGCAAGAGTCACCGATTCATCAAGCGAAATGCTTTGTGGCAAGGTAGCACGAATATAGATAGATCCCTCATTCAACTGCGGAAGGAACTCCGTACCCAGGAAAGAAAAAAGCCATAATCCGACACCCGCTATTACGGTTGCCATTCCGATGGTCAGTTTTCTGTGCGCATAGAATAAATCAAAAAGAGCCGAACACTTCGCATTGATAAAATGGACAAAACGGTTATTTTTCTCACGAACATTCTTTTTCAGTAACATGGAAGACATCACCGGAACCAATGTCAATGTAAAGATCAAAGCTCCCAACAATGCAAAGCCCAGCGTGTATGCCAAAGGAGAGAACATCTTTCCTTCTACCTTCTGGAAAGAGAAGATAGGAATCAATGCAGTGATGATAATCAATTTGGAGAAGAAAACCGCTTTCGCCTTGTCTTTTGCCGTGTTACGGATCAAGCCCATTTTAGACATCACATTAAAAGCAGGCATCCCCACTTCCCTCGCTTTCTTGTCCAAAGCCACAAACACTCCTTCCACCATCACCACGGCCCCATCAATAATAATACCGAAGTCTATGGCTCCCATAGAAAGCAGATTGGCGGACATTCCCATCACCCGTAAACAGATAAATGCGAACAAAAGGGCTAATGGGATAACGACAGCAACAATCACGGTAGTCCGCCAATCTGCCATAAAGATCAATACAATAAACGTAACCAATAATATTCCTTCAATCAGATTATGCGTCACAGTCTTTACCGCCAGATTCACCAAGTCCTCCCGGTCATAGAATGCCACTATCTTCACATCTTTCGGAAGTACATTCTGATTCAAGTCCTCTATTTTATCTTTCAGGTTGGCAATCACCTCACCCGGATTCTCTCCTTTCCGCATGACTACAATCCCCTGTACAACATCATTTTCATCCATTCGGCCCACTTGTCCCAAACGAGGCAAACAGGATTCGTGTACATCGGCAAGATTCTTCACCAGAATCGGAGTGCCATTGATGTTTTTCACTACGATATTTCTCAATTCATCCAGATCGTTAATCAAACCGATTCCACGAACCACATAAGCTTGCGAACTTTTAGTGATAACATCTCCTCCTACATTGATATTACTTTTAGCTATCGCATCATACAGTTCCAAAGAGGTAATGCCATAATTAATCAACTGGTGAGGATTCACACTTACCTCAAACGTCTTCACCTCCCCGCCGAAGCTCACAATATCCGCTACGCCGGATACCGAACGGAGATTACGTTCGATCACCCAATCCTGAATCGTTTTCAGTTCCCGCACACTGCGCTTGTCACTACGAAGCGTATAACGGAATATTTCTCCCGTCGGTCCATACAGAGGTTGTACTTCCGGAGTTACCCCGTCCGGAAGGTCGGCATCATTCAATAAATTATATACCTGTTGACGTGCTGTGAAATCATCGACACGATCTTCAAACATTACATTGATGACAGAAAGCCCGAAAAGAGTGGTGGAACGAATATCCGTTTTCTTCTGAACGGGATTCATCGCAATCTCAACAGGAATGGTGATAAACTTCTCTACCTCTTCGGCACTACGTCCCGGCCATTGCGTGATAATCGTCACTTTCGTATTCGTCACATCCGGGAAAGCATCTATCGGAGTATGTTTAAAGGAAACAGCTCCGGCTATAACGGCAATCGCTGTACAGAAGAAAATAAAGAATTTATTCTTCAGCGAGAAAGCCACTATATTATCTATGAATTTGTGCATACTATTTTCTGTTTTTAATCTGCATTCAACGCATTATATACCAACAATACATTATTATTCAGCACTCTGTCTCCCTCGGAAAGTCCGGAACGGATATAGCACTCCTTGCTCAACTGCTTGTACACATCCACCTCTTTCACCTGCAAACGCTGATCCGGCTCCACCACGACCACATAATTCTTTCCTCCTTCAAATACCAGTGCATGAGCATCGATACGAGGCATAGAAGTTCCATCCGCTTTACATTTCACACTTACATTCGTAAACATCCCCGGTTTCAACAAATATTCTTCATTCTTCAATTTGATGCGGACATTCATCGTTTTACTTTCACTATTCAACAAATGATACACCTTATCAATCGTACCGACAAACATCTTATCCGGATAAGCCAACGTAGAAATGCGTACGGAGGCATCTTCGGAAACCTTACTGATATCGCTTTCATACACATCCGCCATCACCCATACGTCTGACAACCCCGAAATCGTGAACAGCTCTTCACTCTGATCCGGACGCAACTGCATATCCCTGCTGATTTGTTTCTCCACAATAAACCCCGAAACAGGAGATTTCAGCTGATAATAAGCATTTCCGGAGAAATTATAAATAGAGAAAACATCCTTTATTCTTCTTTCTTCGGCTTCGGCACTTGTCAACTCCTGCTTCGCCTGAAGTACATCTTTATCCGAAGCCATGCCGGAAGCATACATATCCTGCGTAGCATCCATATTTCTGCGTGCCAGCAATAATTGTTGTTCCGCCTCTTTCAATTGCTTTTCATAATCTGCCACTTCTCCACTGCGGATGACTGCCAATACATCTCCCTTACGAACAAAGTCTCCTATTTCAGCCTTCAATTCTGTTACCGTACCTCCAAACATCGGATATACATGTGCCACCTGATTCTCATTAAAAGTGACCCGCCCGTTCAATGTCAGTTCGTCAATCACCTCTTGAACGTGAACCGTATCGACAGATACAATTCTCAACAAGCTATCTGTCAGGCATAAGGCAGCCGGTTCAACATTCGTTTGTTCTCCTTTACCGGAGCATGCTCCCAATACGGTAGTAAGCAATATGCAAGGAAGGAATTTATTCCAGTTCATAGTCTTTGATAATTTATGAATATTAGTAGTTCAATATAGTTTGTCCGATAGTTGTATTCAGGTTTTCCATCGCCAGGAAAACATCTTTCTTTATTTCATGCAACTGAATACAAGTTTCTTTATAGCTGTCATAGTAATCGATAAACTCCAATAAACTGATATTTCGTTTCTTAAAGTTTTCATTCACTCCCGCAATCAATTTTTCAAAGTTACGTTCCAGTTCCATATTGGTAGATTGATAAAGCTGAACTGCTTTATCCAGTGAAGCATAAGCGGTATAAAGCTCCATATCCGCACGGTTAGCCGCATTTTCCTGTTCCGCTCCTGCCTGCTGGATACTAAAACGGGCAGCTTTCACATTTCCCTGGTTGCGGTTGAAAATAGGTACTGACAAGCTCACTCCTATTGCAAAATAGTTATTGATAAAGTTTCCGGCACGGTCATAACTACCATTCACCGAAAATTCCGGAAATGCCATTGATTTCTGCAATTTCAGATTTGCACGGGAAGCACTGACCGTACTCCGGGCAATCTTGAGATCCGGCCGTTCATTCACCATCGCTTTCAAGTCGGCGAACGATAGTTGAGACAAATCCAATTGCTTCAACACCTCTTCATCCAGTGATAACTCAACCATCGTGTCTCCCGGAAGATTTAACAAGACATTAAGTTCTCCTCTAAGGGTCAACAACTCGTTTTCCCGTTCGTTCTTCTCTTTTTTCAAAGAGAACAACATAGATTCCAGACGGGACATTTCCATCAATGAAATATTTCCTTTCTCCTGTTGCAGTTTCATTCCGGCAAGTAACTCTTGCAGAGAATTCACTTCCTTCTCATAAATGGATATGGATTTCGAGAGAAAATAGACTTGTACAAACTTCTCATTCAGCTCCTGACGAAGTGTCCTCATCACCTCTTCAAACTGATATTCTGCTATTTCCTTGTTGATTTTCTCCAGTTTCACCTGCTTATTCCGTTGTCCGGCAAGACGAATTACCTGTTCAATTCCCACAACCATTTCGCCCTCCTTACCAAAATCAAAATACTTTCCGTTCAGGCGGTTATAAACATTCTGTTCTAACGAGATTACCGGATTCTCAAATAATTTGGCTTGCAGCACTTGTGCCTGTGCCATATCAATGTTATACCGTTCGGCTATCAGTGATAAGTTACGTTCCAGAAAACGTTGTTCCGCCTCTTTCAGCGTTAATGTTCCTGTGGTAGCCTGTTGCGCGCATATTCCTCCTGTCAGCAGAAGAAAAAAAGAAATTAGAAATACTCTGTTCATTACTATATTTATCTTTATTACCTTATTGTAGTTGTCGCGGCAAAATTACAATTCTGTAGCCGGAGAGACGGGAAAAAGTCATTATAAGCCTCTCATATCAGATTAGAATTTGATTAGAAAACAGCCATAGAAGGAAGAATTGTAAACACAACAGGAAAAATGGCTATCCTTCTTTTATCCCAACTCCCCTATCTTTGCAGTAGAGAAAATGAAATGAACCATTAAAAATAGAATATATGAAAATAATAGATTTAACCAAAGATAGTTTTGTAGAGAAGGTAGCTGATTATCAATCTTATCCTGATAACTGGAACTTCAAAGGGAATAAACCTTGCCTGGTCGATTTTCATGCCCCGTGGTGCGTCTATTGCAAAGCGTTATCGCCTATATTAGACCAACTAGCTAAAGAATACGAAGGGAAATTAGATATTTATAAAGTAGATGTCGATCAGGAACCGGAATTGGAAAGTGCATTTAAAATCCGCACCATTCCCAACCTGTTACTTTGCCCGCTGAACGGCAAACCGACAATGAAGTTAGGTACAATGAATAAAAACCAATTGAAAGAACTGATAGAAAGCAGTTTGCTTTCAGAATAGAAATACATTAAAAGTCCGGGATACTTCTGATGATGATAAACTGCCGGACTTTTGATATCATACAGAACATTGGCTTTTATAATAGGGAGTGTGTCAAAACGCAGATTATCGCGAATTATCGCAGAAATAATTTTATAAGTCATTGATTAATATATCAATATAAATGAAATAATCTGCGATAATTTGTGTTAATCTGCGTTTTATTATTCATTATGACCCTCCTCTTTGGGGATTATTTCAACTATTCTTTATGCAACAGAATATCAGTTCCCGGAACAATCTTTCCCATCGACCATACACATCGTACATTCAGTTCCTTATCAAGAATCACAATATCAGCATCCTTTCCCTTTGCCAACGCCCCTTTCCGGTCACTCACTCCTATTAAACGGGCAGGAGTTTCAGAAGCCATACGCACGGCATCTTCCAAAGGTATATTCGCTTTCTTCACCATGGTGCGAACCAATACATCCATCGTAGCCAGGCTACCGGCCAATGCAGAATGATCTGCCATCTTACATACGCCGTCCTCTATGATATAGCGAGGATCAATCGGTTCATTCCCTTCATAAGCAGCATAAGCCAAAGCATCGGTAACGAGGCACGTATTCTCTACACCTTTCAACTTATAAACCAACTTTAGAATCGTGGCAGGCAAGTGAATACCATCTGCAATCACTTCCACTGTCATCCCATCCGTCAAATATACGCTCTCCACCGTACCCTCATATTTATACTCACGACGTTTATGGAAACCCGGCATCGCATTATAAAAATGGGCAGCATGAGAGAAGCCCACTGCATACGCAGCCTTGATTTCATCATATTCGGCTTCCGTATGTGTTACGGCAGTCATAATTCCTTTCGAACGGGTATACTTTGCAAAATCATGTGCACCGGGTAGTTCGGGACTAATATCCCAACGTCTGATGCAAGACGTACGCGCCAATAAAGGAATATATTCATTTTCATCCGGAGTTTTCAGAAAACCGTCATACTGTGTTCCCGCCATCTTCGGATTCAAGTAAGGACCTTCGATATGCAGGCCAAGAACAGGAGAATCCTTCTCTTTCATCAGGTTTTCACAGACATCAACTGCCTGGTAGATTCTTTCGAACGAGGTAGATGATAATGTAGGAAATATCCCGGTAGCACCATGTTTCAGATGTGCAGTAGTTGCCGTGCGGAATGCTTCTTCCGTTGCTTCCGTATAATCATGTCCGCCACCTCCATGTGCATGCATACTTACAAATCCGGGCACAATCGTCATCCCTCTGGCATCAATAACCGTTGCACCGATAACCGCCAAATCACTGTTGGTCACCTCTAATATTTTTCCATCACAAATCAATACGGAACCATCTTTCAACCAGCCTTGCGGGGTCAATATTCTTCCATTTATTATTTGAGTCAACATAGTTTTCGTTATTTATTAGATTTAAAACAGTTTATTGGTGCCTTCTACCAGTTCTCCCATCGCCCATACAGCTCTCACATTCAAGTCTCTGTCTAAAGCAATTATATCGGCATCCTTGCCACGCTCCAGCGTTCCTTTACGGTCGAGTACTCCCATAATCCGGGCAGGAGTTTCGGAGGCCATTCTCACGGCATCCTCCAAAGGTATTTCCGCCTTCTGCACCATGGTACGAATCAGTCGATCCATCGTTGCAATACTTCCCGCCAGTGCTGAATGGTCTGCCAGCTTACATACTCCGTCCTCGATAATCACACGCGGATCAAAAGCCACCTGACTATCACTGGCGGCACAAGCCAATGCATCCGTTATCAGACAAGTGCGTTCCACTCCTTTTATCTTGTAAACAAGGCGCAAGATTGTTGGAGGCACATGAATACCGTCTGCCACCACTTCCACTGTCATATCATCAATCAGATAAATACTTTCTACCGTACCTTCATACTTGTACTCTTTCCGTTTATGGAATCCCGGCATTGCATTATAAAAATGAGTGGCATGCGTATATCCCGCCTCATAGGCTGTCTGTATATCCTCAAATTCTGCCTGGGTATGTCCTACCGAAGCCAACACCCCTTTCGCTGTGATATATTTACCAAATTGCATGGCTCCGGGAAGTTCCGGTGCGGCATCCCAACGTTTGATACAATGAGTTTCTTCCAGCAACGGAATATATTCTTCGGGATCGGGATCTTTGATATTTTCGGGAATCTGTCCACCTGCCATCGCCATATTGAAATAATGTCCTTCCAGATGAAGCCCGAGCACAGGGCTATTAGGCTCCGCCATCATTTTCTCTGTAGTTTCCGCGGCTGCACGGATCATTGGAATGGTAGAAGAAGAAAGAGTAGGAAAAATACTGGTAGTGCCATACTGCATATGAGCTTTGATTGCTGTCCGGAAAGCCTCTTCGGTGCCTTCCATAAAGTCTCTTCCACCGCCACCGTGAACATGGATTTCTACACCTCCCGGAACAATATACATTCCTTTGGCATCAATCAGTTTGGCTCCGATAATTGCAAGGTCACAATTGGTTACTTCCAGAATTTTATTGTCACGAATAAGAACTGACCCATCCTTCAACCAGCCTTGCGGGGTGAGGATGCGTGCATTAATAATCTGTGTTAACATATCACAAATAGTTAAATTAATTAAAGGTCTGTGTGAATCAATGACGCTCTTTTTTGGGGGGAGTACATTGATTTTTTCGTTTGCAAAATTACGCTTTTCCGTTCAATCTATCGATACAATCGTCCGGTAAACTTCCAATATTATACAAAAAAAGGTTGCCAATCTTATCGACTGACAACCTCATCTTATATGGAGCGGAAAACGAGACTCGAACTCGCGACCCTAACCTTGGCAAGGTTATGCTCTACCAACTGAGCTATTTCCGCAAACTAAATTTCGTCATTCAGAAATCTGAAAGATTGGTGCCCAGAACAGGACTCGAACCTGCATGCCTCTCGACACACGCACCTGAAACGTGCGCGTCTACCAATTCCGCCACCTGGGCAAAACTTAGTTCCATTATTTCAAAGAAACAAGAGCGGAAAACGAGACTCGAACTCGCGACCCTAACCTTGGCAAGGTTATGCTCTACCAACTGAGCTATTTCCGCATTTCACTTTCATAAACTGTGAAGAGGAGGAGACTCGAACTCCCACAACATTTCTGTCACTACCACCTCAAAGTAGCGCGTCTACCAATTCCGCCACCTCTCCATAATTTTAAAGTTTAACCTTTGTGCCCAGAACAGGACTCGAACCTGCATGCCTCTCGACACACGCACCTGAAACGTGCGCGTCTACCAATTCCGCCACCTGGGCAAAGATTATTGTTCCAACATTTCAAAGAAACATGAGCGGAAAACGAGACTCGAACTCGCGACCCTAACCTTGGCAAGGTTATGCTCTACCAACTGAGCTATTTCCGCATTTTTTCGTTTGCGGTTGCAAAGGTAGGGATTTTCCGTAAACATGCAAACATTCTGCCTACTTTTTTCACAGAAATCTGTTCACTTTGCACCTACCGCAAAACAATCATTTTGATTATCAACTCATTCGGTCACGATAATCTTCATAAGAAAATTGCTTGTATATTTCAGCTTTCCCCTCTTTTGTCCAAATGGCAATGGCAGGATGATGAATTCCGTTAAACATATTTGTCTTGACCATCGTATAATGAATCATATCTTCGAACACGATACGCTCTCCGATTTGCAACTCGTGATCGAAGCTCCACAGTCCCATATAATCACCGCTCAAACAGGAATTTCCTCCGAGACGATAAATATATTTTCCTTCATTTCCCATCTCTGCACCACGCACGGCAGGTTGATATGGCATCTCCAGACAATCCGGCATGTGGCAAGTGAAACTAACATTCAAAATAGCCGTCTTGATACCACGACTTTCCACAATATCCACCACTTCGGAAGTCAGCACTCCCGTCTGCCAGGTAAAGGCCGAACCGGGCTCCAGGATAATGCGCAAATGAGGATAGCGTGCTTTTAATCCTTGCAACAGTCTTATCAAATGTTCGGTATCATAATCCTTACGAGTCATCAGGTGTCCACCACCCAGATTCAACCATTTAATCTGTGGAAACCAATGGGCAAATTTAGCTTCAAGATGTTCCAACGTACGTTCCAACTCATAAGAAGAAGATTCACAGTGGCAATGACAATGAAAGCCTTCAATGCCTTGCGGTAATACATCAGGCAGCAAATCGGCCGTTATCCCAAAACGTGTGCCAGGTGCACATGGATTATAAAGTTCGGTTTCCACTTCCGAATATTCAGGATTTACGCGAATACCACAAGAAATGCCACTTCCTTCTGCAACCACCATCGGATAGAAGCGTTCAAACTGCTGCATTGAGTTGAATGTGATATGACTGCTGCAACGCATGATTTCCGGGAAATCCTGTTCTGTATAAGCAGGAGAATAGGTATGCGCCTTGCTACCAAATTCCTCCAACGCCAGGCGGGCTTCATATACCGAACTGGCCGTTGAATGATTGATATATTCACGGAATATAGGGAAAGAGCGCCACATGGCGAACGACTTGAAAGCAAGAATAATTTCCACTCCCGCCCTGTCGGCTACACTTTTTATCAAACTCAAATTCTTTCTTAAAAGTTCTTCTTCCATGATGTAGCAAGGAGAAGGGAACTGGTTAAAATCTATCATATATAAAATTATTATCTGGACTAATCGCTTTACGAACGTGGGTACAAAAATACAAATTCAAAAGCAAAGAGGGATTGTTTTATTTTTAATTAAGATATTGGTTTTCGCGAACTTTTTCTTATTTTTACACCTTATATATTATAGTAAGTATTATATCATCCTAAATACCTGATTAAAAATGAATAAAGATTTAAGAAAAGTAGTGATTCTGCTGGCACATCCTAACATCAAGGAATCACAAGCAAACAAAGCATTAGTTGATGCTGTCAGTGACATGGAAGGAGTAGCAGTTTTCAATCTTTACGAGCTGTCGCAAGAAATCGCTTTCAATGTAGATGAATGGAGTAAAATCATTTCCGACGCCTCGGCTGTCATCTATCAATTTCCTTTCTATTGGATGTCTGCGCCGTCATTACTAAAGAAATGGCAAGATGAAGTCTTTACTTTTCTATCCAAGACTCCGGCTGTCGCCGGCAAATCGTTGACAGTGGTAACGACCACGGGATCCGAATACGAAGCGTATCGCAGTGGCGGCAGAAACCGCTTCACGATGGACGAGTTATTACGTCCTTATCAGGTAAGTGCCATTCATTCGGGAATGTCATGGCAAACCCCTATTGTAGTCTACGGAATGGGAACAGCAGATGCGGGAAAGAATATTGCTGAAGGAGCTAATTTATATAAACAACGTGTGGAGATGCTTATCGGTAGCAGTAATGCAGGGAACAATTGGTAAGATTTATAAAGCGTAGCTTTAGATAGGATAAAGCTACGCTTTACAGTTGCTAAAGCATAGCTTTAGGTTTCACCAAACACTTCTTTTTCAATGTAAACACTGGCAGGAAAATAAACACTCCGATTACAGACATTATTAATCCTCCGATAGTGCCTGCTGCCAATGGAAACCAGAAGCCTTCTTTTTCCATGCCTGCCATAAAAGGGACAAATCCCAAGATGGTAGAAGTCACCGTCAGAAAGATAGGAATCACTTTAGTATTCCAGGCTTTCACATAAGCCCGAAGCGGTAAAAGACGCGGGAAGCGTTTACGAACGGAATTATATTCATTCAAGATATAAATGCTCGCATTAACCGTAATACCACAAAGCAAAACAAAAGAAGCAAATCCTCCCTGGTCAAAATTCAATTTGAACCAATAGAATGTCAGAAACACGCCGATATAAGATACCGGAATCACAAAAATTATTGCCAATGGCTGTTTCAAAGAATTGAACAGTATACTCGTAATAAAAAAAATAATAGCAATCACAATCAAAAGCAAACGATATTGCTTGTTGTCCTTTCCACCCCAAGACCAGTTATTATCCTCCGATTTTGCAGTATATCCCATCGGGAGAATCTCGTTAAACTCTTCCAGATCTTTTTTCAATAGTTTATTTCCCTGTTCCGAAGAACCGATATACTCATATTGCAAACACAGCCGATACTGTTGATTCTCCTTAGCCACTTCCTGTGGCATCTGTCCTTTTTCCACAGTTGCCAATTCAGAAAGCTTATATTCCCTCTCTCCTATTTGAAAAGGATAAAACTGCATTGCCCACACATCCCTATCTTCCGACTGACACGAAGAAAGTTTTATCTTTTCCGTCCCCTCTTCCGCCATTACCGAACCTATTTCCATATTTCGCCCATAT
This sequence comes from Bacteroides sp. LFL-34, assembly GCF_027257075.1. NCBI lineage: Bacteria > Pseudomonadati > Bacteroidota > Bacteroidia > Bacteroidales > Bacteroidaceae > Bacteroides > Bacteroides sp. LFL-34. The sequence goes on along the minus strand of NZ_JAPQKZ010000005.1, from coordinate 195,055 downwards.
ATCGGGTGAATAGCAGAAAATAACCTTCCGGCTCCAATCCCCTCCTCTGCCATCCGCTGTTTTTTCAGATTAAAGTAGAATTCCATATAATCATCTTTCCACCAGGAGAAATCAGATCCGATCGTCACTTCCCGAATCCGGCGGTGAGACAATAACTTTGCTTTTAATTTTTCAACCCAATCATACAGTGCATCGTAATTATATCCATACATTTTCACCCGGAAAGAACCCGCATTCTCACGTACATCATTACTGAACCCCTGATCTTGTAAACCATATATACTCCAATTTCCACCTCCCAGTTGAAGCGCCTTGCTAATCATATTCGCTTTCAACGTATAGGGAAAACCGCTTTTCTGGTGTTCTTTCGAAAAATAGATGTGGATAGATGACCTGCGAGCACTTTCTACAGATGTCTGGAATTGCTTAATCTCTTTAAATTCGCTCAAATAAGTTTCCATCCTCTTCATCAGTGTATTCATCTGCTCAAGTGTACTTCCATTCGGCAAATTAGCATTGGCGTGAAGCACTACCTCTTCATTACGTGAAAAGTAACTCCCTTCATATACCTTTTGCACAAATAACCTTAAAGTACCTCCCAACACCTTATCTACTATCGGTTTCACCTTTTCTTTATAAGTGGTGGTCCCCAACGTTTGATTATAAGTTCTCGCCCATCTATCATCACCTTTCATCTTTTCCGGCAATCGAAATACCGGTAGTCCGAATACCAACAATAACAAAATACATACCGCCACCCTCCAACGGCAAAGTATTTGTATCAGCCACCTGTAACAACGACTGAAATAAACCGGAAGCCGACGTATTCTTGAACGTATCCACACAAAGCAACGCACCTCCCCAATTTTCCATTTAACTATTGAAAGAGAAGGTTTCTTTCTTCGTTTCAATCCTATTTTATCAATTAGAGAAGGAACAAAAAATAAAGCAACCAGCAGTGATACTCCCAGATTTATAATCACTACCGCAGCAAAATCCTGTAAATTAAGACGTATCTTCTCATCCAGAAAAAAGATGATAACCAAAGCTCCCATCGTGGTCAACGTGGCTGCAAGAATGGACATAAACGCTTTCCGATCTCTACGCCGCAAATAATGATCGCTCATTACAATTGTATTATCTATCACCAAATTTAATGAAACCGTAATACCCGCCAAAGAATACAATTGCATTTCCAATCCGAACGCATAATAAAGAATGACAGCTATTGCCATATTAACAGCCAGACTGATTACAATCAAAAAAAGATATTTAGGACTAAAGGTGATCAACAATACAAACAGGAGCAAAATCGCTACAGTCATTCCCGTACGCAAATAAATTTTCCCCAGTTCTTCCTGAATAAATTCCGTTGCGTCGTAACTGGTGTGAATCTCATATCCTGCCGGAAGTAATAGCTGGTTATCATCCATAAATGCTTTTACCTTTTCACTCAATGCCAATTGATTTGCTGTTTCCTCTGCAACAATCGACAGATAAATTGAATTCAGCCCATTAATCCGATAATAATTTTGTGGCTGCTCCTCCATACGGGAAACCTTCACCAGCTCATTCAGACCTATGATTTTACCATCTTTCATTTTTACCTTTATCCGCTCCGCATTAAACTCTCTGCCCTCCTGCTCGGGAACCAATGCCAAACGTATCCACTGTCTGCCCGAAGCACCCTGTTCTACATCATAAGTACCCAAAAATTCTTTTTGATAATGCAACCGGACAGCTTGACGAATATCATCCGTATTTATTCCAAGCGCACGCAATTGTTCCGAATCATACTCCAATCGCCATTCCATCGGAGTAGCTCCGCTAAGATTGATTTTATAAATTCCCGGAATCTGTGCAAGACGCGTTTTTATATGTTCTTCCGCATACTGCTGAATTAAGAAAGGAGTAGCGGGTGCATTGATCGTAAATGCCATAAAAGGCCCCTGATTACTCTGCCCCGGCCTGTGCATCTGAATATACGGATAGCTCACCCCATCCGGTAATTCCGGCCACGTCTGACGAATAATAGTAGAAGCTTCAAAGCGGGCAACCGCTGCATCCACATGTTTATCCAAATTCACACTGACACTTCCCCATCCGTTTCCTGAAGTGGAAGAAATCCCTCGAATACCCTTCACACGGGCAAGCATTGCCTCTAACTTACTGGTAGCCGTCATTTCCACCACACGTGCTGAAGTACCGGGCATACTGAATCTCACCGTGAAGCCGGGTAAGGTCCGCGACGGATTCAATTTGACAGGCAGCAATGGAATGAGTGCTAACCCAACCAATGCCACACAGACAAAAGCCACAATCAATGTGAAAGCGGAAGCCTTAGGAGATTTTACTATTTCAGAATCTATATTTTGCATTTTCGTCATTTAACCAACTTTCCTCCATTAAAATCAAACCTGTCCGAAAGTGAAAGTTTCGCAGCAAAATCAAATAACGTAAGTCTCCGTATCTTATAATAATTCAGCCAGTAGTTCTGCAAGGCAGAGATAAAATTACGTTGTGCCTGCTGCTGCCTGTTGAGTGAAAGTGTCAGGCTGTTTATATCCGCTTTGCCGATGATAAAACGCTGTTTAGTCTCATTATAAGCAAGTATAGACAGATCCAACGCTTCTTCCGCACTGGCTATCAATTGCTGCTGGATATTAAAATCACTTACCGTCATAATCACTTCCTCCTCGATGCTAATCTCATCCTGACGTGCCGAGATCTTCACTACATTCAGATTATTTCTTGCCATATTATACTTACCCTTACGAACACCCCAGTCCAATAACGGAATAGAAACACTGACTGCCACCAAATCCTGCTGCATCGGTTTATGATACACATCTCCAAAATTATCTGCTACCTGATTAAAACCGATACTGGCATTCACACTTGCGTTAAAGCGAGATTCTTTCTTCGTCTTATCCACATTCCGTTCCGCTTCAAGTACATTCTGTTTCAGTTCCAACAATTGCGGGTTATTATTCCTGCCCCACCTCAAAGCCTCATCTACCGGAATATCCACCATCTCCGGACGGGAAGGAAGTTCCAGTTTGATTTGCGTATTCTTATCCAGATTGAGAAAAGAAGCCAGTGAAAACATAGCCCGTTTCAGGTCACTTGCTTTATTCTGCAATGTATTCTGCGCATTCACACGATCCAGTTTCAATGTCAACAAATCAGCCTGTGAGATAGCTGCAATTCGGTGACGCTGTTGCCCAATACGATACAATGTATCCGTAGAAGCCAAGTTTTCTTTAGCAAGATTATATTCTGCCTGCGCCATAGCCAGAGAGAAGAAATAATTCGTAGCCGTTTCCGACACCTTTTCCACATTATAGAGAAATTCCTTTTTCACACGCTCATACTTCAACGGTTCTATCCTCCGTTCCCATTTGAAGGAGTTATATCCTACCAGACTTTGCGAATATCCGATTCGTATAGGAACACTCGTAAGTTGCGTAGCACTGTTACTTCCGAAGTTACGCATATAGGCAAGATTCGATTCCAGATAAAAAGTACCTCCGGTTAAATCAAAATTCTGTTTTACACTCAATCCTCCATAAGCATAGTAAGACTGTTGCGTACGGTATACATCCAAATCCTGTCCCGAATCGTATCGTTTCGTAATATCCCGGTTATATTGTGCCGGAGTAACATCCAGCGTCAAGCTAGGCAACCGATTTGCCCGAAAAGTCCTATACTCCCAATAACCGGATAAATACATATTCTGCGTACGGAATGATTCCAGCGAACTGTCGTTAGCTAGAGAAATTGTCCTGTTCAAATCCAATACCAGGTGTTTCTGCGCTCGAAGCTGGGATTCACCACAGAGGACACAGAGGACACAAAGGAAAACAGGAATTCTTTTCTTTAATCTATTCATAACTCTCATTTTTGGACTAATACTTAATACTTATTTTCTTGTTACGGTAAATAAACCAGTAAAGTAACGGTATGATAAATAAGCTCACCGTCGTACCAATCGACATTGTTCCTATCATAGCTATAGACAACGGTTTTTGTAACTCCGAACCCATATCTGAAGAAAAAAGCAGTGGCACCATTGCGAAGATGGTAGTCAGTGAAGTCATGATAATCGGTCGCAAACGCCTGCGGCCAGCTTCATGTATCGCTTCTAATAACGGAACACCCGCTTTACGCAATTCATTGATAGCATCCAGCTTCAGAATAGAGTCATTGATTACAATACCGCAGGTAACGATCAACCCGATAGCAGACATCAAATTCAGCGTATGTCCGCAAATCCAGAGTAAAAGCAGTGCAAATGCGAGGTCAATCGGTATCTCCGCCAAAACAAGCAAAGGCTGCAAAAAGCTTTCAAACTGTGCGGCAAGAATAAAATACATCAATAACAGCGAAATAAATAAAATCACCACCAGTTCATCCAACATCTCACTGTTAGAAAAGAAACTGCCGGAGAATCCAGTATCCCAGTCTTTCATATCTTCTGCCGTTTGTTTCACCTCCTTTATCAGTTTGTTTCCGTCCTGTACGCCATAAAAATCAAAAGGAACATATTCCCCGTTACGTCCGGCAGTAATACTCTTCAAGTCCTCGGCAGGAGTAACCGTCACCAGTTCCCGGAGTGGAATGTACTCTCTGTTTCCTCTATTGTCCGGTTCAGTCTGTATTAGTGCTTCCTGTAATATTTCATTCACCGTCTTCTCACTGCCCGCAACGTTGATCGGAAGATATTGCTGGTAAGAATGCAACATAGTCACACTATTTTCTCGGAAAGCTGTTTTCAAGACTCTATAAAGTTCATTGTAAGCAACACGGTAAAGCAATAGTTTCTCCTTATTGATACTTAGGTTCAGTTGGTTCTCAAAGGCAATGCCTGTAGGAGCAATTCCCGTCCTACGGGCTAACTCCAGCTCCACATTCCGGATCGTTTCCGCTTCCGGTGCTTTTGCCTTATTACGGGTGTAAAATTCAGCTATGATATCCGGTTCTCCCGTGACAAAGAGTTTCTCAAATACAGTCTCCGGTGGAGAGAAAGAAATAACGGAAAGTGGATAACGTTCTTTCAGTTTATGGTATATCTCCTGCTGCAAAGGAATGATTGTTTCTGATGTTTCCGTTCGGAAATAAAGTTCTGCTTCGGAAGAAGAAAGTTCCCTTTCACGATTCAGAAGAAAATCCTGCCTGCCAACAGATGCCGTGTGCTCCAATACCTGTTCTTTTAAATCCCTAAAAAGCTCATCCACACGCCGCCTGTTTTCATCCACATGAATATTCTCATTCCACTCGATTCGGGCAATCAATTCATTCTCTTCTATATCAGGCATCCGCTGCTTGTCGATAAAGAAAAAGAAAAATATACAAAGCGGGATGGAGACAACACAAAACAATACACTAAACGTTTTGTGACGGAACACCCAATCTACACCGGCATCATAAAAACGGTCCAATGTGTGATCCTTTATCGGGTTATTGAATTTAAAAGAAAGCCATTTCCATTTCCGGGTATGAATACCTGTCCGATAGACCAGCAGATAAAGCACCGGAAGAAGCATAATACCAGTAAAATACGAAACCATCAATCCCACTGTAACCGAAAAAGCCTGATCATAGAAGATAGCTCCGGCAATACCACTCATAAAAATCAATGGAGCAAACACGGCAATGGTAGTCAGGGAAGAACTTAACATAGGAGTCACCACTTCACTAGTTCCTGTTATACAGGCACGACGCAATGAATAGCCCCGCTCCCGGTATTGGGATATATTTTCTGTCACAATAATCGAACTGTCAATCATCATACCCAATGCCAGAATTAATCCGGCAAGCGAAATGATATTCAGGGACATATTACACAGATAGAAGAAAACAAAACTAATCACGATAGAGACTACCATACTAAGTCCGATCACCAACGGAGATTTCACATCTCCCAAAAACAGGACAGCTACCAGACAGATAAAAAGGAAACCTAAAGTTAGATTCTGTTGCAGATTTGAGATCGTGTAATCCAACAATTCTGTCTGGTTGCGGCTAATACTAAAATCAATATCAGGATACACCTGTCTAAAATGCTCCATCGTCCTTACCAGAGACTGCTTCATCTTATCCATATTCTCGTCCGCCTGCTTGATAACAGCCAGCGTCACCGCCCTTTTCCCATTCGACACAGATACGCCTTTTTCTTTTACGGGCACGATAGTAACTTTGCAGAAGTCCTTTAGTTGGACAATGCGGTCTCCCTTACGCAGGTATATATTTTTCACATCTTCTGCGGTACGCAACAGAGTGGAGAATTTTATATTATATTCATAGTATCCGTCGCGTACTGTCATACTACCCGGCTCCACATTATTGGCAGCCAAAGCCGATTCAATATCTTCAATGGAAAACCCCATCATAGCCAGCTTATCCTCATCGGGTACAATCTGTACCTGACGCTCCACCAATCCGGTCACGTCTACCATAGCCACTTCTTCGAGCTGCTCTATCCTTCGCTTGATCACCGATTCGGCAAATTCACACAAATCAAGGAAAGACTGCTGTCCTATCGTACTATAAGCACTATCATTCTTTAAGGTCAGATTCAGGTAAAACACGGGTATATCCGTTGCGCTTGCCTTAATAACTTTCGGGCGTTCAGTATCCTTGGGAAGATAATTCATTGCAGCGTCTATTTTTTCATTGACCTCTATAAAGGCAAGATCCGTATTAGTACCGAAATCAAAAGACAGATGGATCATACCTGCTCCGTCTCTCGATTCACTATGAATATCTTTCAATGTAGACACCTGAATCAGTTGTCCCCGTAAAGGTTTCACAATCGTGTTTTCCAGTTCACGGGCAGAGGTATTGGCGGCAGACACCTGTATTGTTATCTCCGGAATGGCAATATCCGGAAGCAATGATATAGGCAAAGTATTATATGTCACTAGCCCGATTATGAAACAGGCAGTAAAAGCCATCAATACGGCAATAGGACGCTGGATTAAAAATTTTATCATGTTTTTCTATCTATCAATTAACTCCACTAATCACTCATCACTGACCCGTTAATCACTGACCTTTACTGCCGCTTCATGTGCCAGATTCAGATTTCCGGTCACAATAATCGTATCTCCTTCCAGTAACCCCTCTTCAATCCCTTTCTGTGATTTATCCGAAACAACATATTCCGTTGCATTTTCCAATCCCGTATGTACATAATTCCACATAGCCTTACCTTCTTGTAAAGTAAATACCACTTGCTTACCGGAGCGTAACACAACAGCCGTTTTAGGAATGACCAATTGTTGCCCTAAACTTCTTCTGACACTTACTCTTACATTCATACCACTGAACAGTTTTCCTTGTCCGTTTACTACAGCCTTCACCTTTACCATTCCGTTCGAATCTACCAATGGATTGATTTCAGATACGCTGCCTTCAAACGAATCTCCTCCGGCATAAGGAGTAATCATCACCTTATCACCTGTTTTAATAAAAGCCAACTCATTCTCCAACACTGTAAAATCAGCTTCCATCCCACGGGTATCAATAACCGTACAAAACACCTCGGAAGTATTAGCTAAATTATATGGTTTAGAAAACAGATTAGCCACTATCCCATCGAAAGGAGCAACCAATGTAGCATGTTCTGTTTCCCTTTTCACCAATTCATATTGAGATCTCGACTGCTCATATCCGCTCTTCACTTTCGCAAGTTTCATTGTTTCCACAGGAACTTTGCTAAAATCTTCGGAGGTATATCCCTGTCCGATCAATACATCTTTCAGTTCCAACTCGGCTTTCAACAAAGCATCTTCCGCTTGGGAAAGCTTTTGCTCCAAGCGAAATTTATCAAGTTCAGCTAAGTTCTGTCCTTTATGTACGCGGTCACCATTCTTCACATAAATACGAGCAATAACTTCACTTGTCTCAAAACGAAGATCAGCCTGTCCGAGAGCACTTACTTTACCGTTACTGACCAATTCGTGATGAAAATCACGTCTCTTTAGTATTTGAGTAGTGACTTCATTCTTAGCATCAGGAAGAACAGTGGAAACACCTTGTTCCTGTTTGTCGGCACTATTTTTTTTGTCAGAGCAAGAGGACGTTCCAGTCCAAACCAAACATAGCATCAACCATATACAATCATATTTTCTCATAATAATATCTTTATTGCTATCAATTACACATCATCTATTTAGGATAAACAAAGTCTATAGTCAAATCATCCGTATTATTTTCTGTATCCAGCATATTATCTACAAAAAGAACAATACCACTATAAGAGACACACCAACCTGTAAAATAATTATATCTATGTTTTGCCAACTTTACTTCATATACTTTTTTCATCTCATCATCAAACAACATTAAATATAAATCACGATCATTGATCAATTTCTCAATCCCCATATCAGCATCAAACTCTACTTTATCAATATGCAAACGGGCATACATTTTATATTGAGGAATATACATTACATCATAAAAATAAGGATTCTCCAACCTATGCCTTTCCAATGCAGCATAATCTTTTCCGGAAGTACATTCTGCCACAATATTAGAAGTATAGTTACTTTCTGCCATAACAGAGTTTCGTTCATTAGTAACTATATTCAAAGTATAAATGGAAGATTCAGCCGGATAATTATAGATAATATTTTCACCTACATAATTGACATTAGGAAAAGACATATAAGAATACCCTGCGCTCATATCAGGAATAATATTTGATGGCGACAAATAATAGATAGCAACATCTTTCTCTTTATTAATAAAGACTTCCTTGACCGCAAAGACCTTAGAAGACAAGTTTTGTGTTAAAAACATCAAAGATTGACGGTTCTTATTATAATATAAACGGGAAGTATGGATGGCATAATTAGTATTTATCAATAATTGCTCCTTATCATCCAGATACTCTCTCAAATCCACTATATTTTTTACAGTTCCTCTGCTGTCAACGAGAAAAACATGTTCAGAATCATCAGATACCCACACTGAATCTAATGAATGTACATATATGCCTGACAAACGAGATATAGCATGAGGACCTTTGGCGGGCAACGTTACTTGAGTTACCTGTTTTGATTCCAAATCCAGGTAATCTAATGAATGTAATCTATAATTATATCCGATAAGGATATTCACAGAATCTCCATGAACAGGAGAAGACAAATAATAAGACTTTAGCTGCAGCACATCTTGTTGAGGAAAATGTATTTCTTCCGTTTGCAGTGCAACTTCATTATTTACTATTGTTCCATCTGATCTCTTACCAGTACAGGATATCAATAGCATACAAGATAGGAAAAGCAACAAACTATTTTCTACTGTTCTCATTGTGTTCTATTTTTACGTTTTATACAACTACAAAAATAACATAACTAAAATACGATATCCTGATTATCAATAATAAATCTTCGTATAAGAATAAGATATAACCATTGTTAACTGTGCTCATTCATATTTCATCATATTTATCAGTTTATTTGTTTCAATAATTTCTTTACTTCCGCTCTCATCTCTTTTACCGCTGTCGATTGAACCTTTGGTTCTTTTGTCAGTACAACCTCAACCATACGCTTTAATTTCTCAGGTTGTTGGTTTTCCGGCTCCGCATACAGCTTTGCCAGAAGATAATACGGATAAATTCGTCCCGGAAGTCGATGCGTAGACCGAATCAGACTCTCTTCCGCTTTCTCATACTTTCCTACTGCCTGATAGTTCTTACCTATAATATTCAGAATCATTGGGTCATTACTATACTCCATGGCTTCTTTCAACACTTTTGTAGAGCTATCATATTGTTTCAATTTATGCAAACAATACCCGTATTCAAAAAGAAAGGCTCCCCGATTCTTCAATTCGGGATACAACGTCTCATATTCTTCTTTAGCTGATTGATATGCTCCGATATTATAGAGCATTTTACTACGATACCAGTTCTTACATGCATCATATTGATTGTTTTTCCAATAATATGCCCCTAATAGAATTATTATCGAAATAAAAAATAATAGCATTATCTTCGAGCGTCCAATAACACAAGCAGCCAGCAGAAAATAGAAGGTCACTGCAAATCCGGGAATCTGCATCGGATAAGAAGAAAAAGCAAATACCAACACTGCAATTATACCTCCACAAAGACCTATTCGTCCTTCCCTACTCCCCTTCCAAAGACAAAACGCAATTATTAATAAAACGACAAATAAAAAAGGAATCCCATATTCTGTTGCTACTTGAAGATATTCATTAAAAGCACATTCCGGACTACCCGCCACCAATTCTTCCGTTTCCGAATACTCTTCGTTTGCAAAATAACTCTCCTGTGCCCTGCCATAAGCTGAAACAAAATTCCCAGTTCCATGTCCTATAAGAGGACTTTCAGCAATAGCAAGAGTACTAATTTTCCACATGAACAGGCGCCCATTGGCGGAAGTTGCTTTTAACTGAAAAAGTGAGTAACCAATCACTATGAATATAATGCTTCCTGCAATACAGGCCAACACAACTTTTCTCTTATATATCTTTCTAATCTCCTTTAGTTTACTTCCCCATGAAATGTGCATTCCATACACCCATGCGCCCGATACGGCGGCGGCAATCCAAGCCGAACGACTCATTCCGGCAGGTAGCACACAAAGAATCAACAGCATCACTCCTAATGCCATGTAATACTTTCCCTGTTCTATCCATGTACGTTCCGTCTTTTCTTTCAAATTTAGCCATTCATGCAGGCAAAGCGGAAATATCATTGCCAAATATCCCGAGTAAGGTCCCGGATTATAGAAAGACCCTGTAAGTGCATATAAGGAATGATTAGAAACAGCGAAACCATATATTTGCCTCAAGCCCCATATAGCTTCAATCCCTCCCAATATAATCAATACCCACGTCACTATTGACGGAAAAGACAGATATTGTTTCTTATTCAAGCAAAGAAAAGGCAAACAACACACAGCAAAAACAACAGTCATGCGTCCCAACCATAGTTTTTGATAGGCCATTTCACCAACAGATATGTCGTTCGGAGTAGGAAAAGCTACTACACACAGGATTAACGCAACTCCTAAGAGTGCTATCAAACCCGCCATACCTTTCCTTTCAATTTTTATCAACTTTAATTTGACTTTCATGTTCTTCAATTATCTGACTACTGCCCGATAAAAAGCAATAACCGGATTATCTCCCTCTACATCATACGTTTTAAATAAATCCGGATAATCCTCAAGAGGATTTTCAGAAAAAGCATAATCGAGATACTCTGGTGTCAATATGCTGTAAAAGCAATCCTTATAAATACCGTCAATCGTATCAATTAAAGATGAATCCAGAAATTTAATCCTTTTGGCACAGTATACTTGTTTACTCTCTTCTACATTATATAAACAAGACCAAATATATCCATCCTTCACAAAACGAAAAAACAATAATCCGCCATACTCATATATATCAGTTATACCTAAGGAGTATCCTGAACGCAACAAACTCATTTCATTAGGTCTCTCTTCTATCATCGATGCTGGCAAGGGGTTCGGCAAATTAATCCGAAAACGCGGAACAACACTATCTTCATGAATCTGATAAACAATATTATCAAAATCCCTACAATAATACAACTTCGAATTATTATCATACAAATTGTGTCCTGAAGGCGAAAATGGATAGTCTTCTTTATTATTTTCATGTTTAAAGTATCGTTTCCCTATGGTAATGCCATCCTTTGACGCTAACAGGTAATAATGCAAAGAAATATCATCTTGATAGTTTCGATGTAAACGGTTATGATAAAAGAAGTATCCTCCCCAATAGGCTATTTCAGCCGGTGTAGGTTTATTAAACTTCTCACTTTTGACAAACCTACCATCCTCGGTCGAATAAAACATCAACGACTGTTTCATATTATCATAAATCACCAGTTGATGCAAACTAGCATTTACTGCAAAAGCATTTATATCCGTATATTCTCCGGGACCCTGCCCTCTAGCATTCAATTGAAATAACAATTCACCGGACATATCATAACATACAATGCCTACTACAAGATCCCATAAATAAATTCGTTCATCCGCAATCTGGATCTTTTTAATACGGCTTAACAAAGGAATCGCCGATAGTTTAACGTAAGATACCTGTTGCAATATAGTTTCCAGCTTATCATAAGTTTCTCCTGTCATTTCAACGATAACGTCCTGTGGACTAGACAGAGAGACAACTCCGGGGCCGATACTTAAAGACGTTTTATTATGAGTACACGACACAGTAAGACAAACTACCATTATTATAATAATACACTTATTCATTTTTTAATTACATTCCACAAGCTCTGGGTGTACAAGAATTAGGAGTTACACAAAATTCGCATATTCTTTCTATGCTGGCAGTATGCCACGGACCTTGCTGATAATCACATGCAATTGTCCTAGGAGCTGTCCAAGTCTTATCGCCATTCTCACGACTATTTGCCAACGCTTCAACATTAGACAGAACCAAATCAGATAATGTCTCTTTTTTAAACGAATTACAAATATTAGTACCAATCATCACTAGTAATGTAATTCCTAAAGCCATTTTTAAATAAATTTTCTTTTTCATACGTAACTAATTTTATATTAAATCTGATAGTCAATATGCCTTTATTTGATTTTCTTCATCATCCTATCCCAACGAGGTTTCTCCGTAAATTTGTCTTCTGAATACCAGATACGGGTAGCCTTGCCTACAATATATTCTTCCGGCAGCATCCCCCAATACCTTGAATCCTGCGAATTAGCCATATTATCACCAGATACAAAATAATAATTCTTTTCAAAACGATATCGAGAAATCAGACTGTCTCCCAATAACACCTGTCCGTCTTTCAGACGCAATTTCTTCTTTTGTTCCCAACCTATCAATTGCTTATACAAATGATAAGTAGTGCGGTCCATTTCTACCACATGTCCTTTCTGTGGAACAGGCAATGGTCCGAATTCACGAATATTCCACTTAAGTTGTTTGTTATATGGAAATGTACCAAAGACAATCCCGTGCTGCTTCGGATGCTGCAAATTTGCAATATACTGTTGAGCCTGATAATTCCCCACCTGTTCATTGCAACCACGTATCTTATAAAATCCTCCTCTGATTTCCAATGTGTCTCCGGGCAGAGCGATACACCGCTTCACATAATACTGCATCACGTCCATTCGAATACTATCCCAACGATTTTGCTGATAAGGAAAATTAAAAACCAATATATCATTTCTCTTAAAGTTTCCCCATCCGGGCATCCGATGAATAGTGAAGTCTTCATTATCTAAAGCAGCAAACACATTAAATAACCTAGCTCCCTTTATCATCTTATTAACCAGTATCCGATCTCCATCCTTTAGTACCGGTTCCATAGAATCCGAAGGTATTTTAAACGAGGTAAAACAAAATAGTTGTACCAAGAAGAGAATGAGCACCATGCAGAATACGAAAAATGCCAGATTCTCTAATATTGCCAAAATTTTCCTCACTTTGCTCATACGCTTTCTTTCAGTTGAATTAGTTTACGATAAGCCATAAGCCCCAACACGCATTTCACACGTTCATCATCCTCATTTAATAATCCTTCGCAAGGATAAACGTCTTTTTCCATCTTCTCTCGCAAATAATCCGCCCATAAACACAATAGATTCCAATGTGCATCAGCATAACTGAAATCCTGTTCCACTTCTACAATCACAGCCATCATCATCAACATGTCAGCAGCTACCGCCACTGCATTATCATCCAATTTTACCTGCTTATTAATAATAGGGTACAAACCTATATCATAAGGCGGATATCTCTTTACCCAATGATTATCTTCACAATATTCAAATATAGGATCCAATAGGCTTTTCATCCAGTCGATACGATTAAAATAGAGCAAAGTAGAAAAACTCTCATAAGCCTCCCTGATATTACCTAAAGTATCTCCAAAGCAAAATATTTTATTCTCTGATGATAACACAAATCTATGGGAAGATATAAAATTACGATAAGAAGGAAGCATCTGCCCTGCAAATGTTTCACCACCTACTTGAAAAGCTCTGGCACTCCACTGACAATCCTGTTTATCGCATTCTTCTTTAAGTTCCTGCCATCTATCTCCAACAGATTTCATTAATTCTTTTATTTCGCCTGTTCTATTTTTCTTCCAAAGAGGGGACAAACTTTCACCCCCATATTGTAAAGTCTGCCCTTCCTCATACCCTATTAGCAATGCACCTTTATCCTCATTCTTTGCGCTTAACTTTTGAGATAAAATAACATGACCATCCTCACTAGAGAAAGTTGATTCATTCGCCTCCATAGCTAAATATAAACTGTCGGACTTGGCAAAACGCCAATTCTGTTCACACCAACTATCCACCTTGCTCCTACCCAATAACCACTCCATATCTACATCAAACAGAATTTCCACTGTATGCTCCTTTTCATCTTTTGCATGAATCTGATAAGAAAGAAAACCTACAGGCCATCCTGTCATATCCCATTTCTCCGACAAGGAAGGTGAAACAAAATCAATCAGAAGCTCCACATCTCCACATTGAAAAACATAATGAGTCTGTGTAGCCTGCATATTCATTTGTTTCAATATTGCAGGTTTCACATCAACATAAGTCTTATTTTCCACATATAAACCAAAATCCAAAAAAGCAGTACCTTCCGCATTACCCCCATAAGCTGCTATAACATTATCACCATTAATAATTTGAGCTACTGTTTCATCCGTTAAACGATAGCATCCCGTTTGAGGAAGAAATGCTTCTTCTCCTAACAAATATTCTCCATTACAATAAAGCTTTATCTGATCATCATAAATATAACGGAGATAGACTTTGCGTTCTTTTAAAGTATCTTTGTTAGCAATGGTAATGTGCCTGCGAACATATATATTTTTCGCTCCCCATACTGTATGGGCTTGAAACTTCCCATTTTCCGAACCGAAGGCACCTTTACCCTTATTCCACAAAGAATCATTATACTCCCTTTGTTCCCATCCTCTGCCCGGAAATAAATAAGAATATTTTCCCTGCCATCCCAGGTTCTCGTTTGAAAGAGGGGCTAGAGAGGATATACGTAACGAATCTCCTCCTAAAAAACGGTAAGATTTACCATCCACCTTTAAAATACCCGTCAACGGAAACATTTTCCCCGATCTTAAGCACGGATAGGTTTTATTTAAAGTATCTTCTGTTGCCTTTATGGTAAAACCGGGAGCTATAGCCAACAACGTATGTCCGGAGAAAGAAATATCAAAAGGAGGACACACCTTCTTACCGGAATAAGAACAAGCACATATCAAGGAGATAATTCCTGAAAATAAAACTATCCTCCACATTACAACTTGTCTGATATTAAACCTTACCTCCATTGTTGTTCTCCATTTTCATAAACAAAAATTCTTTCATCCTTTCCACGAGTATGGTTTCGTAAAAGTAATAATGCATTTTCCGGAATATTCCGAAACACCAGTGAATCGGCAGTCGCCTTGATTGTCCCGGCAGATTGCCAGTCTCTTTCACAGTAGAATAATTCATATACATCACCAGGTCGAACATAATTATCCCTGTTCCGCGGAGTATAAACTATACGATCGACTTTTACTTCTTTTCCTAAATCCAATCCCGCCCATCCACCGGTGGGTTTGGAATAATCAAAAGAAGTCCATGTTTTCCCGTCAAAGACATTGGTATAGTCATGATCCCCATTCTGTTTTTCGTGTTCGGGAGTTCCTATTATCTTTCCCGTTAAAGCAACAGTATCATTTTTCTCATAAAAGGCGACTGCTGAAACATTACAATGAGCTTTAGGTCGACCGATATATCTAAGATAACGGTATTCTTTATCAGACCAGCATTTTACAGTAGTATTCAAACGATCAGGTTTACTTTGTATAATAAACAGTGTATCTTCATCCGAAAAATCCGAATGATTGCTTCCGGTAAAAACACCCCCTATCATTCTGTTTCTAAAACTACTTTCTTCTTTAAGATTAAACTTAGCATACAAAACCATATCTTGCGTCTTTTTCCCGACGGAATAATAGTGAGGGGCATTAGTTTCTTTATCCAGATAAAAAGGATCAGTCAAGAAATGTAATGATCCTTTTTCATAAGTGGCAACTCTTAAAACTGCCCCTTTACGAACATATCGAAAAGCCAAATGACCGGCATCGTATTCTGTCCAATCAACCGGAATCCAACGATCTCTATTACTGGCACATAAATAAGCAATCCTCCCATTCCTTTTCTCTTTATACTGCTTTTCCAAAGGAATGACCAGATTCTTTTGGTATGAATACGCATAATCAAAAGTTACATCCTTAAACTTAGGAATATGCCAAAATGGATGTACCTTCTCTCCATATTGTGACATCTGTTCATGTAACTCTCTGTTTACACTAAATGTATATCTATATATCTTGGCAGTTCCTCCCTGCCGATACAAAGCACATTTGCGAACACGTGTCAAAAATGTCATAAAGTCGGACATATATCCTTCTCCGTTTTTATCCCATACTATTGTCCAAAGATGCCCGAAATTCGTATCATTACGTGCAGGTAAGTAGTCGATTGCACAAGGAATACCTAAAGCACGAAATAAGTAAATCTCAAAATCTGCCAATTCTCTACAACTACCGACTTTATATTGTACAAATTCAGGTCCGATATGTCCGAAAGAAAAGGGAGTTATAGAAGTAAAGAATGTCTTTTTATCCGGCAATCTCGCCATTAAATATCTGGCTGCCACTAATGGATCTTCTTTATCCAAGGTGTCAGACATCCGCAATGAATCTAACAATGAATTGTATTTCTTATAATATATCTCACGCCAATAAGTTAACGGTTCATCCCCTATTCGGTAAGGCAATAAGTACTCACAAAATGTTTCAAACGAAATATTCTTTCCCCACGGTTGCTCCTGCCAAACTTTAAATGCCCAATCAATATTATGGCACAAATATGCAGAATCCATTTCCATAATATCGCGTTTCTTTTTAGGTTCTTTCATTGCACCAAAGACTTTCTTGACTGAATCCGAAACTTGTTGCGCAGTTTTACCCTTACGTACTTTTAGCCAAGCATAATAAGACTTATAATTCTCTAATTGTTCTCCACTAGAATAAATGTAAAAAGGCATATTCTCTATTAAAAAACAAGCTGCTTTATATTTTAGACTATCAATAGGATTCTTCTTATAATAGTGAAGTACTTTTTGAAGTTCTTTTTTATTTCCACCTGCCGCCTGTAAAGCAACTTCTAAAGGGAGCATAGTTTTTTTTTCGTAGAATAAATACTTTCTTGCATATTGCCATTCTAACACAAATAACAAAACAAGGATAGATGGAATATATATACAAAGCTTCTTAAGCATAAATTAATCCTCATTTACTTAGTATTTCCTGTTCATGTTCTCTACTGACCTTTCTCATTTATCATAGGTCAAAACAACGCTAAAAAATGTATTTTTTTATTTCACATATATATTCATTAATACCGGATTACTATCATCAACCAAATTATATTTACGAGTAACAGTCTCCTCATAATTATTCAAAAAAGACTGAGCATTAATATAACTTATATAAAAATCAGAAGAAACTGCTGCAATCTTCGTAAATGCTTTTATTTGAGGGTCCAAAAGAGGGCAAAATAAATAACCTTCTTTCTCTTTTGCTTCATATTCCAAAAGTAAAGGTGCTCCATGGTTTCTCCATATTTCGGCCAGAAAATGTCCCTTACATTGATAGAATGAATTAACACCTGAAATTAGGCACTCATTAGTAGAATATTGTTCTCTTACCCCTCTTTCCTTTTTAAAGTCCTTTTCTAATTCAAGATCTGAATTATCTACAAAATCATCCGATATTATTTTCATATATTTGCTTACTTCATCATTATCTATCATATAAATATATGGAGAATATCTAGGATTAAAAAATAAATGATTCCCTGATTTATAAAAACTTTGGGCTTTAAATGGAGTATTAGCATTATCTGCAATACCTCTAGATGCTATTACCGGAACAAATTTCTCATTCGAATAAAATCCTAAACAAATACCGTCTTCAGTCTGAAATATATTGGTTCCCCATATCTTTCCCGTTTTTTCATCAACAGCTATTTCCATTACAGTTGCATTAGTTTTATATTCTGTAAACAGCTTGTAATCAGGATATTTATATTTTATTATTTTTCGTCCTACAATAGATGATATGTATATATTTAAATCTGCATCTATATCAAAGTCTGATATATCAGCATATTCTCCTGGTCCACTCCCTATATTATGAATTTTAGTAATATATGAACCATTATCGTCAAATAAAAAGATCATAGCTTGGACTTTATCAAAAATATAATATGTCTCATTCTTATACAATATCTTAGTTATACTAGATATTAATGATCTCTCATTTGTTTCTAATGGAACAAAAGTTACAGAATCAAATTCATGCAAATGATTCTTCTTACTACAATAGTCATATTCCAACAAAGTAAGATTCCTATCTTCTATTTCTTTTAAAGAATTATTACGAGGATTATTGCATGAAACCAACAATAATAAAAAAAATATATACAATTTTTTTTTTCATAAACGAGCTATAATTATGTTTCTTTTATTAAAAAGAACGTATTATTAGAAAGTAACAAGACGACCAATCGCCACATATTAATTAAACATCAGATACCTAGTAATAGATATCTGATGTTTAAAACCTAGTTAATTTGGACAATCTCTATTCCTCATCGTAGTAACACCCGAATAACATCTGTCACTATTAATACTAAGACAACCGATATGGCTATTATAGGTTGTAACAAGACACCCATCCTCCCAATGAGTTTCTTCATCACTAGTCCAACTATAGTCAGGAGTTCTACTACCTGACACATCAGTTTCACCTCCAGCTAGTGCATCTATATTAGCCAAGCTAAACAATGATAACGTTGAAGATTGAGAACCTAAATCTATTTTGATATTCAATACCGCCACAGTTACTATGGCTAAAACACATATTCCACTAAACAAAAATTTCTTCATTATCTATTTTTTTTAAGATTAAAACCTAATATAAAAATCATTATTCATTTCTTTGTTTTTCACATAAATAACACCTCCTTACTTAATATATAGCTTTTATTTACTTTGATTATTTACCTTACCTTGTATTACAAGTTTAACATATCTTCTTTCTATATTACAATATATTGTAACATTTTTCTTAAAATATCCTTCTTTATTAGGAGTAACTTGCACTACAATATCGGTTGTTTTATTAGGTAAAACCGGTTGTTTTGACCAGTTAGGTACTGTACAACCACATGTAGTAGTTACATTATTCACCACCAAAGGGTTAGGTCCAATATTTTTAAGACTAAACTTTGCAGTAGTAGTCTTATTTATTTCCAGATTTTTAAGTTCCAAAATAGTTGTATCAACTGTCAATGATGTTATCAAAGACTTATCATATAAGTCTGTTTTTTCTACTCTTTTATTTTCATTTATTATTTGCTTATACAAACTCCATATTTGAGGATTCTCTGTAGGATTACCAATGCAAACGACCTTATTATATTTATCCAACAAAAAAGTCTGATATCTACTGTCTTTGGGAAATGTATTGAGTTTATCAAGTTGATTACATATATCCATATAGCAAGGATATTTAAATGAGTCCTTTCTAAATAAAAAGAATATTTCTTCGATATTTTTAGGATGAAAATAAAATTGAAAATTAACAAAACCTGCCATTTCGTCATTAACTTCCTTAATAATAGCATTCCATTTATACAAATGTAATTTACAACTAGTGCATCCTATTGAATCTGTGTATACTAGTATTTTATAAGGCGTAGAATTGGGAGAAATACACAAAGTATCCCTATCAATCGATTTACAAAAAACATCTTGAGGAAATATAATTTTCTTTCCTGTCCATTCTTTTACTATCTTTTCAATTTCCGTTGATAGTTGATCATTTTTACATCCACAAAATGTAAAACAAACTACTCCCAATATTAGAACTACACCCTTAACCATAATACAAAATAGTTATAACTAACATAATTTCTCATTTATAATAATATTGCAGCAAAATTGCTACTTTACCTATTTAATACTAAACATTACAATCGGCTGATCATCATTAACATCTGTCGCTATTATCGTTTTAGTATCTTCATCCACCCAAATACCATATATATAATGGTCGAGCACATATTTGCATAACGGTTCTCCTTCCAAACTAAATACATAAATATATTTTCCTCCATCAGGAAGCCTTCCGCTTTGTCTTGCGATCTCCTTAAAAGACGTTCCATGAAATACAGTATAAATGGCACTATCTGTTACTTGTACATCACTAAAACCCATAATACCTGTTGGCATACCATATCCATCTGATACTTTGAATTCAGGTTCACCATGCTCACCGATACGAATAATATGAGTACTATCTTTCAAATTATAAACTTCAACGACTTCTCCCAATTGGGTTACTGCCGCCAATATTCCATTGTTAGGATTGTAGTCAAGGAAGCTCCTCCATGCTTGAGCCAATGCCGGACGAGCATTTTCCAATGCTTTTTCATCAATAGTCGGAATAATCCCTATCTTATCTATAAGCCTCCCATTACGGTTAACTCGACATAAACGATTTTCACCGGAATAGTCAGGAATAATAAACATTGAATCATTATATATAGCAAAATCAAGTGGTCGAAGTATATCTTCATCCAATGTTACCGTTTCGTCACGAAGCAGTGAATCACCGGATGAAGAAAAGTCTAACCTAGTTAATTCACTTTTATTGGCATCCAATGTCCAGACTACATGATTCTGTAAACGAAAGTTCTCCATTGATAACATTTCTGTAGGTGAATCACCACGCTTCCCAAAAGAAGATAAATACTGGAAACCAGGATATTGGAATAAGTGTCCATAATGATCAAGACCATGTAAATCCATCACAATGGCTCTATCTCCTTCGATTCGTATCCTAAACGGATAACGAAGCAAGGCTGTATCAAGCTCAATCACTTCTCCTATTAATTCTCTCTCGTGCGGAAATCCCGAATAGAATAATACACCCTTTGCATATTCTTTATGCTTATGGTCACAAGAGATAAACAAGAAAAAAGAAAGAAACAGGAGAGTTATACTATTTTTCAAGGCTATATCCGGTAGCAACATATTCTACTTTAACTTTTGTAACCGGACAATCTACGGAACCACTGCCCCAACAATTAGTAGGCACATCTTGCTCATCAGCCGCCAAAGCTTCAATATTATCTAATAATAATGTATTTACTCGAGGTTCTTTTAATGAGTAATTTACAGAAAGAACCGCCATCATCAAAATAGAAAAGAATAATAGTTTCTTCATATATACTATAGTTTTATCGATTAATTAATGAAAACGAAAGTAAGCAATTGGATTGCAACTGCCAATAAATTAATCTATCCATTTCTATCTAACCGAATCTATCCGCTATATACACTATCATAGAGATAAGGCTTTCATTCAAAAAATGCCTATTTCATCGGAAATTATAGTTTTTATTTGTTCCTTCTCTTTTCCAAGTAGTATTTTTCCTAAAAACAGAATGTTATTCTTTTCTATTACATACAATTATTATTCCGATCTATCTTATTTAATCTTTTAATTTTTCTCTTATATTGATATGCACCTATATTATATAACATCTTATTACGATACCATTCCTTACAAGCACCATATTGATTATTTTTCCAATAATATGTTCCAAACAGAGCCATCATCGAAATAAAAATACTACGCTCAAGATGGCTTCAACTCCTGTAAGAGTTATCACATCTACCATATTCTTTTTTGTCATTCGTATCAATTTCAACTTTTTTCATGCTTAAATCCTATCTATAGTGATTATAGCTGCACCCTTCACTTCTCCCTATTCATCGGGGATAGGTGGTGAAGGGGATTCCTTCACCACCTCTTCACCAGTTTCTTCTTATAGCTAATCCGATTTTCATTATAGCTAATTCAATTATGCTCATAGCATCTTGTTTTTTCTTCCTAAGGTTTGAAACAAACATCGGGATGTTTGTGAAAAAGACGCTAGATGATTGAAACAAACTTTTAGACTTTTGTAAAGCACCGCTTTAAGCAGGTTAAAGCTATGCTTTGCAACTCCTAAAGCACAACTTTAGATTTTACAAAACAACACTTATCCGTAAAGGATGGGTGAAAGGTGGCCCTTCACCCGCTATCCCTCATGAATAAGGAGTTGTGAAGGGTGAAGGCTATATCGGTTTTTATCAATTTATGTTTCATTTTTCATTTGATTTTCTTCATAATTCTATCCCAACGATTTTTCTGATAAGGAAAATTAAAAACCAGTATATCATTTCTCTTAAAATTTCCCCATCCGGGCATCCGATGAATAGTGAAATCTTCATACGCTTTCTTTCAGCTGAATTAGTTTACGATAAGCCATAAGCCCCAACACGCATTTCACACGTTCATCATCCTCATTCAACAACCCTCCACAGGGATAAACTTCTTTCTTCATCTTCTCCCGCAAATAATCCGCCCATAAACACAACAGATTCCAATGCGCATCAGCATAACCGAAATCCTGTTCTGCTTCTACAATAGCAGTTATCATTATTAACATGTCAGCAGCCATCTCCACTGCATAATCATCAACTTTCACCTGACGATTAGCAATTGGGTAGATTCCTATATCATAAGGAGGATAACTTTTCCTCCAATAATCATTCTCGCAATATTCAAAAACCGGTTCCAAAAGGCCTTTCATCCAATCCATACGATTAAGAGACAATAAAATCGGAAAGTTACTATAAGATTCTCTCACATTGGCCAAAGTATCTCCAAAACAAAACAAATCACCACTTTGAGACATTACAAAACGATGCTCCGATATAAATTTTCGATAATCTAAAATCATCTGGCGTGCAAACGATGGGATTCTCGTTTGAAAAGCTCGCCTGTTCAACTGCCCATCCAACCTGTCACATTCCCTCATTAATTTCTTATAATTGTCACCGATAAACAACAAAGCATCCTTCAATTCTCTTTTTCCATCCTTATTCCAATAAGGATGTAGAATTTCCCCCTCATATTGCAAACCCTTCCCTTCATTAAAGCCAAAAAGTAATACACCCTGATCTTTCTTGTTTTTCCCCAGTTTCTGCGAAAGCAGCACATGCCCTTCATTATATGAATAAGCCGTTTCTTCAGCAGCTATCCCCATATACAAGCTATCAGACTTGACAGTACACCAATCCTGTTCAGACAGGCTTTCTACTCTATTTTTCCCAAACATCCATTCTGTATCTATATCAAATAAAATTTCTACATCATGAATTTCTGATTTACCAGAATGAATTTGATAAGAAATAAAACCTACCGGACATCCCATTAAATATTGTTCTAGTAACAAAGAAGGAGAAACAAAATCAAGGTATAACTCAACATCTCCACATTGATAAATGTAATGAGTTTGCGTCGCTTGTACATTCATTTGTTTCAATATTGCCATATCCACATCGTTATAGGTTTTATTTTCCATGTACAATCCAAAATCCAACAGAGCATTTTCTTTCGTATTCCACCCATGTGCGGCTATCACATTATCGCCATTATGTAACTTTGCAACTACTTCATCGGAGAGTTGTTTACATTCAATTCTATTGCTAAAATAATCTACCTGATAAATAGGTTCTCCATTACAATAGATTTCTGCATGGTCATCACATTTAGAACAAACATATAATTTATATCCTTCCAATTTCTTTTTATCATTTATGTTAAAATGTCTGCGAATATAAATATCGGCTACGGTCCATGTTGAGTGAATAGGATAAGGACGATTCTCTGCTCCCCAAGCTCCTAACCCGTTATACCACTCCTTATCATCATATTCTTTCCGCATCCAATCATCCTTTGGATGCAAATAAGAGTATCTAGCAGGCCACCCACAATTAATTGTAGAAAGAGGTACTAGTGGAAAAGGACGCAACGAATCACCTCCCATAAAACGATAAGATTTACCATCTACTTTTAAAATTCCGATCATCGGAAACTCCTTATTTCTTGATAGCTTCGGATATTTTGTATGCAATGTATTTCCAACAGTTTGGATAGAAAAATCCGGTACCAATGCCATTAATGAATGATTGGACGCAATACATATAGGAATAACTTCATTCTCCTCTTTATCATTGCAACATGCATGTAAAGAAAAGATCATCCATGAAAATATTATTCTTATCCCCCACCCGATTTTGTTATTTATTTGCATATTTGCCTCCCGTTTTCATAAACAAAAATTCTTTCTTCCACCCCGCGAGTATGATTTCGCAATAATAAAAGTGTATTTTTAGGAACACCCGAATAAACCAATGAATCAGAAAGAGCTTGTTTCTTTCCCATTGATTTCCACTCCTTATCACAATATAATAACTCGAATGTATCCCCAGGGCGAATATAGTTATCTCTATTACGTGGTGTATAAACTATTCTATCTACCCGTACTTTCCTTCCCATATCTAACCCGCTCCAACCACCGGACGGTCTGGAATAGTTGAAAGAAGTCTTAGTTTTGCCATCAAAAACATTGTAATAATTCAATCCTTTATCGGTATCCTCCAAAGGAGTTCCTATAATGCTTCCCTTCAAAGCAGAAGTGTCATTACATTCATAAAATTCAACTTCAGCCACATTACAATACGTATTCTTGGCTCCAAAATATCTAAAATAACGATACTTCTTATCTGACCAACTCCGTACAACCGTTTTCAAACGACCGGGCACCTTTTGCACCATAAACAAAGTATCCTTCTCTGAAAAATCAGGCTGATTACTCCCTTCGAACACCCCTCCCAACATTCTTCTTCTAAGATGAATTTCTCCTTTAAAAATATTGTACTTAGAATACAATACTACATCTTGAATTTCTTCATGTTTTGAATAAAAATGAAGTTCATTGATATGCGGATCTACATAAAAAGGATCCGTTACAAGATGGAGCACTCCTTCCTCATAAGTTGCTATCCGCATAATCATTCCTTTTTTTATATTCCTGAATGTCATGTTGTTGACGTCATATTCCGTCCAAGCAACCGGAACCCATTTATCCCGTTTACTTGCACACAAATAAGCAATCTTCCCGTTACATTTTTCTCTATATATTTTTGATGGAGGTATTTTTAATTCTTTTTTATAATAATAAGCATATTCACGAGTTACATCTACAAACTTTGGTAAACGCCAAAATGGGTATAGTTCTTCTTCATACTTTCTCATTTCTTCATACATTTTTCTATTGACGCAAAAAGTATTCCTATATACCTTGGCCGTATTCTCCTCTTTATACCACATATTTTCACATTGTCGTTCAAAGGCTTTTGGAAAATCAGCAGCAAAAGCTTCTTGATTCTTATCCCATGCAACTAGCCAAAAATGTCCGGCATTCACGCCACTACGCATAGGTACAAAGTCAACACCACAGGGTATCCCTAAGGATCGGAACAAATAGATACCAAAATCCGTTGCCTCTCTGCAACTTCCAGATATATATTGTACATATCTAGGACCAATATGTCCCATAAGCGCAGGTGATGTAGAAGTAAAATAATGTTCTTTATCCAATAATCTGTCTCTCAAATATTTTGCAGCAACAATAGGGTCTTCTTTATCCAAAACATCAGACATCCTTAATGAATCCAGCAATGAATTATATTTTTCATAATACATTTCACGCCAATATTCGAGTGTTTCATCCTCAATGCGATATGGCAATATGTACTCACAAAAAGTTTCAAAAGAAACATTTTTGCCCCATGGTTGTTCTCGCCAAACTTTAAATGCCCATTCAATATTGTTACATAAATATGCGGAGTCCACTTCTCTTATATCATGTTTCTTTTCAGGTTCTCCTAACGGACCATATACTTTCTTGACTGAATCCGCAACCTGTTTCGCTGTCTGTCCTCTACTCTTTTTCAGCCATGCATAATAAGACTTATAGTTTTCTAACTGCTTGCTTGTTGAATAAGAGTAAAAAGGCATATTTTCAATTAGAAAACAAGCAGCTTTGTATTTTAGGCTATCAGCAGGATTCTTTTGATAATGACGGAGTACTTTTTCCAATTCTTTCCTGTTGTTTTTAGCAGATTGCAAAGCAGCTCCGAGAGGAGTTATCATTTCTTCTCTGAATGTAATCCTATCTATTATTTGCCATCCTAGCCAAATAAACAGCACCAAGACTATAAATTGAATATATCCCAAATACTTCATCAAACCTTTTCTTAATTATTCATTTTGCATTTCCACTAATTTTCAAATGGAACGGAGAGCCTTCTGCATTACAATACACGGTTATCGTTTTATCGAAATGCCCAGAATGTTCAGCTTGATATTCCACCTTCACTTTCAAATTTCCACCTGGTTGAACAGGTTCTTTAGAATATTCCACTGTAGTACACCCACATGGAGTATAAATTTCTTCTACAACAAACGGATTATCACCTGAATTAGTAAATGAAAACTCTACAAATTGCTTTTTTCCCCAATTAAAAGTTCCTATATTGAACTGATATGTAGATAAAACAACTGTTGTTGGAGTTCTACTATCAATCTCCTTCAACAGAGATTTTTTCCCTGTAATAATATTCAAATAAAGTTCTTTTATCTTAGGATTATGAATAGGATTGCCAATAGCAACTACCCTATTATTCTTATCCAACAAAAATGTTTGAAAGATCGTTTCTATAGGAAAATGATTCAACTTATTGATACTATCATGCTCATCAATACATACAGGATAATCAAAGCCTTCTTTCGTTAGTAAATACTCAATATTTTTCCTGCTCATAGGATGAATAAAAAAAAGAACATTACATGAAGGACAAGTATCTTTTAGCAATTCAATAAAAGGTTTCCATGCACTAAAACTTAAGTGACACCGCATACAACCGATTGAATCGACATATGTTAATATTTTGTAGTCACAATCTCTTTCATAATACCCCATAATTGTATCTCTAGCAAATTTCGTAAAAATAGGAACACTAGGAAAATCTATTTCCTTATAAGTCCATTCTTCAACTAACCTCTTTATTTTTTTTTCATCATGCTCATAACATGAAAACAAAGAAAAACATATAACAAAAGAAATCAGAGGGATAACAATCATTCTATACATATGTTTATCTATTTTATTTTAAATCTTATTAATTCAGGATCAGGCATATTAGAGAAAGCATACAACATCTCATCTTTATTATCCACACTAATCAGTGTAACTGGCACATTCAGTTCATACTTTTTTATGGCTTCTCCATTCCAATCAAAAACATAAATTATTGTTCCTGCAAGTGTTTCTAAACCATTTTCTTTAAAATTTTTGCCTGAATAAAGTCCATATACATATTTAGGAGAAATACACAAACTTATAAATGTACTATTATTGGAAGATGAAATTGGGGCAGCTCGCATGTCCCCTTCAACTTGAGTTTTATAAATAGGGTAGTTCATTTCATATTTCTTTATTAAAGAAATATCAGTATTATTTATTTTATAAAAATGAATAATTTCAGAAGTATTTACTGCATAAACAAATTTATCCATAAATGGATTTAAACGGATAATACCTTGATAAGCCATACCACGCAACCTGTTTGCTATTTGTTTCTCATCTCCATCTTTATATGGATATTCCATAAAATGCTCTTCTTCTATTAGTCCAGTACCCCAAAGTCTGAACATACAGTCTTCGTAAAATCCCAAAGATACAAAAGTATTAAATGCTGTAGGAAACACTTTAATAGTCCCAGGAATAGTATCTTTAGTTAAAACTGAAAAGTTCGAAATTCGATTTTTCACATCTGATATGTTCATAACATTCAAAGTCTTTTTATATAAATCATAAACACTTATGGAGCTCTTACCAAATAACTGTATATCAAAAGGCATTAAGAATTCATTAACACCTTGCCCTTTCTTTCCGAAATCATATATTGAATCTAGATCATTCAAATCGACCAAATGAAATAAACCATCTTCAGACTTCTCATCGAAAACAATAATTGCTGAATCACAATATATCATATCCATTGGAGTTCCCCAAATATAACCGTTTGATGGTATCTTTTCATATTCCAAGAATATCCTATTCGTAAACAAATCGTCTATTTGACAGTCTGTTTTAACATTTTTACATGCACAAAAGAAAATCAACACAAAAACATATTTCAATTTCATAATATACTAAATTCATAATAGTTTATAGAATATTTTTATAAAGCTATATTTTAATCGGCTTTATTTATGCATAACAAATCTAGAAGTTGTCAATACACTTCAATTGGGGCTGACTAAAAAGATTTTTTCACAATTACCCCTTCTCCAGATACCTGTAGAGGGGGTAAAAATCAAGTTTTCGACCTTTTTTATTCAGCCCCAATCCCAAGAGGATATTAAAAACCAACAGTTATAGCAATAATATACAGAATTATACTGATGAAAGTATAGTTTCAAACTCTAAGTAAATGTTAACAAGCATATTTTCCATGCACTTTCATCACCTTCATTAGAATTTATTGGTATAGTTTATAGCCCCTTATAGCTAGCCCATCACTATATATCACACAAATACCTGATGTAACTACACAAAAGTCAAAATCCACTTCCGCATTATTAGCTAACGCATCAACATTACAAAGTAACAAGGCAGAAGAGCTTTTAGTATTCCAATTATATATACTAAATGTAGATATAAACAAACAAATTATACCTACTACAACATATAAACTTTTAGCTTTCATAATATTTAAATATATGGACGATATTCACCAAGGCATGCACCCCAATCTCCTAACGTTCGACAAATTTGCAATCTTGTATAAACACAACCTATGCATTCATTTCCACCTTCTTTTGCATTAGCTAAAGCTTCCACATTGCTCAACACCAAGTCAGACAACTTCACATCATTCTGCGAAGTATATACATTATATCCCGCAATAGCAGCGACAGCAACAACTGCTATCACACCTAATACTTTCTTTTTCATTCTTCAATAATCTTTAAATTACATTTTATTTTTCTCTTCTGCATCTATCATTTCAACAGAATAGCAATAGTTTGCTACATTAATTTTTATTCTTATGTTTGCATCCGAATCTTTTTTAAAGATTTAGGAGCAGGTGATATGTAAGCAAATCCTGCAAGATAAACAAACTCATCATCCTGCTCCTTTTAATCAAGTTAATTATCTCATTCAGCCAAAGTTAAACTTAAGTATTGGCTCATCATTATTTACATCTGTCGCTATTATCGTTTTCGTAGCTTCATCCACCCAAATACCATATATATAATGGTCGAGCACATATTTACATAACGGTTCTCCTTTCAAACTAAATACATAAATATATTTTCCTCCATCAGGAAGCCTTCCGCTTTGTCTTGCGATCTCCTTAAAAGACGTTCCATGAAATACAGTATAAATGGCACTATCTGTTACTTGTACATCACTAAATCCCATAATACCCGTTGGTATACCATATCCATCTGATATTTTAAATTCAGGTTCGCCATACTCACCTATACGAACAACATGAGTACTATCTTTCAAATTATAGACCTCAAGGACTTCTCCCAACTGGGTGACTACCGCCAGTATTCCATTGTTAGGATTGTAGTCAAGGAAGCTCCTCCATGCTTGGGCTAACGCCGGACGAGCATTTTCCAATGCTTTTTCATCAATAGTCGGAATAATTCCTATCTTATCTATAAGCTTACCATTACAGTTAACTCGACATAAACGATTTTCACCGGAATAATCAGGAATAATAAACATTGAATCATTATATATAGCAAAATCAAGTGGTCGAAGTATATCTTCATCCAATGTTACCGTTTCGTCACGAAGCAGTGAATCACCGGATGAAGAAAAGTCTAACCTAGTTAATTCACTTTTATTGGCATCCAATGTCCAGACTACATGATTCTGTAAACGAAAGTTCTCCAATGATAACATTTCCGTAGGTGAATCACCACGCTTGCCAAAAGAAGATAAATACTGATAACTGGGATATTGGAATAAATGTCCATAATGATCAAGACCATGTAAATCCATCACAATGACTCTATCTCCTTCGATTCGTATCCTAAACGGATAACGAAGCAAGGCTGTATCAAGCTCAATTACTTCTCCTATTAATTCTCTCTCGTGCGGAAATCCCGAATAGAATAATACACCCTTTGCATATTCTTTATGCTTATGGTCACAAGAGATAAACAAGAAAAAAGAAAGAAACAGGAGAGTTATACTATTTTTCAAGGCTATATCCGGTAGCAACATATTCTACTTTAACTTTTGTAACCGGACAATCTACGGAACCACTGCCCCAACAATTAGTAGGCACATCTTGCTCATCAGCCGCCAAAGCTTCAATATTATCTAATAATAATGTATTTACTCGAGGTTCTTTTAATGAGTAATTTACAGAAAGAACCGCCATCATCAGAATAGAAAAGAATAATAGTTTCTTCATATATACTATAGTTTTATCGATTAATTAATGGAAACGAAAGTAGGCAATTGGATTACAACCACCAATAGATTAATCTATCCATTTCTATCTAACCGAATCTATCTACTATATATACTATCATAGAGATAAGGCTCTTATTCAAAAAAATCCCATTTCATCGGAAATTATAGTTTCTTATTTGTTCCTTCTAATTTGTAATTGATATCCAATATTTTCATACCTTTGAATCTCAATAGATGGAACATTCTCAAAAACTCTTCGCAAACGACTTATTGCATTATGAAGTCTCGGATCATTATTTGATTTATCCGACCAAAATATTTTCTTGATTTCTTTGTCTTTCAATATGTAATCTGGAGCTTCTAAAAAATGTTTTAATAAAATAGCTGTTTGTGGTGGTATCTGAATTTCCTCTTTACCAAATATAAGCTTTCTCAAATCTGCATCAAACATAATATCTTGGTCCATTTGATAAATATGAACAGAGGTAGGAACAACAATGTTCTTTTGCCATCTCTTTCTAAAAAATATCACTATATTAATAATAACTGCACACAGCCAATAAATAAAGCCATAAACAAAGCCTCTTACACCCACAAGAGTAAAAAATGAAAAGTAGAAAAAGCCTTTTACTTCAACCTCGCAACGATAACCTGCCGTAATATCGAATTCTGGTATACAATTTTCATGTAAAAAAGAGTCAGGGTATACACTTTCTGTAATATTTTCATCTTTATCGGATACCAAAAGCTGCAATGCAAAAGTGCCAGACAAACTTTGCTGCTTCAAATGCAGTTGCCATTTTTCATATAAAGAGTCCACTACTAAAGGATGTTTAGATAAATAAGCAGTATGTAAAAAACTTAATCGTGGATCAGATGTTACATTTTTAGAACTTTTTTCTTTATCCAAGCAGTATCCACGTTTTCCACTTTCATCTGTTATATAAACCGTATCAGGATACTCCTCCAATCGCTGTTTCCTCCCACTAGTGTAAAAATAACCATCAAAAGCATCTTCTTGTAAATGTTGCAAAAAAACTGCTTTAAAAACACTTTCCACTCTTTCACTGAACATTTTTTTTCTAGCCTCACAATATAATTGTCCTAGAATGAAAAATAATACTATCTCCAGAATAAATATTATTAGCAAAAGGCGCATCTTTTGTTTATCTTTAAATGTAATTGTACCGCTTAGTTTCGTTAGTAATTTCATAGCGTGACTTATTTTATCTGTTTGAATAGCACAAAGGTAGCATTATTTGCAATAATTGACAGACAATATAAAAACTATTTTGAGTTTTTGGTTATATCAAAAATAATCTTTCCAACCAAAGAAATTAGTCTATTTTTAAGATTCACTCTATAAATATTAAATCAAAATAAAAGCAAGAAGAGAAATAAATGCATAAATCAATGCAAGAATATACCGTTTTCAGACTAAATATTACATAAATAAGGGATAAAAAACGAATTATTTACCGCTAACTAAGCTTTGTTCCTCACCGAGGAACGACTCGTTGCCCGGTGTGCGTCGCTTCCTTCCTCACCGAGGAACAATACATTCATCGGTGAGACCCAAATTTATCGGTATATTTTCAGCTATTTCACACTATATTCCATCCAAATCAAATATAGCAAAAAGAAAGTACTTATCAAATAATCAAACGAATATCCGCAAATAATCTCTTTACAGCAAACAATAAGCATCCAAATAATATAAAATAAAGCACCACGGATTTCCATAATCCCTAATTACTCACATATTTATTTGCATACAAGACTCTGTCTTAAATTCAAGCAGGAGAAACGCATAAAATATCCTATTTTTATGTATGTTCTCATTTCAAGACTTCTATATATAAAAAATCCTATATCATGTCTAAGATGATATAGGATACTAACAATTATATAAAGGCGTTTATTACAACGCCTTTATCTCTTCTATAGACAAACCTGTGACTTGCGAAATAACATCGAGAGGAATATTTAAAGACTTCATATTGCTTGCAGCTTCCCTTTTCTCTTCCAGACGACCTTCATTAATACCTTCCATACGACCCTCTACACGCCCTTCAGCATGACCCTCTGCGCGTCCTTCAGCACGTTCAGTGAATATATTATCTTTTAATATGACAATATTATCCAAATGGCGATAGTAAGCATCAAGCTCTGCTTTAGTCATCTTGTCAAGTTTTAATCGTTCACGGGCTTCTGTTAAACCTGGAGCAGTCGCACTATCAGGAATATCACCTGTATTCAGATAATAGATCCATTCTTCCAACGGACTTTTAGCTACCTGATTAAAATCATTGACCTTCAAAATATAATATTCAGGATAAAGTTGACTTACTGTATCCACTTTAAAAGTTTGTTTTTGAAAAGGAGTCAGTTCAAGCATATCTCCCTGATGAATTCCCCGGAATTCCGTTTTACCGTGATATACGGTATCTTTGCCACTACCTAAAGAAAAATAGACAATATTGACACTATATACTTTACGTACCTTATCATAACCTTCTCCACGATTAA
Source organism: Bacteroides sp. LFL-34 (assembly GCF_027257075.1). Classification (NCBI taxonomy): domain Bacteria; kingdom Pseudomonadati; phylum Bacteroidota; class Bacteroidia; order Bacteroidales; family Bacteroidaceae; genus Bacteroides; species Bacteroides sp. LFL-34. Next base: position 161,960 of record NZ_JAPQKZ010000005.1, on the reverse strand, counting down.
TATACTCGGTTACTAATTTTGAAGTACCAAACAGCATACGTTGAAAATAAGCATACTCATTATTATTCTGAACTTCAATCAGAATAAGTTCACCTTTCGAGTTTTCAGCAAGCATATCTACACGATTATACTTATCAAACTCATCTTCTTGATTGCTTTCACTCTCTAAAAGCTTCCGAATGATTATCTTTTCATTCAAAAGAGTAGTTAGAAAGCCCTCAAGAACTGCAAAATTGGCTTTATTACGCAATAAACGTTTCATAGCCCAATCGAAACGAATATAATTACTTGACATAAGTTCGTCTCCTTTCTTGTTATCTTGTTTCAAGCTAACAAAGGTAAGCAGAAAATGTTTGATTTCAAGTATATATGCTTCAATTTCTTTCTACTAAGAATATTCTATCTTCCACTGTCCCAAAGTCCGCGTTGTACTATCGAAATTCACTCCAACTTTAACAACCTTGCGATGCTCTACCTCATAAGGAATGGCATACTGTTTACTATTAATTTGTGCCAACGCTTCTTCGGGAGTTCCGTCTACCTTAAATTCAAACACATAAATCGCATCAGGCATCTTGATTACCACATCAGCCCTACCAATAGCATTCTTAACCTCTACATCCACATATTGCCCCATCAAACGGAATAACAAATAGAAAATAGTCTGATAGTGCTTTTCCTGATTATTCTCCAAATCATAAGGTATAGAAGAAAAGAAAGAACGAGTACGAAGAAGGCACTGCTCAATATCACCTTTCATCAGGTCTCTTACAAAAGAGACTACATAAAAATTACTTTCACGTGTCGGTTGATTGAGATAGGAAGGGATCAGAGTCTCAATAAAGCCTATCTTAACTTCTTCGTTGGGATAACCTAATGTATATGTACGAAAGAGAGGTTCATATCCTTTAATAGTCAAATAGCCACTCTGATAAAGTACAGGAATCGGATCGGTAATAACCTCTGTCGCTTTATCAAAATCTTCGTCTTTCACTTCCATCTTTTCCAATAGAGTAAGACTGAAGTCCATTCGCTGTAACATTTCAATCAAGAAAGTAGGCGTGCCGGTAGAAAACCAAAAGCTCTTATAATCTCTTTGCGAAAATGCATTGAAAAGGCTGAACGGATTGTAAATATCTTCACAAATCTTGCTGAAATGATAACCGTCATACTGCCGTTTCAAATGCCGACAAGCTTCTTCATAGGTTTCATTATTCGCTTGAGCTATCCTCTCAATATCCGGTTGCATCTGACTTAGCAACTCTTGCTCTGTAATACCACAAATAGCACTATAATCATCGCTCATACTGATATTCTGCAAGTTATTCAGCTCACTAAATATACTCATCTGACTGAACTTGCTGATTCCTGTCAGAAACAAGAAACGAAGATATTGCCCTTGCGCTTTAAGAGGACTGAAAAACTTCCGCATTTCAGTTCGCAATTGTCCTTGTAAAGCAGAGTCGCTATTACTATCCAATAAAGGTGCATCATATTCGTCAATCAATACAACAGCCTGCTTTCCTGTCTGTTGGTAGATTCGTTGAAGCAAACCGGTTAAACGGGCTGCATAGCTCGTTTCTTCTTCATTTTTCCCATAAGTCCTCTCCCATTCGCTTAGATAAAGATTCAATTGCTCTTGCAAATCTTCGATTGTGGTGTATTTCGTTCTACTAAAATCAATATGCAACACAGGATAAACAGTCCATTCTTTCTCTAACTGTTCCATAGCCAATCCTTCGAACAACTCTTTCTTTCCGGAAAAATAAGCTTCAAGAGTAGAGACTAGAAGACTTTTTCCAAAGCGACGCGGACGACTAAGGAAATAAATCTTATTTGTATGAGTCAAATGATAAATTAATGCAGTTTTATCAATATACACACAATCATTATTACGTAAATCCTCAAAATTCTGTATTCCGATAGGATATCTTCTAAATGTCTCTTTCATACCACTCTAATGCTTTTATTGGAAATATGAACAAAGATACGAAATAAAATGATTACATGACACTTAATATTATTATAAAACCCTACAATATCATTCAATTGCATTGTTCGATTCACATAAACTTATCTAAAGAACTACCTTATTAATAGCCATTAAAATAGTGACGCTATCCCACCAATATAGTGACGGTATATGCTTAGGATAGCGTCACTATCCAAGGCAAATACCGTCACTATATTTAAACCGAATATTTCGGGCTTTTAACTCTAGTTTCCGCGCTGTGTAGGCAAGGTAAATTCCTGCGAATCACAAATCATTCCATTCTCGTCCGCCACTGCGACACGGAATGTCACTTCACCGTCTTTCAATTTTTCACCTGCATGAATGGAAGCGGTATAACGGATGCCTTCACCCGGAAGAATTTCCTCCACCATCACGGAAGGAGAAATGCCGAGATGCTTCACCTTCCCCACCGTTTCTACCACAGGAACTACATTATAAACAGGATTTCTCCCTTCATTCATAATCTCAAAGATTATCTTGCTATTTTCTCCCGCATCAATCACATGACTGCGATTATCATCTATAAAACGGATCTTGCGCAACTTCAGTTGAGAAATAGGCTGTTGCACTTGCGGCTGTTTCTTATACTTTTGCACACGCACTTCCCGTACTTCAGGAATATACGCATCTTCCTCTATTTGCTCTTGCCTCGGCGCCGTCAACGCGTTTCCAATAGCCGCACCGGCAATGGTTCCCACAATATTCCCAATAGCAGAACCACGGTAACCGCCCCTCCAGCCATGATTATTATCTCCGATAAGTCCGCCTATCGAACTTCCCAGACTACCTCCGATAGAAGCACCTGCCATGATAGCTCCCGGATTTCCCATACGCCCCGACGCACATCCACTCACAATCAAAGCGGAAAGCAAAATTACTGTTAGTTGTTTCTTCATGAGTCTCTCTATTTAGTGTTATTATTTATTCTACCACTTTAAAACGAGCGAAACGTAATAATAGTTGTTTGTCTCCCGCATTTTTAAAATGAATAGTTGCTTTCGCATTGTCTCCCGTTCCTTCTACTTTAATCACTTCACCCAATCCGAAACGTTCGTGCTCTATCATCTGTCCGGCCTGTACTCCTGCTACCGATGGCGAAGTGGAAGAGGTTGCCTGTGCACCGCTACTTGGGCTAACAGTACTAACTTTCTTCAAATTCCTCGGTACGCTGGAAGCAATGATCTGTGCTTTCGGACGTTCACGTTGTTCGGAAGATGTACTTCCGAAAGGGGCACGCGACGGAGAAGCTGAACGGGTGAATCCTCCTTCAATCTCTCTACGGAAACGTCCTGCACCTTCATCGACAGCACGGCTCACTCCTGCCTCATGCGGCAATTGCAAGTAATGAACATCGATATCACGCAAGAAACGACTGGGGCTTCCAAATTCCATCTTTCCATAACGGAAACGGGTTTTGGCAAAAGACAGATAACAATGTTCCTCCGCACGAGTAATAGCTACATAGAACAAACGACGTTCTTCTTCCAGTGCCCGGGGAGAATCTCCTACCATCCCACTGGGAAACAGGTTTTCTTCCAGACCGACCACAAATACATTCTTAAACTCCAATCCTTTAGCCGAATGAACTGTCATCAACGTTATCTTTTCCCCATCATCCGCCTTGTCGGAATCCTGATCGGTAAGCAATGCAATCTCCGAAAGGAAATCGGTAAGAGACACATTCGGATTACCCTCCTCCTGCCGCAAAGCGCAGAAGTCATTCATTCCATTCACCAACTCTTCTATATTTTCCTTACGGCTTAGATTCTCGGGGGATGTGTCCTGACAAACATCGTTGATAATGCCGGACTGACGGATGATATTCGTTCCTATTTCATAAGCGTTCTTATCTGCCTGATCGACAATGAAACCTTCTATCAATTCACGAAAGCCTTGCAGTTTTGCATGCGTTCCTTTATTTATATCCAGTCCGTAACTCAATGGTTCACAGAGTGCCGCCCAAAGACTTACGCCATGATCGGTAGCCGCCGATATAATCTTCCCGACTGTCGTATCTCCAATACCACGAGCCGGATAATTAATGATTCGCTTGAATGCTTCTTCATCATTCGGATTCACTACCAAACGGAAATAAGCAATCACATCTTTTATCTCTTTTCGCTGGTAGAACGAAAGTCCTCCGTAAATCTTATAAGGTATACTCCGTTTCCGAAGAGCCTCTTCAAAAATACGGCTTTGTGCATTCGTACGATACAGGATGGCAAAATCAGCATATCCGTAGCGATACTCCCGTCGTAGCTCTGCAATCTTATTAGCTACAATATCTCCCTCTTCCACATCGCTATACGCCTGAAATACGCCGATAGGTTCCCCCTTTTCTTTCTCCGAAAACACGGCTTTCCGTATCTGGCGTTCATTCTTCTCAATCAAGCTATTGGCAGCACAAACAATGGTTTGTGTGGAACGATAATTCTGCTCCAGTTTAAAAACTTTCGTATTGGGGTAGATTTTTGTAAAATAGAGAATATTGTCAATATCCGCCCCACGGAAAGAATAGATACTTTGCGCATCGTCTCCCACTACACAGACCCGTTGATTTTCTTTAGTCAGTTGTAGAACAATGCTATGCTGCGCATAATTCGTATCCTGATACTCGTCCACCAATACATAACGGAACTGATCGCGATAACGTGCCAGCACTTCCGGAAAGTCACGAAACAGAATATAGGTATATACCAATAAATCATCAAAATCCATCGCTCCCGCCTGACGGCATCTGTCCCAATAACGAGTATAGATATCACGGATAGCAGGCATCTTGGCAGCCATATCTCCTTCGTAAGCCTCTTTATTGGCAGCGTATCCCGTAGGAGTGACCAAATGGTTTTTGGCATTGGAGATGCGTGCCTGCACTACTCCCGGTTTATAAGTTTTCTCGTCCAATCCCATCTCTTTGATGATGGAACGAAGCAGGCTCTTACTATCAGCCGTATCATAGATGGTGAACTGGGAAGTGAACCCGATAAATGTTGCTTCGGCACGAAGAATCCGTGAGAAGATGGAATGGAAAGTCCCCATCCACAAATAACGTGCCCTTTCCATACCTACCTGACGGGCAATACGCTCTTTCATCTCGCGCGCCGCCTTATTCGTAAAGGTCAGTGCAAGGATATTCCACGGATTGTAGCCGTTCTCCTGTTCCAGCAAGTAAGCGATTTTATAAGTCAATACACGCGTCTTCCCCGAACCTGCACCGGCTATCACCAGCGAAGGACCGTCATTATAAGTCACTGCAGCACACTGACTCTCGTTCAATTCATCTATATAATTGGTATTCATAACAGCATTATAAAAACAATGTGGATTTTTAACAAACCCTTGGCATTCAAATTTGTTCTCAATACAAAAGTATAATATTCATTCGAGAATGAAGGTATTTTTATGAATTTTCATCACTAACTATTTTAACCTAACACCAAAAAGCAATGAAAAGAAGTATATTTTTATCGATTATTTTGAGTTTGTTTCTGGTCGCCTGCATTCCACAGGCAATGGCACAAAAGCAGAGCCGCCTGGAAAAGCTGCTAAGGTATCTGAACGATAATGACGCCGACAAATGGCAGAAAAACCGTGATAAGATAGATGACGAGACACAAACCTATTATGCCGAGGAACTGGCATTATTGGATGTGCTCAACGGATTGTGGAACGAGCAAAGCGAACAGGCTGCCACCAACTATTTCGGATGCTACGAAAGGGCAACGAAAGCTTATTTTCCCAATATCTGTGAAGAAGAGAAAATACAACTTTCCAACGTACAAAACAAAGCAGAACTGGCCGTTATCTCCATTCTGGATGCTTCGAAAGATCAAATTCCTTTTAGCAAGACGTTGATGGACAGTATCCAGTCAAGCGGTTATCCGGGAGATTCTGCCATCTTGCAAAAGGTGCGGGACATCCGTGAAATGGCTTTACTGGAAGGTATGCTGAAAACACCTACGCTGAATATTTATCAAACGTACATCACGGAATATCCGAACGGCAAATTTATCTCTCAAATCAACACTGCGGAAAACAAACGGCTTTACCAGATTGTAAAGAGTAATCCGACATCAGCGAATTTCAAGGCATTTTTTGATAACGCCAACATGCAGAAATTCTTCACGGATAAAGATACGCGTCCATTCCTTCCGGAAGTTCGCGCGTTATACGATGATTTTCTGTTTCAAGGAATCGACAGCCTCCGGGAGAAAGGAAACGCAACAGCCATCCGGCAGATTATTGACGAGTATAAGCAATCACCTTACCTGACTTCTACAGCACGTACTCATCTGGACGACCTTGAATATCTTAGTGAAAAAGCTGATTTTGAGCTTTTAAAAGCTGCCATTGTCAATTCCGAATCTTTGAGTATGCTGCAGGATTTTCTTTGCACACACAAGTATAAGGAATTTCGTGACCAGGCCAATGCACTACGGACACCGTTTATTCTGCAAACAATCATATCCACTCCTACTTCCGTGAAATACTATAATGGAGGACGATTGATTAAGTCTGCGGAAAATGACAGTACGGGAAATACCTCGACCACTTATTCGTATGACGATAAGGGGCAGCTCATTTCTACATTGTCGCTTACCGTAAAGAACGGTCAGCCAAGCAATGAAATACAAACGAACAGATTATACGATCCGCAAGGTCACTGCATCTTTGAAGTGCAAACGAATCCGAAAACCAAAACGGATCTCTACCGACGGACACGCCGTATCGGTACGGACGGAAGTATCGAGAGTGATTCGCTCAAGTATACAGATGGAAGAGTTATCATAAGTTCCTATAATAAACAGGGATTATTGACCGAAACCAAAGAGTATAATAAGAATGGAGAACTTCAGGCATACACCGCAAACAAATATGATGATAAAGGCAGATTGATTTCATCCCAACATCAAAACCTGCTTTTTGCCAATTCTTCGGATCAGATTATTTCACAAAAAGATGCTTATGAATACGATAAATACGGTTATCTGACACAGATCGTTTACCAACGGATTTTAGGCAATAACCAGAAAACATCGGGATGCCTGACCTGCCTGTACGATAAATACGGAAACCAGATCGATAGCAATTCTTATTATGAATATGATAATACGGGCCAATGGATCTGCCGGACCGACCGTGAGCATCCGAAAGAAGTGGAACGTATACAGTACATTTACAAATAAAGTAAGATGCTGTGAACATTTTGCAAAGGGCTTCTGTTATTATAGTATAACAAGCCAATTAAAACTTGTAACATTATGAATACTATATTAATGTCTTTAATTATGATGACCATGACTTACGAAATGCCTAAACTTCCTTACGCTAACAATGCGTTGGAACCTGTAATCAGTCAGCAAACAATAGATTTCCATTACGGAAAACATCTACAAACGTATGTAAATAATCTGAATAGCCTCGTGCCCGGAACAGAATATGAAGGTAAAACGGTAGAAGAAATCGTTGCAGCCGCACCGGATGGAGCTATATTCAATAACGCCGGACAAGTATTGAACCACAACCTGTACTTCCTGCAATTTGCCCCGAAACCTTCAAAGAAGGAGCCGGCCGGTAAACTGGGAGAAGCCATCAAACGTGACTTTGGCAGCTTTGAAAACTTCAAGAAAGAATTCAATGCAGCAGCAGTCGGATTGTTTGGTTCAGGATGGGCTTGGCTATCCGTAGATAAAGACGGTAAACTGAAAATCACTAAAGAGGGGAACGGCAGCAATCCAGTACGTGCCGGTTTGAAACCACTTCTTGGATTTGACGTTTGGGAACACTCCTATTATCTGGATTACCAGAACCGCCGTGCCGACCACGTAAACGCCCTGTGGGATATCATCGACTGGGATGTGGTTGAAAAAAGAATGTAAGCAAATTTACAAGCTAAACTATACTTATGGAAAAGGTCGCTGTGAAAAACACAACGACCTTTTTTACAGATTAAAAAGAACAGACTTTTATTGTATATCAGATGCATTAGTTGTATTTTTGCAACTCATAAAACAACATAACAAACAATTATGGTATTGTATAAAAGAAAAAAAATACGATTTATTGTCTCCATTGCCGTACTCCTTTTCCTCCCCTTTTTTAGCAATGTTGGCAATGCTGCCACCACAGAAGAATCTGAGGAAGAAATCCTGTTTATCACCTCTTATAATTCTGACACTAAATATACCTACGATAACATCAGCACATTTATAGAGACCTACACCCAATTGGGAGGAAGATATTCGACCATGGTAGAAAATATGAATGCAACAGACTTAATGCAGGCGCATCAATGGAAAAAAACATTAACTGATATTCTCGACAAACATCCGAAAGCCAAATTAGTTATTCTCCTGGGTGGTGAAGCATGGAGCAGTTTCCTTCATCTCGAAGATGAAAAGTACAAGCAGCTTCCTGTTTTCTGTGCAATGGCGTCACGCAACGGAATACGTATTCCGGAGGATTCGACCGACATCCGAAGCTATAATCCCGAAAGCATTAACTTAATGGAACGCATGAAGGAATACAACGTAAGATATTGTAGCACATACGAATATGACATTAAAAAAGATATTGAAATGATACAGGATTTCTATCCGGAAACAGAACACCTTGTATTTGTATCGGATAACACATACAACGGACTTGCCGAACTGGCATGGTTCAAGAAAAACCTGCAACATTTCCCACAGTTGTCTATCACCTACGTCGATGGCCGCATCCATACACTCGATATGGCTGCCAGTCAATTGCGCAATCTTCCCAGAAACACAGTCATGTTGCTTGGCATCTGGAGAATCGATAACCGGGGTATTACTTACATGAATAACTCCGTTTATGCTTTTTCCGAAGCCAATCCTCTCCTGCCTATGTTCAGCATGACTTCTACCGCAATAGGTTACTGGGCTATCGGAGGATATGTCCCGCAATATGAAGGAGTGGGAAAAAGCATGGGAGAATATGCTTACCGCTTTTTAGACCAAAAGGAAACGGGTATCAGCAGCATCAATATCTTACCCAACAGATATAAATTTGATGCGAAGAAACTAAAGGAATGGGGATTTGGAAACAAGAAGTTACCTGTCAACTCAATGGTAATCAATCAGCCCATCCCGTTCTTTGTGGCCTATAAGACAGAAGTGCAATTCATCCTGATTATATTTCTCGTATTAGTAGGAAGTCTAATGATTTCGCTGTATTACTATTACCGGACTAAAATCCTGAAGAATCACCTTGAAAGAACTACGAAACAACTACGGGAAGATAAAAAGAAGTTGGAAGAGTCTGAAGTCGAATTGCGTGATGCTAAAGAGCGCGCCGAAGAAGCTAACCAACTGAAAAGTGCCTTTGTTTCGAATATGAGCCACGAGATACGGACTCCGCTAAATGCTATTGTCGGTTTCTCCAGCCTGATTATCGGTTCGGTAGAGCAGAATAACGAACTGAAAGAATACGCAGATATTGTCCAGACCAACTCCAATCTGTTGCTCCAACTGATTAGTGATGTACTGGATATATCACGCCTGGAATCAGGAAAACTGCAATTCAACTATGAATGGTGTGAGCTGGTGAACCATTGCCAGAATATGATTACTCTGACCAACCGGAACAAGACAATGGATGTAGACATTAAACTGCAAATGCCTAAAGAGCCTTACATGCTCTACACAGATCCCTTGCGCCTGCAGCAGATTATTATCAATCTGCTGAACAATGCCTTGAAATTCACTCCTGCCGGAGGAAGCATTACGCTGGATTATGAAGTGGACGAAGAAAAGCAATGTATGCTGTTCTCGGTAACTGATACCGGCACCGGAATCCCCGAAGATAAACAGGAGCTGGTATTCCAACGTTTCGAAAAGCTGAACGAGTTCGTACAGGGTACAGGATTGGGACTGGCTATCTGCAAACTGACCATCCAATATATGGGAGGTGATATCTGGATTGACAAGAATTACAAAAATGGTGCCCGGTTTATCTTTTCTCATCCTATCAAAAAACAGGAATCAACAGAAAAATGAAAAAAAATCGAATGATTTAGTGTTTTTCTGTTTCTTTTTCACTTACTTTGCCCCCGTAAAGACAAAGGGGTGCCCCATGAGGGGCTGAGATTATACCCTAGGAACCTGAGGCAGTTAGTACTGACGTAGGGATTGTGTTTCTTCTTATCGCCTTTCCATTCAAGCACGCTCTTTGTATTTACTTTCAACTTATTTATTCTGATAGGACAATGAAAGTACAAGTGAACAACAAAGAGGTGGAAATTACTCCCGACTCTACCCTTACACAACTGACAGCACAGCTCGAACTTCCGGTTCAAGGCATTGCTATTGCCGTAAACAACAAAATGATTCCCCGTACCGAATGGGAGGGTTTCATATTGCATGAGAACGATAACCTGGTGATTATCAAAGCTGCTTGCGGAGGATAAGGGAATGGTCAGTCTACAATTTATCACGCATCAGACCGAACGGTACTCGTACCTCGAATCGGCACGTATGGCACTCGAAGGCGGGTGCAAATGGATCCAACTACGCATGAAAGAGGCTCCTCTCGAAGAAGTGGAGGCAGTAGCCCTGCAACTGAAACCGCTTTGTAAAGAGCACGAAGCAATCCTGGTTCTGGACGATCACGTTGAACTGGCGCGAAAGCTGGAAGTGGACGGTGTGCATCTGGGCAAAAAGGATATGCCTATCGACCAGGCCCGCCAAATTCTTGGAGAGGCTTTCATTATCGGCGGCACTGCAAATACATTCGAAGATGTTGTACAGCACTATCGTGCCGGTGCCGATTATCTTGGCATCGGTCCTTTCCGGTTTACTACCACCAAAAAGAATTTAAGCCCTGTACTGGGATTGGAAGGCTATTCCTCCATCCTTTCACAGATGAAAGAGGCGAATATCGAAATCCCCGTAGTAGCGATTGGAGGAATCACTTATGAGGATATTCCTGCCATACTTCACACAGGAGTAAACGGGATAGCCCTGTCGGGAACCATTCTCGGAGCGGATAATCCGATAGAAGAAACACGTAGAATCCTGAATCATGCGTAAAGCAATGATGTACAATCAGTAATTTAATTTATAATATATATAGAATGGAAAAGTTAGTAATTGCGGGACGCGAATTTAACTCCCGTCTTTTCCTGGGAACAGGAAAATTCAATTCCAATGAAGTAATGGAACAAGCTATTCTGGCTTCAGGCACGGAAATGGTTACTGTTGCCATGAAACGAATCGACATGGACAACAAAGAGGATGACATGCTGAAACATATTATTCATCCGAATATTCAGCTATTACCCAATACTTCCGGTGTACGTAATGCAGAAGAGGCTGTTTTTGCAGCACAGTTGGCTCGTGAAGCCTTTGGAACAAACTGGCTGAAACTGGAAATTCACCCGGACCCACGCTATCTGCTCCCTGACTCTATCGAGACACTGAAAGCTACGGAAGAACTGGTAAAACTGGGTTTTATCGTGTTGCCTTATTGTCAGGCTGACCCTGTACTCTGCAAACGTCTGGAAGAAGCGGGCGCAGCTACCGTTATGCCGCTCGGTGCACCAATCGGTACCAATAAAGGATTGCAGACCAAAGAATTCCTGCAAATCATTATCGAACAGGCAGGTATCCCGGTAGTCGTAGATGCGGGTATCGGTGCACCCAGTCATGCTGCCGAAGCAATGGAACTGGGAGCTTCCGCTGTATTAGTTAATACCGCAATAGCCGTTGCCGGAAATCCGGTAGAAATGGCAAAAGCATTCAAAGCGGCTACAGAAGCCGGAAGACAGGCTTACGAAGCAGGATTAGGATTACAAGCCGTCGACTTCGTGGCAGAAGCAAGTTCACCTCTAACGGCTTTTCTTGATTAAAAACGAATAAACTATGGAACAAAAAATAAAATTCCCCCGCTCGCAGAAAGTCTATTTACCCGGTAAACTTTATCCGAATATCCGTGTAGCGATGCGGAAAGTGGAACAAGTGCCCAGTGTCAGCTTTGAAGGCGAAGAAAAGATAGCAACACCGAACCCGGAGATATATGTATATGATACCAGCGGACCGTTCAGCGATGCAGATATGAGCATTGATCTTAAAAAAGGACTGCCCCGTATGCGTGAAGAATGGATTGTAGGCCGTGGTGATGTGGAACAACTTCCCGAAATTACTTCGGAATACGGACAAATGAGAAGGGACGATAAAAGTCTCGATCACTTACGTTTCGAGCACATCGCTCTGCCCTATCGCGCTAAAAAAGGAGAAGCAATCACTCAAATGGCATACGCCAAAAGAGGGATTATCACCCCTGAAATGGAATATGTAGCAATCCGCGAGAACATGAATTGCGAGGAATTGGGAATTAAGACCCACATTACTCCAGAATTTGTCCGTCAGGAGATTGCAGAAGGACGTGCTGTATTACCGGCCAATATCAACCACCCAGAAGCTGAACCGATGATTATCGGACGCAACTTCCTTGTGAAAATCAATACGAATATCGGAAATTCGGCTACTACCTCAAGCATAGATGAAGAAGTGGAGAAAGCATTGTGGAGCTGCAAATGGGGTGGCGATACCTTGATGGATCTTTCCACAGGAGAAAATATCCATGAAACACGCGAATGGATTATCCGTAATTGTCCCGTACCCGTCGGCACGGTTCCTATTTATCAGGCACTTGAAAAGGTGAACGGCATAGTGGAAGACCTCACCTGGGAAATCTACCGGGATACATTGATTGAACAATGTGAACAAGGTGTAGATTACTTCACCATTCATGCAGGGATCCGCCGCCATAATGTTCATCTTGCCGATAAGCGGTTGTGCGGTATTGTCAGCCGTGGAGGAAGCATAATGAGTAAATGGTGTCTCGTACACGATCAGGAAAGTTTCTTATACGATCACTTTGATGATATTTGTGATATCCTGGCACAATATGATGTAGCCGTTTCTTTAGGCGACGGACTTCGTCCGGGTTCTATCTACGATGCGAACGATGAAGCGCAGTTCGCCGAACTGGATACCATGGGAGAATTAGTGCTTCGTGCCTGGGATAAGAATGTTCAGGCATTTATTGAAGGCCCCGGACACGTTCCGATGCATAAAATCAAAGAGAACATGGAACGTCAGATTGAAAAATGCCATGACGCCCCATTCTATACACTCGGCCCGTTGGTGACGGATATTGCTCCCGGATACGACCATATCACTTCTGCTATCGGTGCCGCACAAATCGGATGGCTGGGTACGGCTATGCTTTGTTATGTCACTCCGAAAGAACACCTTGCCTTACCCGACAAAGAGGATGTACGCGTAGGAGTCATTACCTACAAGATAGCCGCTCATGCCGCTGACCTGGCAAAAGGACACCCGGGTGCACAGGTACGAGACAACGCATTGAGTAAAGCTCGCTATGAGTTCCGCTGGAAAGATCAGTTCGACCTGTCTCTCGACCCGGAGCGGGCGCAGACCTATTTCCGTGCAGGACATCATATCGATGGAGAATATTGTACGATGTGCGGACCTAATTTCTGTGCAATGAGATTGTCACGCGATTTAAAGAAAAGCGCTAAAACCAACAAATAATGAGTGGGGAGAAACAGAAAGTCAGCCCACTGACCGAACCTGCCCTCCCCTCATTTCAATTTTCAATTTTTAATTCTCAATTTAATAAGAATGTTCTCCGACGAATTAGAAAAAATATCCTGGGAAGAGACGACAAAAGCCATCTATTCCAAAACAGATGCCGACGTACGCCGTGCATTGGGTAAAAAAGAGCATCTGGATGTCAACGACTTTATGGCGCTGATTTCACCTGCCGCCACTCCTTATCTGGAAGTGATGGCACGCCTTAGTCAGAAATATACGATGGAACGGTTCGGTAAGACTATCTCCATGTTCGTACCGCTCTACCTGACTAATTCATGTACCAACTCCTGCGTCTATTGCGGTTTCCACATCAGCAATCCGATGAAGAGAACGATACTGACAGAGGAAGAGATTGTCAACGAATACAAAGCCATCAAACGACTGGCTCCTTTTGAAAATCTACTGCTCGTAACCGGTGAAAACCCTGCCGCAGCAGGTGTTCCCTACATTGCCCGGGCGCTGGATTTGGCAAAACCTTATTTCAGCAACCTGCAAATTGAAGTAATGCCCCTTAAAGCAGAAGAATATCAGGAACTGACTAATCATGGTCTGAATGGAGTGATCTGTTTTCAAGAGACTTACCATAAAGCAAATTACAAGACATATCATCCGAGAGGCATGAAGTCTAAATTCGAATGGCGTGTAGACGGCTTCGACCGTATGGGACAGGCAGGTGTACATAAGATTGGCATGGGTGTCCTGATCGGTCTGGAAGAATGGCGGACAGACGTAACGATGATGGCTTATCATCTGCGTTATCTGCAGAAGCATTATTGGAAAACAAAATACAGCGTAAATTTCCCGCGTATGCGTCCGTCTGAAAATGGCGGATTCCAACCGAATGTAGTCATGAACGACCGGGAACTGGCTCAACTTACATTCGCGATGCGAATCTTCGACCACGACGTAGATATCTCCTATTCCACCCGTGAAAGTGCAGAAATCCGAAATCACATGGCAACGCTCGGTGTTACAACCATGAGTGCGGAGAGTAAAACTGAACCGGGAGGATATTACAGTTATCCTCAAACCCTGGAACAATTTCACGTAAGTGATGAGCGAAAGGCGGTTGAAGTGGAACGTGACTTGAAGAAACTAGGTCGCGAACCAGTTTGGAAAGATTGGGATCAGTCTTTTGATTTTAAAAGATAGGCAGATGCGATACGATAGACAAATCATACTTCCCGAAATCGGAGAAGAAGGTCAGAAGAAACTGCAGGAAGCCAAAGTGCTTATTGTAGGTGTGGGAGGGCTAGGCTCTCCCATCGCTCTCTACCTGGCAGGCGCCGGTGTGGGATGTCTCGGACTGGTAGATGACGATTTGGTAAGCATCACTAACCTGCAACGACAAGTTCTCTATTCCGAAAAAGAATTGGGTAAACCGAAAGCTATCTGTGCAGCGGAACGGCTCTCCGCTCTCAACAGCGAGATCAGAATACATCCCTACTCTACCAGGTTGACAAAAGAAAATGCTTATCATATCATTCAGGAATATGATATAGTAGTCGACGGCTGTGACAACTTTGCCACCCGTTACCTGATTAACGATATCTGCATAGAGCAGAAAAAGCCTTACGTATATGGTGCTATCTGCGGCTTTGAAGGACAGGTTTCTGTATTCAACTATGGAAACCAGAAAAAGAACTACCGGGATCTTTATCCTGATGAAGAAGAAATGCAACGAATGCCTCCTCCGCCCAAAGGTGTGATGGGAGTTACTCCTGCTATTGTAGGAAGCGTTGAAGCTACGGAAGTGCTGAAAATAATCTGTGATTTTGGAGATGTTTTAGCCGGCGAACTATGGACAATCGACCTGCGGACATGGCAATCTAACAAATTTTCACTATAAAGGTTGGTTTCTGACATAGTTAATTAGTAACTTTGCTAAGCAATCCAATTTTAACAAAAGAAATGAAACTAATTGTAGTTACCACCCCTACCTTCTTCGTCGAAGAAGATAAGATTATTACCGCTCTTTTCGAAGAGGGGCTGGATGTCCTACATCTTAGGAAGCCGGAAACTCCGGCTATGTATTCGGAACGGCTATTGACACTTATTCCGGATAAATATCACCGCCGTATCGTCACGCATGAACATTTCTATTTGAAAGAAGAATTTAATCTGATGGGTATCCACCTGAATGCACGTAATCCCAAAGAGCCGCATGATTATTATGGTCACATCAGCTGTTCGTGCCATTCAGTGGAGGAGGTAAAAAACAGAAAGCATTTTTACGACTATGTTTTTATGAGTCCTATTTATGATAGTATCTCTAAAGTGAATTACTATTCAACATATACTGCCGAAGAATTGCGTGAAGCACAAAGAGCCAAAATTATCGATTCGAAAGTGATGGCATTGGGAGGTATCAATGAAGATAATTTGCTGGAGATTAAAGATTTCGGTTTCGGAGGAGCTGTCGTATTAGGAGATCTTTGGAACAAATTCGACGCCTGTCAGGATCAGAACTATTTAGCCGTAATCGAGCACTTTAAAAAGTTGAAAAAGCTATCAGATTAATAAAAAGCCGATAGTAAACTGACTGTACATTCCTATTGTATATCCAATAAAGGAAATGACTTTCTCAATCATAAAATAAAAAAGCCGCCGCGAATTGTCTTCCGCAACGGCTTTCTGTATTTTCGGTGTTTTCTTATCAGAACTTATATCCCACGATAATAGAGAAGTTCATGTTTTTAGGATTACCAACTTTTTCCACATCAACCAGACCAAATTGACCATCCAAGCCTGCAATGATTCTACCAAATTCCAATGCAACTCCTACACCAAGACCTGCATCAAAACGCTTCAAAGCATCATCACCAAAAGTGTCGACTTTACGTTCTGTGTCATTACCTAAGTCAAACTTTGTTTTACCGGCAATACCACAAGCAAAATAAGGACCTGCATTCACCACCAGATTAGTATTATCTGCTACATTGAAACGTGCAGCAGCCATTACTGGCAATTCCAAATACATTGCATTAATGCTATTGCCATCTTTCTTTGCACCTTTACTAGTTAAGAATAATGAAGGTTGCAGTGACCATGTATCAGTAAAAGCATATTCAAAACCTCCACCAAGTTTGAATCCAACCTTTGCATTCAGATCAAGATCACCGGTGTAATTACTAAAGTTCATACCTACTTTGGCATTCCAACCTGTAATTTGAGAGAAACCTGCCACTGAAATCAGTGCAAATAAAACAAACAAAACACTCTTCTTCATAATTTTAAAGTTTTAAATTAATACTAAAGGTTTTTATTGACCTCATTGTTTAACAATACAAATGTATAATTGTAATTTGTATTAAACAACTTTTTCGTTAACAAGTGCGCAATTTATAGAGATTATACATAAAAAAAGGGAATTCCCTATTTTTGAGAACTCCCTTTCCTAATTTGTTGATTTGTTTTCTTCTTATTAGAATGCGTAATGGAAACCAATTGAAAGATCTTCACTAGTAAGTTCAAGACCAAAAGAATCTCCAAGCGTATTTATATTTCTACGATATCCCAGGAAACCATACTTGGCAATGAAAGAGAAGTGATCGTTCAATTTAACAGCAATCCCCGGTCTAAGTCCCACTTGTCCGGCTTTAGTAGTGTCTCCGTCTTTAACCTTCACGAAGCCGAGAGCAGCAGTTCCGTCCAGAAACAGGCGAACCGCACCGGTTTCACAGTAAGACCAACGAATGTATGGAGCAACAATTACTGAATTTTTTGTTAGTCCACCATTATAATTATGTGAATAATCCAATTCAGCACCCAATGCCCATGTTTCATTAAAGTTGTATCCAACTTCCGGAGCAACTTTAAAAGAAGTAGTGTTGCCTGTGCTGTTACGCCAAACGTTCAAAGATCCGCCTACGTAAACGTCTTGTGCTTTTACAGCGATAGTTGCTAACATTACAACTACCAATAATAAACCCTTTTTCATTTTCTTTGTTTTTTTAAATTAAACGTTAGACCCCAATTCGGTCGATTTCTGGGGTGCAAATGTAAAGCTGTTTTTATGATTAAACAAACATTTAGTTAGTTTTTTATAATAAATACCAAATAAATATTGGGTGGTAAACGAACATCAATACCCAACAGGCATAAAATAAAATAGACTGCAAATACTTTCACAAGTATTTACAGTCTATTTATCAGATAGTTAAGTACCTAACCAGCGTATTTGACTATCCTTCTATTGCTGCTTGCGCCGCCGCCAATCTGGCAATCGGCACTCTGAATGGAGAACAACTAACGTAGTTCAAACCTACCCGGTGACAGAACTTCACTGAAGAAGGCTCACCACCATGTTCACCACAAATACCACATTTCAGATCCGGACGGATAGCACGGCCCTTTTCTGTAGCCATACGTACCAACTGTCCCACGCCATTCTGGTCGAGAACCTGGAACGGGTCTACTTTCAAAATCTTCTTTTCCAGATAAACAGGAAGGAAAGAAGCTATATCATCACGAGAATAACCGAAGGTCATCTGCGTTAAGTCATTTGTACCGAATGAGAAGAACTCGGCAGAAGAAGCGATACGGTCGGCAGTCAAAGCGGCACGCGGAATTTCGATCATTGTACCCACTTTGAAGTCAATGCTATCTCCTACTTCCTCAAACAACTTCTTAGCTTCCGCACGAATTACATTTTCCTGCTCCTTGAATTCATACAAGATACCAGTTAATGGAACCATGATTTCCGGATGAGTTTCCACTCCTTCTTTCTTCAATTCGAGTGCAGCACCCAAGATGGCACGTGTCTGCATCTGTGTAATTTCAGGATAAGTATTTCCCAGACGGCAACCACGGTGACCCAACATCGGGTTATGCTCACACAATGATTCTACACGTTGCTGGATATATTGCAGGCTCACACCCATAGTATCTGCCATTTCTTGCTGTCCCTTCAAATCGTGAGGAACGAACTCATGCAAAGGAGGATCGAGCAAACGAACCGTTACCGGGCAACCAGCCATTGCTTTAAAGATGCCCTTAAAGTCTTCCTGTTGGTATGGAAGAATCTTAGCCAATGCTTTACGACGTCCTTCTGCATTTTCCGCCAGAATCATTTCACGCATTGCCTTGATCTTTTCACCTTCGAAGAACATGTGTTCCGTACGGCAAAGCCCAATACCTACTGCACCGAAGTTACGAGCCACTTCCGCATCATGAGGAGTATCCGCATTCGTACGTACCTGCAGACGAGTATACTTATCAGCCAGCGTCATTAATTCGGCAAAGTCACCGGAAAGTTCTGCAGCCTGTGTTTCTACCTTACCATTATAAACTACACCTGTACTTCCGTTCAGAGAGATATAATCGCCTTCTTTCAACACAACACCGTCAATTTCTACGGTACGGTTTTTATAATCGATATTCAATGCACCTGCACCTGATACACAACATTTACCCATACCACGAGCCACAACAGCAGCATGAGAAGTCATACCGCCACGAGCCGTAAGAATACCTTCGGCAACTGCCATACCGGCCAAGTCTTCCGGAGAAGTTTCGATACGAACCATTACCACACGTTTACCGGCAGCATGCCATTCAGCAGCGTCGTCAGCAAAGAACACCACCTGACCGGTTGCAGCACCCGGAGAAGCCGGAAGACCACGAGTCAACACTTTGGCTTTCTTCAAAGCATCCTTATCGAATACAGGGTGAAGCAATTCATCGAGTTTATTCGGTTCCACGCGCATCAAAGCAGTCTTTTCGTCAATCATGCCCTGACGGAGCAAATCCATAGCGATCTTCACCATGGCAGCACCTGTACGCTTACCGTTACGTGTCTGAAGGAACCAGAGTTTACCTTCTTGTACGGTGAACTCCATGTCCTGCATATCTTTATAATGATTTTCCAGTTTAGTCTGGAGAGCATCTAATTCTTTATAGATTTCCGGCATTGCCTCTTCCATGGAAGGGAACTTTGCTGCGCGAACATCTTCGGTCACACCAGCCAATACAGCCCAACGTTGAGAACCAATCTTGGTGATCTGTTGCGGAGTACGGATACCGGCCACTACATCTTCACCTTGTGCGTTAATCAGATATTCACCATTGAAAAGGTCTTCACCCGTACCGGCATCACGTGAGAAACAAACACCAGTAGCCGAAGTTTCACCCATATTACCGAACACCATAGCCTGTACATTGACAGCTGTACCCCATTCATCAGGTATACTTTCCATCTTACGGTAAAGGATAGCGCGTTCATTCATCCATGAATCAAATACGGCACATATAGCTCCCCAAAGTTGTTCGTATGCACCAGTCGGGAAATCTTTTCCGGTCTGTTCCTTTACGGCAGCTTTAAATTTCTTTACGAGTTCCTGCAAGTCTTCCACTTTCAACTCGTTATCCAGTTCTACCCCTTTCGCTTTCTTCACCTCTTCAATGATTGCTTCGAACGGGTCGATATCATCTTTATTGGTAGGCTTCATGCCCAATACTACGTCACCGTACATCTGCACAAAACGACGATAAGAGTCCCATGCAAAGCGTGCATTACCTGTCTTACGGATAATACCTTCTACCACTTCGTCATTCAATCCCAAGTTCAGAATCGTATCCATCATACCCGGCATAGATGCGCGCGCACCGGAACGTACAGACACCAACAAAGGATTTTCAACGTCACCGAATTTAGATTTCATCAACGTTTCCACGTGAGTGATCGCTTTTACCACTTCATCTTTCAGTAGCTCAACCACTTTATCACGTCCTAACGTATTGTATTCCGTACAAACATCTGTAGTTATTGTGAATCCGGGAGGGACAGGAATTCCGATTAAATTCATTTCTGCAAGGTTGGCTCCCTTACCACCGAGCAAATTCTTCATGTCAGCCTTTCCTTCTGCCTGACCATTACCAAAGGTATAAACTCTTTTTTTATCCATAATATTGTGTTTAAAGTTACATTATGATTTTTTTCTGTTCGCAAATCTAAGGATATTTCGCAAACTTGAAAACTTTTTGCGAAAAAACTTTCTATCAAAATGCAATTTCGACATTACAATCCGGAATATTTCTGTATACCCGAATTTTTTCCAAAAAAAATACCTACTTTTGCAAAGTAATTATTAGACTGGTGTAAAAGTGGCAAGAAAGAAAAAAGAGCTTCCCTTATTGGAGAAGGTAACAATCATGGATGTGGCTGCCGAAGGAAAAGCCATCGCAAAAGTAAACGACCTGGTGATTTTTGTTCCCTATGTAGTGCCGGGTGATGTCGTAGACCTGCAAATCAAGCGTAAAAAGAATAAATATGCCGAAGCTGAAGCGGTGAAGTTTCACGAGCTGTCGCCCAATCGCGCTGTTCCTTTCTGCCAACACTATGGCGTATGCGGTGGCTGCAAGTGGCAAGTGCTCCCCTATTCGGAGCAGATCAGATATAAGCAAAAGCAAGTGGAAGATAATTTGAGACGTATCGGGAAAATCGAACTTCCCGAAATTTCTCCAATTCTCGGTTCTGACAAGACGGAATTCTACAGGAACAAACTGGAATTCACCTTCTCAAATAAACGCTGGTTGACAAACGAAGAAGTTCGTCAGGATGTGAAGTATGACCAGATGAATGCGGTGGGTTTCCACATTCCGGGAGCCTTTGACAAGGTGCTGGCTATTGAGAAATGCTGGTTACAGGATGATATATCCAACCGTATCCGCAACGCTGTACGTGACTACGCTTACGAACACGATTACTCTTTCATCAATCTGCGCACACAGGAAGGTATGCTGCGGAATATGATTGTACGCACCTCTTCAACTGGCGAACTGATGGTAATCGTCATTTGCAAGATTACAGAAGATCACGAAATGGAACTGTTCAAGCAGTTACTCCAGTTCGTAGCGGACTCTTTCCCTGAAATCACTTCTCTTCTATACATTATTAATAATAAGTGCAACGACACAATCAATGATTTGGATGTGCATGTATTTAAAGGGAAAGATCACATCTTTGAAGAAATGGAGGGACTGCGTTTCAAAGTAGGACCGAAATCATTCTATCAGACCAACTCGGAACAGGCTTATAACTTATATAAAGTAGCCCGTGAATTTGCCGGATTAACAGGCAACGAACTGGTATATGACCTCTATACAGGAACGGGAACAATCGCCAACTTCGTATCACGCCAGGCTCGCCAGGTAATCGGTATCGAATATGTGCCGGAAGCTATCGAAGACGCAAAGGTAAATGCAGAAATCAATGATATCAAGAATGCATTGTTTTATGCCGGTGATATGAAGGATATACTGACGCAGGATTTCATCAATCAGCATGGACGCCCGGATGTAATCATTACTGATCCTCCTCGTGCCGGTATGCACCAGGATGTAGTTGATGTCATCTTGTTTGCCGAACCGAAACGGATTGTGTATGTAAGTTGTAATCCTGCTACTCAAGCACGGGATTTGCAATTACTCGATGAGAAATACAAGGTGAAAGCCATTCAACCGGTAGATATGTTCCCTCACACCCACCACGTAGAAAATGTGGTGTTGCTGGAACTTCGATAATCCGTGATGATAATAGAATTTCAAAAGAAAAAAGAAATGGGAAAAAGACCTAGAAGAACTCCTGCTGAAAAAGCACGTGCTCAATATACCAATTATGCAGTGAAAGAACCCATGGAACTAATGGAGTTTCTGGCTGCCAAAATGCCGGATGCGAGTCGCACAAAATTAAAATCATTATTAAGTAAGCGGGTTGTATTTGTTGATAATGTGATAACCACACAATTCAACTTTCCCCTTGAAGCGGGCATGAAAGTGCAAATCAGCAAACAAAAGGGAAAAAAAGAATTTAATAACAGACTGCTGAAAATCGTGTATGAAGACGCATATATCATTGTTGTCGAGAAGATGCAGGGACTTTTATCAGTCAATACAGAAAGACAGAAAGAGCGCACAGCCTATACAATACTTAACGAATACGTGCAACGTTCCGGACGTCAATTCCGTGTGTTTATCGTTCATCGCCTGGACAGGGACACTTCCGGCCTGATGATGTTTGCTAAAGACGAAAAAACACAGCGGACACTACGTGATAACTGGCACGATATCGTGACTGACCGTCGATATGTAGCTGTGGTGGAGGGAAGTATGGAAAAAGATTATGATACAGTCGTTTCCTGGCTGACTGATAAAACGCTTTATGTAAGTTCCAGTGAATATGATGACGGTGGATCAAAATCTATTACCCACTATAAGACCATCAAACGTGCCAACGGATATTCTCTGTTGGAACTCGATTTGGAAACCGGCCGAAAGAATCAGATTCGTGTACACATGCAAGATTTAGGACATCCTATTATCGGTGATGGAAGATATGGAAGAGAAGATGCTCCCAATCCGATCGGACGATTGGCACTCCATGCTTTCAAACTTTGTTTCTACCATCCGGTAACGGGAGATTTGATGGAGTTCGAGACGCCTTATCCGGCGGAGTTTAAGAAGTTGTTTCTGAAAAAATAAAGAAAATACGTTCAAAAAGAAAAGGAGTTAAATTAATTGATTTAACTCCTTTTCTTTTAAAATCATATCTTATTCTATTGCATCTGCAACTCAATATAATCAATATATTCTCCATCAAGATACAAGTCACCTTGCAAATAACGTCCTCTAACACGAACGCCTCTTATCTCACGTAAGGCAAAATCACGTCCATAATCAAGGTACAATGTGCCATAATCAACCCACCACCGAAAAGGCAAATCACCTGCAGGTCTACCATCATAATCATAAACCTGATAGTCTATTCCCAGTCCATTATTATCTAAGCGAATACCACTTTCTATCGGATTATAATCAGAACCGAACCACAAATCACCCACCCAGGTGCGTCCCATCAAATCATCATAAATATCTTCATCGTCTTCACACGAAGTAAAGCCAACCAATAAAGTCAGCATCATCAAGATACCTGCATATCTCTTTATCATTTTCATAATTCTCTAGTTTATTGCGTTTATTAATACAAAATTAGCATTTTATATTTACTATACATCACAAGCCACAAGTTTTTTGTACCTTTGCAAAGATAATATTAAATTTTCCACATGAAACTTCTTTGGCTTGATTTAAATAGTTCGTACGCTCATTCTTCGCTGGCATTGCCAGCCTTACATGCCCAGATAGCAAATAATACAGACATTGAATGGTGTACGGTCTCCGCCACTATCAATGAAAATACCGGTAGTGTCGTCAATCAAATCTACCGCCATCAACCGGATATCATTGCAGCTACCAACTGGCTATTTAATCACGAGCAACTCCTGCACATCGTTTCACGCGCAAAAGCGTTACTACCTCACTGCTGTGTTATACTCGGAGGTCCCGAGTTTTTAGGAGATAATGAAGCTTTCTTATATAAAAACAAATTTGTAAGCGGAGTGTTTCGCGGAGAAGGCGAAGAAGTATTTCCTTTATGGTTAAAAGTGTGGAATCAGCCAAGAAAAGAATGGAAATCAATCACAGGACTCTGCTATCTGGATGAATCGGAAGCATACCATGACAACGGGCTCGCCCGTGTCATGAACTTTTCCGAATTAGTCCCTCCTGAAGAGAGCCGTTTCTTCAATTGGAGCAAACCCTTTGTGCAATTAGAAACTACCCGCGGATGTTTTAACACCTGTGCCTTTTGTGTCAGTGGAGGTGAAAAACCGGTTCGCACCCTATCTCTTGAAGCAACCCGGAAACGTCTTGACGTGATACACCAACACGGAATCAAGAATGTACGGGTACTGGACCGCACTTTCAATTACAACAACAAACGGGCAAAAGAATTACTAAATCTATTCCGCGAATACCCGGATATCTGTTTTCATCTGGAAATTCATCCTGCACTCCTTTCCGATGAACTCAAACAGGAATTAGCCACCCTTCCTAAAAGACTGCTACACCTGGAAGCCGGAATCCAAAGCCTTCGGGAAAACGTGCTTGAACAAAGCCGGAGAATAGGCAAGCTCTCCGATGCTTTGGCCGGACTCAAGTATCTATGTTCCCTTGAAAACATGGAAACCCATGCCGACTTAATAGCAGGGCTCCCACTCTACCATCTATCAGAAATTTTCGATGATGTCCGTACTTTAGCAGAATATGGCGCAGGAGAAATCCAACTGGAATCCCTCAAATTACTTCCGGGCACCGAAATGAAAAGAAGAGCGGACGAATTAGGCATACAGTACTCTCCACTCCCTCCATACGAAGTTCTTCAAACTCGTGAAATCAGCGTAGATGAATTACAGACAGCACATTATCTGTCCCGCCTGTTAGACGGTTTCTATAATACCCCAACTTGGCGAAGTATCACACGGATACTCATTCTCGAAAACCCTCATTTTATACATGAGTTACTCGATCATTTAGTTCAAACAGATGTGATTGACACCCCTCTTAGCCTGGAAAAAAGAGGATTAATCCTCTATGACTTCTGCAAGAATCATTATCCCGACTACCTGACACAAGTCAGCATTGCATGGATAGAAGCGGGTATGTCATTAAAAAAAGCTCCGGCAGAAAAAGTAAGAACCAAAAGACAGCTACCACCTGAAAGCTGGGAAATAGAATACGGAGCATATCGCGAGAATCTACGATTATGTTTCCTTCCCACCGATGAAGAAGGACATGGTTACTGGTTTGGTTTTGAGTCGGAGATTCAGAAGATACAACCGGTTTTCAAGGCTAAAAAACTATCATAAATAAAAGAAAAGTATTCTCATATTATGTGAAATTATTATTAGTCGCTAATCGTTTAGAGCAGCATTTCCTGTTTTCCACCGTCCATACAATAAACTCTACTAGCACAGTGTATGGACATTCGAAAATATCAATTCAATATTTTTTGCCTATTATTGTTTCCCTTAGCCGCAACAGGACAAGAATGGAACAAACAGGATTCATTGAGACTTCAGCAAATGCTGGAATCCGGTCAGGAGATCAAGATAAATAGAAAGTTTATCGAAAAAGTAGAGCAAAACATGTACTCTCGAAAACCATTTGTAGATTTTGATCCCACACTACCGACTTTAAAATCTTCCATGATTTTTTCGAAACCTTCCATTCGCACTTATCAGACATTCCTAAAACCGGGTTCCACCTTTTTACCCACTTACTCCTGGTTAAGAATAAACAAGAATCTTGTGCTGCACAGTAAAAGTAATTTTGCAGAAAATTCCAGTTGCTTTCATATCCAAAGCCAAATAGAATATAATTTATCTCCCAAATGGTCTCTCAACATATATGGCGTACAAAACCTTGATACCCGAAAACACCGGGGCCTCCCTTCCGAAGTGGAACCCACCCAATTGGGTAGTAATGTTGTTCTCAAAATAAATAAAAACTGGAAAATAAAAACAGGGGTACAATACCAATACAATGTCCTCCGCAAAAGATGGGAATGGATACCTCAAATTAGTGTTTCATACGAATGGTAACCCGTGCCGACAATCAGGAATCGAAAAGTTTTAGAAAACAAGAAAGCATATTTTCCATTTATTCTCGTACCTTTGTCATACGATTAAATATGCTATCATAATGAAGAACTTTATCAAGGGATTCCGGTTTACCCCCTCTAATTATCCGGCAGAAGTAGAAGCAAAAATACAGAAATACAGAAAGCAAGGTTATAAACTTCCACCGCGCAAAGTACTCCGTACTCCCGAGCAACTGGAAGGTATCCGGGAAAGTGCCAAGATCAATACTGCACTGCTGGACTATATTTCAGAGAATATCCGGGAAGGCATGTCCACCGAAGAAATTGATGTGCTAGTGTATGATTTCACCACCAGTCACGGTGCCATCCCTGCCCCACTCAACTACGAAGGATTTCCCAAAAGTGTTTGCACCAGCATCAACGATGTAGTGTGCCATGGAATCCCCAATAAAAATGAGATTCTGAAAAGCGGAGATATTATCAATGTAGATGTTTCCACCATTTACAAAGGATATTTTTCCGATGCATCCCGTATGTTTATGATTGGAGACGTCAACCCTGATATGCAAAAGTTAGTACAGGTAACCAAAGAATGTATGGAAATAGGAATTGCTGCCGCACAACCCTGGAAACAGCTGGGTGATGTAGGCGCCGCCATCCAGGAACATGCAGAAAAGAACGGATTCAGCGTAGTCCGTGATCTCTGCGGACATGGCGTAGGGATGCAATTCCATGAGGAACCGGACGTAGAACATTTCGGACGCCGGGGCACAGGCATGATGATCGTGCCGGGCATGACCTTCACCATCGAACCCATGATTAATATGGGAACCTACGAAGTGTTTGTAGACGATGCCGACGGATGGACCGTCTGCACCGACGATGGACTGCCTTCCGCCCAATGGGAAAATATGATTCTGATTACTGAAACCGGAAACGAAATTCTGACATATTAATGGAACTGATTCTACTTATTGTTATTGCCGTGTTAATGATAGTCCTACTTGTATTATCACTAACCAAAGACAACAATCAAACTCAAGCAGAACAATTACAAATAGCCTTGCGCCAGCAAATGCAGGAAAACCGGGAAGAACTGAACCGCAGCATCCGGGAACTTCGCATGGAAATGACGCAAACGCTGAACCAGAATATGCAACAGCTCCAAGATGTTCTGCACAAGAATATGATGACTACCGGAGAACTGCAACGACAGAAATTTGACATGATGGCCCGCCAGCAGGAAGCATTACTGAAATCCACCGAGAAACGACTGGATGATATGCGCCTGATGGTGGAAGAAAAGCTCCAGAAAACCCTGAATGAACGTATCGGCCAATCATTCGAAATCGTCCGTTCGCAACTTGAGAACGTGCAAAAAGGACTGGGAGAAATGAAATCTCTTGCTCAAGATGTCGGGGGACTAAAAAAGGTATTGAGCAACGTAAAGATGAGAGGAACGTTCGGCGAAGTCCAACTGGGTGCACTCTTAGAACAAATGATGAGCCCCGAACAGTACGACGCCAATGTCAAAACCAAAAAGAGCGGAACCGAATTTGTAGAATTTGCCATCAAGCTTCCGGGAAAAGATGACGCCAACAGCACCGTCTACCTCCCCATCGACGCCAAATTTCCGAAAGATGTATACGAACAATATTACGATGCATTCGAAGCGGGAGACGCAGCATTGATGGAATCGTCCGGCAAGCAATTGGAAAATACAATCAAAAAGATGGCAAAAGACATCCATGATAAATATGTAGACCCGCCTTTTACCACAGATTTTGCCATCATGTTCCTCCCGTTTGAAAGCATATATGCCGAAGTAATCCGACGTACCAGTCTCATCGAAACACTCCAAAAGGAGTATAAGATTGTAGTTACAGGTCCGACAACATTAGGCGCCATCCTCAACAGTCTTCAGATGGGATTCCGCACGCTTGCTATCCAAAAACGTACCGGAGAAGTCTGGACCGTATTGGGAGCTGTCAAAACAGAATTCAGTAAATTCGGAGGATTACTTGAAAAAGTACAAAAGAACCTGCAAAGCGCCGGTGACCAACTCGAAGAAGTCATGGGAAAACGAACACGTGCCATCGAACGCAAACTGCGGCAAGTGGAACAGTTGCCACACGAAGAAAGCCAAAAGATTCTCCCTATTGACGTAGAGGACGATTTGACAGATTACTAACTGATATTATTTAGGCACGGATTACACGATAAACACGGAAAGAAAATAAACTTATCCGTGCAATTCGTATAATCCGTGCCTAAAAAATTAGAGAGAGTGTTTCGACACACCTCGACACTAAATAGAAAATGCTCTACAACATTTCCATATCACGTCAATCCGCATAACTCCGCAAAGCCAAATTCTTCACCCAAAGAACGAAGATACCCGTCAGAATCAGATTCAATACCAGAGTAAGCACTGAAATAACCAATGCCGGACCACCCAAGTTATATCCCAATGCAATGAAAATGATTCCGGCCCCTACCTCACCACGGGTAAACATACCGATGGAAAGAGCCAGTCGCTCACTTAATTTCCGGTCACGATAGAAGAACATCGGACAAAGTTTTCCTATATTCGACAATAAAGAGACAATCACCACATGAAACATAATCATTCCCCACGACATCATCTCCTGTGATCCCGTTACAGAATAAGAACCTGCATGAGTCTCCGCAAAGTTCACTCCGATAAAATGCGGCATACTCATTCCCACCAGAAACATGAAGAAAAATGAAATCCCGGTAGCCACCTTTCGTTCCACAGGTGTGTCATGTTCCTTATGTTTCATAATCATACCCAGAACAAATGCCGGCAACAGGACTTCAATATGAATACTTCCCTCGTCCCCATACAATTCTTTACTCCCCAGATACAGTATTTGAGTAGCCAGAAATATAATCACTGAATAAAAGAGGATAGCCTTCCAATCCTGACGCCAATCATACTTATTCAATCTTTGCCAGCCGATCGACAATAACAAGAACACAATCACCACCACAATAATCAACTGCCAGCGCAGCCCGATCATCATAATCTGAAGAGGAATCATTAAAAGAATCGTATCCAAGTCATCGAAAATTGCCAATACCTGTATTTTCTTATAAATCCAACTGGACTTCAGTCCGATAGCCGCCAACATCGTAAACAGAATACCGGCTGATGTAGGTGCAGCAAAACGGCTTAACAATAAATTCTCCTTCCATGCTTCCCAACTATTCCAAAAATCGGGAGGAAGCAATACAAACACATAATAAATAGCAATCATAAACCATGGTAAAGCAGCCGTAGCCATGGCTATAAAATAATCTTGAGCGTAACTTTTCCACCGCGTTTTATCAAGGACGAACTCACGGCCTACATTAATCATTATAAAACTAAGACATACATAGAGTAGTACATTCGATATGGATTTAACAGCTCCATACCCATCTCCTGCCATCATCGGCAGGAATTGCGAAACCACGAGCCCCAACATCAGGAAGCCCGAAAAAGACAGAACTTTTCTCATATTTATAGTTGTTTGTTGCTAAAAAGTAATTGCCAAGGAAAGCTCTGCAGACAGAAGGCAATCACCTGGTGTATTAAAAACTAACCGCAAGTCTATTTGTTCAGAACAGATCTCTGAAAAATTGCTTGCGGCAGTATTTTTAATCCAGCTTCAGTACAGCGAGGAAGGCTTTTTGCGGCACTTCCACGTTACCGATTTGTTTCATTCGTTTTTTACCTTTTTTCTGCTTTTCAAGCAGTTTACGTTTACGGCTCACGTCACCACCATAACACTTCGCTGTCACATCCTTACGAACAGCCTTAATCGTTTCACGGGAAATAATCTTAGCCCCGATAGCTGCCTGAATGGCAATATCAAACTGCTGGCGCGGAATAAGCTCTTTCAGCTTCTCACACATCCGGCGTCCCATATCGTAAGCATTGTCAATATGTGTCAAAGTAGAAAGAGCATCCACAGGCTCACCGTTCAACAAAATATCCAGCTTCACCAGCTTCGAAGTACGGAAACCATTCGGATGATAATCAAACGACGCATACCCTTTGGAAATACTCTTCAACTTATCATAAAAGTCAATCACAATTTCTCCCAAAGGCATATTGTAATAGATTTCCACCCGGTTACCGGAGATATATTCCTGTTTAATCAATTCACCACGCTTACCCAGACAAAGCGTCATAATAGGACCGATATAATCAGTCGTTGTAATAATAGATGCTTTGATATACGGTTCCTCGATATGGTCAATCATCGTCGGGTCGGGCATACCACCGGGGTTGTGCACCTCCTTCATATTGCCCTGCTTATCATATATATGGTAGGACACGTTCGGTACCGTAGTAATCACATTCATGTCAAACTCACGGTCCAGACGCTCCTGCACAATCTCCATGTGGAGCAATCCGAGGAAACCACAACGGAAACCAAAACCCAAAGCCAATGAAGACTCCGGTTGGAAAGTCAACGACGCATCATTCAGCTGCAACTTTTCCAAAGACGCGCGAAGATCTTCAAAATCTTCCGCCTCAATCGGGTACACTCCGGCAAACACCATCGGCTTCACCTCCTCAAACCCGGCAATAGCCTTGTCACACGGACGGGCAATATGTGTAATGGTATCTCCCACCTTCACCTCTTTGGAAGTTTTGATACCGGAAATTATATATCCTACATCCCCCGTACGAAGTTCGTTACGAGGCACCATATCCATTTTCAACACCCCTATTTCATCGGCATCATACTCTTTTCCCGTATTGAAGAACTTCACCTTGTCGCCCTTGCGAATCGTGCCGTTTTCAATCTTGAAATAAGCTATAATTCCACGGAAAGAGTTGAATACAGAGTCGAAAATCAAAGCCTGCAACGGCGCCTCTTCATTCCCTTCGGGATGAGGAATACGTTCAATCACAGCAGCCAGTATCTCTTCCACTCCCATACCCGTTTTACCGGATGCACGAATTACCTCCTCGCGCTTGCAACCCAACAGTTCAACGATTTCGTCCTCCACTTCTTCGGGATTGGCGCTCGCCATATCGCAT
This sequence comes from Bacteroides sp. LFL-34, assembly GCF_027257075.1. Classification (NCBI taxonomy): domain Bacteria; kingdom Pseudomonadati; phylum Bacteroidota; class Bacteroidia; order Bacteroidales; family Bacteroidaceae; genus Bacteroides; species Bacteroides sp. LFL-34. The sequence continues at coordinate 130,803 of NZ_JAPQKZ010000005.1, read as the reverse complement.
TTATTGATAACCGGAATAATCTCAAGGTCGTGTTCAATGGCCATATACAGATTCGAGATCGTCTGCGCCTGCACTCCCTGCGAAGCATCGACAATCAGCAATGCCCCTTCACATGCAGCGATAGAACGTGACACCTCATACGAAAAGTCCACGTGTCCCGGAGTATCAATCAGGTTAAGGACATACTTCTCCCCCTGATAAGTATATTCCATCTGGATCGCATGGCTCTTGATAGTGATCCCTCTTTCTTTTTCCAGATCCATATTATCAAGCATCTGCCCTGAAGTCACCTGAATGGTGTTAGTAAACTCCAACAGACGGTCGGCCAACGTTGACTTACCGTGGTCAATATGAGCAATAATGCAAAAGTTGCGAATATTCTTCATTCTGAATTCTTATTATTTTAGCTTTTTGGTGTGCAAAGATACGTAAATGGCGGAATAAAAAAAATGCGTTGATAACATTATGATCATGTACCAACGCATTTTTTTATTGCTTAAGTGAGTTACTCGCTTAGATCAATTTGATGAAGAGTTCACCTTCAACTTCTTCCACAGAGACTTTGTCTTCTCTCAATAACCAGCCAAGGCCGAGGAACAGATCTTTGTCAACCAATTTAGTTGCTTTTTTAAGCTGCTTGGCAGTCATTCCTTCTGTTTCGTTCAGTGCATTCCAGATAGTACCTGCAATTACACCAGCTTTTTCTTTCAACATTTGCTTTGCAATTTTAGTTAGACATGCTTAAAATCATCCGGTCAAAAAGACTTTCAGATTTTATTTCGGGGACAAAGATAGTTATTTTTATGTTATATAACACTTTATTGAGCACTTTTTTATCGTTTTTGTAATAAAAAAGCATTTTTTCTTTCATTTAGGATGCTTTTCGAGATATTCAGACCAAATTCTTGCCGCTTCTTCCACCATTTTAGCGCAAGGACGCTTGCTATAATATTGAGCAGTACGCTCTTCCGGAATCGTTGAAACGGGATCTTTTTTCTTTAATCCCAACAATTCGCCACAAATCAGCGAGCCGTTACGCTTCTTAAATTCAGCCGCCAGTTCTTGCACCACTGCATAATTGGCAGCTTTTCCTTCCCGGTCTGTCGCTTCCGTAGCGCCGGTTTCCAAGCCCGCCACCAAAAACATGCCGCAGGCAGCTCCACACGTTTCACGCATTCGTCCTATCCCCCCGCCAAAGGAAGCACCCATACGCAACGCCTGTTCCTGTGTAAATCCATACATATCCGCAAAGGCCGCTACTACCGACTGTGAACAGTTATATCCGCTCTTAAAAAGCTCCACTGCTTTCTGTATTCTATCTTCCATAAACTATTTTGCATTTTTATTTCGCACAAAAATATAAAAAAGTATCTTTGCATCAGATAGGGCGTAAAGATTAAAATCAAAAAAAAGAAAATATGAACAAAACTATTTCATATAAAGAATCGACAGCCATTGCCATCCAAGCTATGATAAGCGCAGCCAGAAAGGATGAATATGCTGACAGGAAAAGAAAAAGTGGTTTTCCCCAAAACAGAAAGAAACGTGATGTCACTCTCAAAGATGTACGTGAATGGAACAAGAGAAGAAATTATAAAGAGGATGCAGGAATTGCCGTCAATGCAATGATGGCGTCAGCTATCAACGACCCCTATGTGGACCTGAATCCACCCTCCAAATTCTAAGAGATAAAACAATGGCTACAACATTCGATATTCAACTCCCTCATTACTCGCGTGGATTTCATTTAATCACGCGTGATATCATTTCACAACTACCAGCACTTCCCGAAAGTGGCCTGTTGGTAATCTTTATCAAACACACCTCTGCCGGACTAACTATCAACGAAAATGCAGACCCGGACGTACGGCATGACTTCCAGACATTCTTTAATAAACTGGTTCCCGACGGTGCCCCCTATTTCATCCATACCCTCGAAGGCCCCGACGATATGAGCGCCCATATAAAAGCCTCCCTGATAGGAAGTTCGGTCACTATCCCCATCAAGAATCACCGCCTGAACCTGGGAACATGGCAAGGTGTCTACCTCTGCGAATTTCGCGACGGAGGAGACACCCGTAAATTGAGTATTACTATCCTATAATATTTCCAACGCCATCGGACAATGATCGGAATGTACGGCCTCATTCAGGATATACGCACGTTTCAACAGCGGGCGTACCGGCTCACTAACCATGCAATAGTCAATTCTCCAACCCTTATTTTGGGCACGCGAATTAAAACGATAGCTCCACCAGGTATATTCCTGTTTTTCGGGACAAAGCGTACGGAAAGAATCAACATACCCCGCAGACAGGAAACGTGTCATCCACTCCCGCTCTTCAGGAAGGAAACCACTGTTTGTTGCATTCCGGACAGGATCATGAATGTCGATCGGCTCATGGCAGATATTATAATCGCCACAAAGAATCAAATTGGGACGGGACTTCTGCAACTCCATCACATACTTTTGAAAATCTTCCAGCCACACCATTTTAAAAGCCTGGCGTTCGTCTCCGCTCGTTCCCGAAGGGTGATAAACACTGACTACCGATAAGTCTCCGAAATCCGCCCGGATAAAACGTCCTTCATTATCATAAGCCTCCATTCCCATCCCATATTCCACATGGTCCGGTTCCTGCTTGGTAAGTATGGCCACTCCACTGTATCCTTTCTTCTGCGCCGAATACAAATAAGACTTGTAACCCAACGCTTCAAACACCTCTCCCGGATACTGGTCCGGTTGCAGTTTCGTCTCTTGCAGACAAAGAATATCAGGATTCTCCTGCGCCAGCCATTCCGGCAAACCTTTAGATACGGCGGCACGTAGTCCGTTCACATTATAAGTAATAATCTTCATCAATCTATATGTATTGATTTATATTCATTTTATGAAAACAAAAGCATGATATTCAGTACCGAAACAATAATGGCAATCGAATACAACACAAACGTGCTCCAACGACTATTGACATAATCTCCCATCACCTTTCGGGAAGACGTCAGTCCCACCTGCAAAAATACCGTGAAAGGTAATTGAATACTAAGTATCATCTGCGAAATAATCAATCCTTTGAAAGGATCTCCAATAAAGAAAATCAGCAATAAGGCAATTCCCAGAGATAAAAGGACTCCTACCTGCGAGTGGCTGTCTTTGATATGATACGATTCACCGAAAATACCCGCAAAGATGGAACCTGCCGCCATTCCGCTCGTAATGGTGGATGAAATACCCGCCATCAGCAATGCCAGTGCAAATACGATGGCAGCATTACTTCCCAACAAAGGTTCGAGCAATGACTTAGCCTGTTGCAGTTCCTCTACCTGAATACCGCTTTTAAAGAAAGTAGCGGCAGCCAGAAGAATCATGGCACTGTTAATCGCCCAGCCGACAATCATAGAGAAAAGAGTATCAAACAACTCATATTTCAAAACCTTCTTAATAGAAGCATCATCTTTCTTATTATATTCATGACTCTGTATCACCTCCGAATGAAGAAACAGATTATGAGGCATCACTACCGCTCCCAACACACTCATGATAATCAGCATACTTCCTTTCGGAAAAGAAGGAGTCACCCACCCTGCTGTCGCAGCCGGCCAGTCTATTTCCACCAGAAACAGTTCGTAGATAAACGAAAGCCCGATAACGGAGACAAATGCAATGATGGAACGCTCTATCTTTTTATACGAATTAGTGAAAAGCATGATAGAGACAAAAAGCGTAGTCAACACAGCTCCCCATATAATAGGAATATCAAAGAGCATTTCCAACGCAATGGCACCTCCCAGAATTTCCGCTAAAGAAGTAGAAATCGACGCCAGTACCGCCGTACCAAGAATAGGTCGCGACACCCATTTGGGAGTGTATTTAGTGGCCGCCTCCGAAAGGCAAAGCCCGGTAACAATCCCCAGGTGGGCAACGTTGTGCTGAAGCACAATCAGCATAATAGTGGACAATGTAACCACCCAAAGTAAGGAATAGCCAAATTCGGAACCGGCGGCGAAGTTAGAAGCCCAGTTTCCCGGATCAATAAATCCTACCGTAACCAGAAGCCCCGGACCAATATATTTAAAAACATCCAGTCCACCCAGATAGCGTTTATGATCTTTGCGTTTTAAGTCTTGAAAAATATTCTTCATTTTTGCATAATAGTTTTAACCTTACAAATATACTTATAAATAACGAGTGAAGGTCAATTTTAGTTCAAAATACCGACAAGTAAGTAAACAACACCCAGATACTCCCCCCCCTATGGATTCCCGCAAAAAAAAAGACCCTCGACAAAATAAATTGCCGAAGGTCTTGAAAAATATCAAATTTTACAAAAATAAAAGAAGTCGATTAATATCCCATCTCATGTAATGCACGACACAATTGGTCAGGACATGAAGTCGGTCTGCCACCACAATGCACTCCTTCAAGTTTTGCAATAACATCCGCTACCTTCATTCCTCTCACAAGGCGGGAAATACCTTGAAGGTTACCATTACATCCTCCCCAGAAAGCAACTTCTTTCACCACTCCATCTTCCACATTCAGTTCGATGTTGGTGCTGCAAGTTCCCTGGGTTCTATACACATATTCCATAACCTTGTCTTATTCTTCCTCTCCCTCTTCCGGCTGCATATTGGTATAAACAGTCTGCACGTCGTCAAATTCTTCCAAACGTTCGATCATCTTATCCAATGTTTCGCGCTGTTCCGGAGTCACCTCTTTCATGTCGTTCGGGATATAAGTAAAGTCTCCACCGACATCTTCAAAGCCACACTCCTCCAGGTGTTTCTGAATAGCGGCATAGCTCTTGGGATTACCATAGATAGTGATTGTTCCTTCTTCATCATCCTCTTCGTATTCATCTTCCACATCATAATCGATCAGATCCAGAATCAGTTCTTCCATATCCAATCCGTCTTTCTTCTTGAAAGTGAATACACATTTGTGGTCGAACAGGAACGCGAGAGATCCCATTGTACCGAGATTACCGCCAAACTTATTAAATACCGAACGAACGTCAGCCACCGTACGGGTTGTGTTATCTGTCAGCGTATCCACAAATACAGCAATACCGTGAGGACCGTATCCTTCATAAGTCATGCTCTTGTAGTCGCTCTGGTCTTTACCCATTGCGTTTTTGATAGCACGTTCAATATTATCCTTCGGCATATTTTCACGCTTACAAGTAGCGATCACCGAACGCAAAGTCGGGTTATTTTCAGGTTCCGGACCGCCTGCCTTTACAGCTATCGCGATTTGTTTACCCAGTCTTGTAAATGTTTTAGCCATGTGGCCCCATCTTTTCAGTTTAGCGGCCTTTCTATATTCAAATGCTCTTCCCATTGGTTTATATTTTTAGATTGAAATTTTAAGTTTATCTAAGTTTGGCACCCAGCTTATCTTCCAAATTCTTCACCAGTTTCGACATGATCTTATCAATCATCTTATCATTCAAAGTCTGGCTCTCATCCTGAAGCAGGAAGCTCACCGCATACGACTTCTTGCCTGCTTCCAGATTTTTACCTTCGTACACATCGAAGAGTTCCACTTCTTTCAACAGCTTCTTCTCTGTTTCGTAAGCAATCTTTTCGATTTCGGCAAACTGCACATTCTTGTCAAGCAACAATGCCAGGTCACGTTTCACAGCAGGGAACTTGGAGATTTCCTTGTAGCTGATCTTCACAGAACGGATAGCTTTCATCAGTTCCTTCCAGTTCAAGTCGGCAAAATACACTTCATTGTCGATATCAAATGCTTTCAACAGCTTCTTAGTCACAATACCGAAGGAAGCAAGACGCTTACCCCCCTTCGTATTGATAGAAAGTGCGGCAGCAAAAATATCGTCCGTCAGATTACCGACAACCAGATTGTGCAAATCCAGTCCCAGACGCTTCAATATATTTTCTACATAAGCCTTCAATTCATATACCGAACTGTTCTCATCTGCATGTGCCCATGAATTGGAAACCTTCTTACCAGTTACCCACAAGCCCAAGTGATAATCTTCCGAGTAAGGAGCCAATACCTTCTCTTCATTCTTCTTGTCAGCATCGAAATGATAGCAATTACCGAATTCGAAGAACTTCAAATCAGCATTCTTACGATTTGCATTATGAGCAATACTTTCCAGTCCACCGAACAGCAAAGTCTGACGCATAGCGTTCAAATCCGCACTCAACGGATTCAATAACATCACCAGGTGGTTGGACGGATAAGTCTCCATACCATCATAATAAGCAGCACGCGTCAATGAGTTGTTCAGGATCTCATTAAATCCGCAGCCCACCAATTGCTCTGCAATCAGGTTCTGCAATTTATTCGATTTATCATGTTCACCTTTGGTAGTCAGGCTGGAGTTCAGTGTAGTCGGGATTTCAACATTGTTATATCCGTAGATACGAAGAATATCTTCAATCACGTCACAATCACGCTGCACGTCTACACGATAAGGAGGAACAGCTAATGTCAGCCCTTCCGCCGTTTCATTAGTGATCTTCATTTCCAGGCTGGTCACAATGCTCTTGATCGTCTCTACCGGAATTACTTTTCCTACCAAAGAATGTACTTTCTCATAAGCCAGATCAACTATAAAATCGGGTGCAGGAGTAGTGAACACGTCTTTTATTTCAGAAGAAATCGTACCGCCAGCCAGTTCTTTAACCATCAAAGCAGCCAGTTTCAAGCAATATATCACACTGTTCGGATCGATACCGCGTTCGAAACGGAAAGAAGCATCCGTATTCAAGCCATGACGGCGGGCTGTCTTACGCACCCATGTAGGATGGAAATAAGCACTTTCAATGAATACATCTGTCGTAGCTTCCGTAGAACCGGAGTCCAGTCCGCCGAATACACCGGCAATACACATGGCCTCTTCCTTGTTACAAATCATCAGGTCGCGTTCGTTCAATTTACGTTCCACCTCATCCAGCGTAACGAACGGAGTTCCTTCCGGCATTGTCTTTACAATTACTTCATTGCCTTTTATCTTTCCGGCATCGAAGCAATGCAACGGCTGACCGAAAGCATGAACGATATAATTAGTAATATCCACTACATTATTAATAGGACGCACCCCGATCAGACGCAATTTGTTTTGCAGCCATTCCGGGCTTTCCTTCACAGTGACACCTTTCACCGTAACACCGGCATAATGCGGACAAGCTTCGCTGTTTTCCACCTTCACTTCAATATTCAAGTCATGGTTTTCCACTTTAAAGCCGTCTACCGACGGACGTTGCAAAGTAGCCTGTTTGCCGTTCTGAATCAGATAAGCGTACAAGTCACGAGCCACCCCATAGTGAGAGCAAGCATCCGCACGGTTAGGCGTGATGTCCACTTCAAGCACATAGTCGCTCTTGATATTATAATAATCCTTGGCAAGCGTACCCGGAACAGCATTTTCCGGCAATACGATAATACCTGCATGATCCGTACCGATACCGATTTCGTCTTCAGCACAAATCATACCAGTAGATTCCACCCCACGGATTTTTGATTTCTTGATGGTAAAACATTCGTCACCGTCATAAAGTTTCGTACCTAAAGTAGCTACCACCACTTTCTGTCCGGCAGCCACATTCGGGGCACCACAAACAATCTGTACCGGTTCACCGTCTCCCAGATTAACAGTAGTAATATGCAAATGGTCAGAATTAGGATGTTCCGTGCAGGTCAGCACTTCACCAATCACAAGTCCTTCCAAACCACCTTTAATGGTTTGCACTTCTTCTACACCACCTGTTTCCAAGCCAATAGACGTCAACGCAGCAGCCGTTTCATCGGGCGTCAGGTCGAAGTTGACATACTCTTTCAGCCAGTTATAAGAGATATTCATATATTTAATTTTTTATTGTTTCTCAAAAAGATTTGCAAAGTTAATAAGATTTTTCGGTTGACCGAGAAGGTTAGATAAAAAATTGCGCGTTATTTCACCACAGGGACGCAACTAGAACGGCAAAGGTCCATCCCCCGGTGCTCCGAACGGATTCGCTGTCTGCGGTGCAAAATCAGGCGCGGGAGAAGGAGGTACGGAACCTGCATTACCTGTATTCATTTTCGATCCTAACATAGCCCCGGCAGGCTCACCCGGCATCGGGATAACCATATCGTCCTCCGGATTGGAGAAACGGGTAAATTCTCCCTTAAACCGGAGCAACACCTCGCCTACCGCACCATTACGATGCTTGGCGATGACAATCTCCGCCATACCACGCAGGTCATTACCACGATCATCCTGATAAATCTTATAGTATTCCGGACGATGGATAAAGCACACCATATCGGCATCCTGCTCGATGGCTCCCGATTCACGAAGGTCACTCAACTGCGGACGTTTACCATCAATACCTTCACGACTTTCCACACCACGATTCAACTGCGACAGTGCGATGATCGGAATATTCAACTCTTTCGCCAGTCCTTTCAACGAACGGGAAATGGTACTAACCTCTTCCTGACGGCTACCAAATGCCATACCGCTCGCATTCATCAACTGAAGGTAGTCAATAATAATGATTCTCACTCCATGTTCACGTACCAGACGACGCGCTTTCGTTCGAAGTTCAAATACAGACAGAGACGGAGTATCATCCACGTAAAGCGGTGCATCCATCAGATTCTTCAGTTTATAGTCCAACTGTTGCCACTCATAACCAGCCAACTGTCCGCTCTTGATCTTTCCACTTTCAATTTCGCAGACATTGGAAATCAAACGGTTCACCAACTGAACGTTACTCATTTCAAGAGAGAACAACGCCACCGGGTTCCGATAATCGACAGCAATATTCTTAGCCATAGAAAGAACAAAGGCGGTCTTACCCATCGCAGGACGTGCAGCGATAATGATAAGGTCGGAATTCTGCCAACCGGAAGTCATCTTGTCGAGCTTTGTAAAACCACTCTCAAGACCACTCAAACCGTCGGTTCGCGCCGCAGCCTTCTGAATCAGCTTATAGGCTTCGTCAATCACCGGATTGATCTGCGTATAATCCTTTTTCATGTTCTGCTGCGAAATCTCAAAAAGTTTACCTTCCGCTTCCTGCATCAAGTCGTCCACATCCAGCGTTTCATCGAACGCCTTACTCTGGATATTGCTTGTAAATGTAATCAGCTCACGCGCCAGAGATTTCTGTGCAATAATACGGGCGTGATACTCAATATGCGCTGATGAAGCCACCTTACTACTCAATTGAGTAATATAGAACGGGCCTCCCACCTCTTCCAATTCTCCACGTTTGCTAAGTTGTTCCTTTACAGTCAGAATATCCACCGGCTTCTGATTCACCGCAAGATCGGTGATAGCAGAATAAATCAACTGATGCCGGCGTTCGTAAAAAGATTCGGGACGAAGAATCTCACTCACCAATGAGTAAGCGTCTTTTTCAATCATCAAAGCTCCCAAAACTGCTTCTTCCAGTTCAGGCGCCTGCGGCTGAATACGTCCATAATCATTTACCGGTTGTATTTTAGTAGACTTTGAATTGCGGGTATTTCTTTTCTGTTCGGCCATCGAGGTATTTACTATTTTACAATTTACTATTTACTATTTTGCGACCGGACAAACTCCTTTATAACAGAGTTTTTCCAGTCGGGACGACAAAGATAGAATATAATCATGAAGAATGGATAAGGAAAAATGAAGATTTTACTAACTTTGCTCCCGAATTACATTCAACACATGATTAATTGTCATGTGCGGCACTGCAAATAGTAAATCGTAAATTGTAAAATAGTAAATAACCTTATGCTCGCTTTTCCTAATATCAAAATAAACCTGGGACTTTCCATCACGGAAAAACGCCCGGACGGATATCACAATCTGGAAACCGTTTTCTATCCGGTAGCCCTCGAAGACGCTCTCGAAATCCGTACTTCTTCTGAAACAGAAAAGAAGATTATCCTCCACCAGTATGGCATGGAGATAGCCGGCAATCCGGAAGACAACCTGGTGGCAAAGGCCTATTCATTGCTGGATAAGGAGTTTCATCTTCCCCCTGTCGAAATTCATTTATATAAGCATATTCCCTCGGGAGCCGGACTGGGGGGCGGTTCATCCGATGCCGCTTTTATGCTGAAGTTGCTCAATGATCATTTTCAGCTGGAATTATCTGAAGAACAGCTGGAGGTATATGCCGCCACTTTGGGAGCGGACTGTGCTTTCTTTATTAAAAACAAGCCGACCTATGCCGAAGGGATCGGAAACCTGTTCTCACCAATCGAGCTTTCATTAAGCGGTTACCAAATCATGATCGTCAAGCCGAACGTTTTCGTTTCTACCCGGGAAGCCTTTTCAAATATCCACCCGCACCGTCCGGAATATCCGGTCAAAGAGGCAATCCTGCGTCCAGTTGCAGAATGGAAGGATATCCTAATCAATGATTTTGAAGCAAGTGTATTCCCGCAACATCCCGTCATTGGAGAAATCAAAGAAGAACTCTATCATCAAGGAGCAATCTACGCATCCATGAGCGGCTCCGGCTCATCCGTATTCGGGCTGTTTGCTCCCGGATTCGTCTTACCGGAAATTGATTGGGGAACTGACGTATTCTGCTTCAAAGGTACATTAAACAAATAAATCTCACTAACAATTATGTTTTGACTATTTTTTCAAAATCCCAACATGGCAGCGGGGTGTATATTGAGTACCCGGCAAAGCAAGCGAGCTATTTTTAAAGTAGGTTCCGAGCGACCCGAAATATAATCATTCACGCGTGAAGGGCTAACCCCTATTTCACTGGCAAGCTGTTTTTGTGTCATCCCCTTTTCTTCAAGGGACAATTCTATCAATTCTGCTACGGTTGGTTTTTCTATAGGAAAATGTTCCTTCTCATACGCAATCACTATATCAGACATAACAGAAAGCTCCACCATGCTCTTGTCATTTGCAGGAATGCTGTCGTCCACCAAAGGCAGAAGTTCTTCGACTCTTGCCAATGCAAATTCGTATTGTTCTTTCGTTATTTTAGTCATATCTATTATATTATATAGTTGAACAATCTATTTTATCATACTCTTTATGAGTTCCCACCCAACGGACAAAAATGTATCCCACCGTAAATTTAACAACCACTACCAGCCGATAGTTGTTCCCTCTGATATTAAAAACATAGTGTTGATTGCCCACATAATCAGTCGATAGAAAATCCGCTTTTATATCAGACAAATTCCGCCATTCTGCTTTTTCCGCTATATCATACCAACGTTCTAAAGCAACACGTGAATCTTCACACCCTTTCGTCTCGTAGAAATCTTTCAATTTCTTATGTGATACTACTCTCATATCTTATTCATTTGATACAAAATTACAAAATAATTTTGGATAACAAAAGAATTAGTGCTAAATATTTTATAAAACAGAACATCCATGCTGGGCGTACCAAAAAACGGTACCACGACTCACGTCGTAGTACCGTCACAACACAAACACAAAATAAAACACGACAAAACTACTATGCAATCTTTCCTGTCTATGCCGGGGAGGCATAAGTACTATCTACGTATATTCGCATACTCATAAACAGCTTCAGGTCGATTAGCATCAATTAAACAAATCGCATGCACGATTTGTTTAAACTTTTATGTTATTTAAAACAAGTTTCTCTTTTATTGAATCCCTCTTTCACGGAGTTTCAGCTGCCAGTTCCATGCAGAGCGTAAAGTATCTTCTAAAGTTTCTACGGCTTTCCAACCCAGCTCTTTATTAGCAAAATCCGGGTTAGCCCAAACTTTTTCAATGTCGCCTGCACGACGTCCGACAATCTGATAATTCAATTTTACGCCAGTGGCTTTTTCAAAGCCATTTATTAATTCCAATACAGAAACACCACGTCCTGTACCAATATTAAATACTTCTACTTTTTCTTTTTGTGTCTTTTCCAAGATACGACGGATAGCAATCACGTGTGCTTTAGCCAAGTCAACGACATTGATAAAGTCACGGATACAAGAACCGTCCGGTGTATCATAATCGTCACCAAACACGCTAAGTTTCTCACGGATACCGATGGCTGTCTGGGTCAGATATGGAATCAGGTTTTGAGGAACCCCGTTAGGCAGTTCACCAAGCAATGCAGTAGGATGCGCGCCAATCGGGTTGAAATAGCGCAACATGATCGCATTGATCGGAGCACCTGAAGCTACCGTATCACGAATAATCTCTTCATTGATCTGTTTGGTATTTCCATAAGGTGATTCCGCTTTCTTGATCGGAGCTTTTTCCGTTACCGGCAGCTCGTCCGGCTGACCGTATACTGTACAAGAAGAAGAGAACACAATACCTTCTACTCCATGTTTTGGCATCAGTTCGAGAAGGTTAATCAAAGAAACCAGGTTATTACGGTAGTAAAGCAACGGTTTTTGTACCGACTCTCCTACTGCTTTGCTAGCTGCAAAGTGAATGATTGCCTTAATTCCTTTATATTTTGCAAATACTGCATCCAGACCGGCAAAGTCCAAACAGTCCAGCTTTTCAAAAACTGGGCGAATACCGGAAACTTTCTCTATATTGTCAACAACGTCGGCACTTGAATTTGATAAATTATCGATGATGATTACTTCATATCCACTGTTTTGTAGTTCTACAACAGTATGAGACCCAATGTATCCTGTCCCGCCTGTTACTAAAATTCTTTCTTTCATATACTTTATAAAAAATGGTTAGTTTCTCGGCTTATTATTGTTTGAGTTACAAATGTATGGAAATAAAATGAAATTGCAATAATCTGCCACAAATTTATTTGCTGAAAAGTAATTAAGGTACGATTTGGTAGCATTTAGGTATAAAAAAGAATTGGAAACTCTAACCTGTATGTCGCCACACAGCAGAGCTTCCAATCCCCTATTTAATCATCAACTGTAAATCCTTACACCACGCCGGAGAATCCCATGAATGCCATAGCAAGCAAACCGGCGGTAATCAAAGCAATCGGAGTTCCTTGCATTCCTTTCGGAATTTTCACAAGGCTCATCTGTTCGCGCAATCCGGCAAAAAGCACCAGTGCCAGACCGAAGCCGATAGCCGTAGAGAATGCGTATACAACACCTGTCAGCAGGTCATAGTCTTTCTGAATCACCAGGATAGCGACACCAAGAATACAACAGTTCGTTGTAATCAGCGGCAAGAACACACCCAAAGCCTGATACAGGGCCGGAGATACCTTTTTCAGGATGATTTCCACCATCTGCACCAATCCGGCAATCACCAGGATGAATGTAATCGTCTGTAAGTATCCCAGTCCGAAAACATCCAGTACAAACTTCTGAATCAGGAAAGTGACGATGGTAGCGATGGTCAACACGAAAGCAACCGCAGCGCTCATACCCATCGCAGTTTCCACCTTCTTGGATACGCCCAGGAACGGACAGATACCCAGGAACTGCGACAACACGATGTTGTTTACAAAGATTGCCGAAATAAATATCAATATATATTCCATATTCTTTTCTTATTTAATTGAATTAGGCTTTCTTGAAACTGTTAATCAACGCTATGAGGTATCCCAAAGCGATGAAAGCGCCCGGAGCCAATACAAACACCAACATCCCATATTCTTCCGGCATGATGGTCAAATCGAAGATTTTACCGGTTCCCAAAAACTCGCGGACAGCACCCAGTAAAGTCAGGGCGATGGTAAAGCCAAGCCCCATACCGATACCGTCGAACATAGAAGCGACTGCGTTATTCTTGGCAGCGAAGGCTTCGGCACGTCCCAGTACAATACAGTTCACTACAATCAACGGAATGAAAAGACCGAGTGTAGCATACAGTCCCGGCACGTAAGCCTGCATCACCATTTGAAGCAAGGTCACGAAAGATGCGATCACCACAATAAACGATGGGATACGCACCATGTCCGGAATCAGGTTCTTTATTAAAGAGATCACCACATTCGAGCAGATCAATACGAACATGGTAGCCAGTCCCATACCCATACCATTGATAGCCGATGATGTAGTACCCAATGTAGGACACATACCGAGCAGGAGTACAAACGTAGGATTCTCTTTGATAATCCCGTTCATCATTACTTTAAAGTTATTCATATCTGTCTCCTTTCTTATTTAGCACTGACTGAATCAGTTAGTTCAACTTTGATCGTAGCTCCCGTAGCAGCGTCAGCAGCATCTGCGTCCGCGCCTTTCGCTTTTTGAGAAGCACCGGTTACACCATTCACTTCCCCGCCTTCGGCCTTATAGGCCTGATAAGCAGCATTCACGGCATTCAAGAAAGCACGTGAAGTAATGGTAGAAGCCGTGATGGCATCCACTGCTCCCCCATCTTTACTGACGGTCAACGGAGCTTCACCCGGATTCATACCCAAAATAGATTTCGTACTCTCTTCGTGAGATACTGCCTTTTCTCCTTTCGCAGGATCATACGCTCCGAACCATTTGTCGGCTTTAGAGCCCAATCCCGGAGTTTCCGTGTGAGCCAACAGAGAGTAGTTATAGATTTTTCCTTCGGCATTAAAGCCTACCAGCACTTTCAGTTCACCGCCAAATCCCATTGATTTAGCTTCAACAGCCGTACCTACAAGCTCTTCACCGTTCTTAGCCGGATAAACGATAAAGTCAACATTCTTCTTTCCATCTTTCTCACTGAAGATCGTATCGCTTTCCGCTACCGGATTATTGGTAAATTCGGGAAGAACCTTTTTCAAGGCCTCGTTCAGTGTCTTCGCGTTCGCTTCGGCAATGGGGCCTTTTGTCAGTTCATTTACATAAGCCAGCAACGCAACGGAAATAGCAGTCACTCCCGTAAGTACCAGCAACATATTCTTTAAAGATGATTCTAACTTTTTCATTTCTTCTTCGCTACCTCCCCAAAGCGTTTTGGTTTACAATAGGTGTTAATCAGCGGAGTGAACGCATTCATAATCAGGATGGCGAACGACATACCTTCGGGATAGGCGCCGAACAGACGGATAACTACCGTCAGCAGACCGATACATACACCATAGATCAGCATCCCTTTCTTACTCATCGGAGAAGTCACATAGTCGGTTGCCATAAAGACAGCACCCAACATCAGACCACCGGAAAGCAACTGCAATACCGGAGAAACGTATTTTTCCGGATCTGCCAGGTGCATGATGCCTGCAAAGACAAACACAGTAGCCAGGATAGACACAGGAATATGCCAGGTGATGATTTTCTTCCAGAGCATATAAACGAGTCCGATCAGCAGAGCCAGTGCACTCACTTCACCCAAGCATCCGCCATTCTGTCCGATCAGCAAGGTCAATGCGTCCGGAATCTGGCTTAAAGCGGCAGTGTCACCGTAAATGGCTTGCTTCATCAAGGCCAGCGGAGTGGCACCGGTGGTAGCATCCGTATAAGCGGTCAACTGTCCGACTACCGGCCAGCTGGTCATCTGCACCGGGAAAGAAAGCAACAGGAATACGCGGCCTGCCAATGCCGGGTTGAAAGGATTGCAGCCTAATCCGCCGAAAGACATCTTACCTACACCGATAGCAAACAGTGCACCGAGGATGATAATCCAGATAGGCAGGTTAGACGGTAAATTAAATGCCAGCAACACACCTGTGATGATGGCAGAGCCGTCGCAGATGGTGGTGGTCGGTTTCTTCATTAAATATTTTCCGATCGCCCATTCGAAGAACAAACAAGCCGCAACGGAAGTAGCCGTGACAATCAGGGCACCCAGTCCGAAGAAATAGAGAGACACCAGAAAAGCCGGAATCAGTGCAATCAGCACGCCATACATATTTTTCTGTACGCTGTCTCCGCCATGAACGTGAGGCGATAGTGATACGATTAATTTATTTTCCATATTCGTTATTTTTTAGCTTGACGTGCACGAATCATAGCGCCTACTTTGCTTTTGCCCAGACGACAGTAGTCGAGCAGCGGACGGTTGGCAGGACAAGTGAACTGGCAAGAGCCGCACTCAATACAATCCATGATTCTTTCTTTTTCCATTGTTTCAAAATCTCCGTTTTCAGACAAGGCTCCGAGCAAGTACGGTTCCAGTCCCATCGGACAGGCACTCACGCACTTCGCGCAACGGATACAGGTCTGCGCCTCACCACGTTTGGCTTCCTTTTGATTCATAATCAGGATACCGGAACTGCCCTTCGCAGTAGGAACCTCGATATTTACCAACGCCTTACCCATCATCGGACCACCGCCGATCACCTTACCCGTATCTTCGGGCAAACCACCGCAAGCGTCAATCAACTGTTTCATCGGTGTACCGATACGAGCCAGGAAGTTGGACGGCTTCGCAACCGACTTTCCCGTCACGGTAATCACCCGTTCAAACAACGGTTTATTCTTCTGCACAGCTTCATAAACGGCAAACGCCGTTCCCACGTTCTGCACGACTGCTCCCGTAGAGATAGGCAACGCACCGCTCGCCACCTGACGTTTGGTGATCGCATCGATCAGCTGCTTTTCACCTCCTTGCGGATATTTCACCTTCAAGGGAACGACTTCGATGCCTGCATAGCTGGAAGCTACTTTAGTCATCAGTTCGATAGCATCGGGCTTATTATTTTCGATTCCGATAAATGCCTTGTTCACTTTCACCGCTTTCATCAGGATGGAAACACCTACCATGATTTCTTCCGCGTGTTCCAGCATCAGCTGATGGTCGGCAGTCAAATAAGGTTCACACTCTACGGCATTGATAATCACACATTCAGCTTTAAAAGAAGGAGGAGGACAAAGTTTCACCTGTGTAGGGAAACAAGCACCGCCCAGACCAACGATTCCGGCATCGGCAATTTTCTTCACGATCTCTTCTGCGGAAAGCTCACATTCCTTCACCAGTGTGGCGCTACGGTCGATTGTTTCTTCCCATTCGTCGCCTTCCACATCGATAAAGATAGCAGGTTTCGCATAACCGCTGGCATCGACAATAGTATCAATCTTCGCCACTTTACCACTGACCGAAGAGTGAATTGCCGCCGAAACAAAGCCGGCAGGTTCAGCAATCTTAGTGCCTACCTTTACCACATCCCCTTTCGCTACAACCGGTTTTGCAGGCGCACCAATGTGCTGCCCCAGCAAAATAACAGCCTTTGCAGGAACTTCCGCTGTGATAATAGGTTGATGTGCCGACAATTTATTTTCGTGTGGATGAACTCCACCAATTGAAAATGTCTTTAACATACAGTTCTGTATTTTATTCTGTTATTATTCTGTTACTTTCGGAGCTTCTGTAGCCTTTTCAGCAGGAGTTTCCACTTTTGCCGCCGGTGCAGGAGTTTCCACCGCTTCTTTAGAAACAGCAGCCGGTTTTGGAGCAGCCGGAGCTTCTTCTTTCGGTTTCCTCGGCGGAAAATTCAATTCGATAATGGTATTCTGCGGACAGACTTCCACACATTTCCGGCAAGATTTACACTTGTGCGGATCGATGTAAGCCAAGTTATTCTCCAACGTGATAGCTTCGAACGGACAAGTCTTCACGCATTTGCCACAGCCGATACAACTCACCGTACAAGCCTTGCGTGCCACAGCTCCCTTGTCTTTATTCACACAAGAGATATACACACGGCGTGATTTCTTTCCTTGCGGACGGATTTCGATGATCGCCTTCGGACAAGCCTTCACACAGGCACCGCAAGCGGTACATTTCACTTCATCCACTTCCGGAAGTCCTGTTTCAGGATTCATGTGGATGGCATCGAACTGGCAGGCAGCCACACAGTCACCACACCCCAGACATCCGTAACTACAACCCGTTTCCCCACCATAGAGCGAAGCGGCAATAGCGCAACTCTTCGCACCGTCGTACTGATTAATACGCGGACGATTCATACACGTTCCGTTACATCTTACCACTGCTACCATCGGTTCAGCTTCTCCGGCTGCAAGCCCTAGGATATCAGCAATTTGTGCCATGACAGGCTGTCCGCCTACGGGGCAGAATTTACCATCCAGCGAACCGGCTTTGACGCAAGCGTCGGCAAAGCCGCTACAACCGGGATAGCCACATCCACCACAATTAGCCTGGGGAAGCACTTCTCCCACCTGGGCAATCCGCGGGTCTTCATACACGGCAAATTTCTTGGAAGCCACATAAAGAATAGCGGCCAGCACGAGCGCTATAGCTCCCAATGAAATCACTGCAATCAGAATCAAATTCATAATGTTTTTAGTTATTTATTGGTTTTATAGTAAATGAAAATTGTTGTTTGAGTCGCGTTTTGTTAAGCCATAAAACGAAATAATAAGGTATAAGGACAGCCAGAGAAAGAAGAGCTGCATACAGTTCATTCTCTATCAATGCCATCAAAAGAAACAACGAAAATATAAGAAGTACGAAAGGAAGTACGAAAGCCAACAATACCGCCATCATGCCCATCGACGTTTCGCCGACCACCATCACCTTCTCTCCCACCTGATAGGAAGAAGCTGCGGTATCTATGATATCTATGATTTTGTCCTTACTATCCGCCGAGGAACAATGCCCCTTTGCGCTACATGCCGCACAAGCCGATGTCTGGACAATCCTCACCGACAGATGAGAACCCTGTATGTTTTCCACAATACCTAGATGCTTTATAGTATTATTCGTCATTTTGCAAACTCCGCATTACAAATCGCGGCAAATTTAATCATTATTTGTGAACTACGAAGCATTCCTCAAACTTTTTCTACCTAATAAAATGTTATTTTTTGTGTTTTCGTTATCGCACACGGAAAAGGTATGGCTACCATTTGATATTTCCCAAGAATGACAAATAGACATCCTAAACAAAAAAATCCCGGCCGTTTTTATTTATTCAGCCGGGATTTTCTATCAATTATTTCACGGATTACTCCACTATCCTCTTCTTGTAGTAGCGCAGATACATTCTCACCAACGTATTCAAAATCAGTTCAATCTCCTCTTCGTTGTAGGCATTCAAACAGAGATTCATTACTTTTATATAATCGTTCAATGGGAGATTTAGCCCTTTTTTATGCCATTCAAAACATCATGTCCCATACCCAGGGTCTCGCATACATACTCATTTTTCAATTTCGCACGTTTAAGCAACTCATTAATATAAGCTCCCAAATCACTGCAACAAACCGTTTTCTTTTTCATCTTTGTTTTTTGTTGTTAAATACACACTTTAATAATTAAATATTTTAACTTTTATCCTCACATATCAGGGTAGAGTCTATTTTGTTATTACTACCTTCATGCCGTGTTTTTGAAACACACTCATATTTTTTGCAAAAATAAACATTTTAACTTATAACAAAAAGAAAATGATGTCAAACAACTACAGAATGTCCTATTTTATGCCACCTATCGCTCCCATCAAAGACAAACAAGGCCGACTGATGACTCCTCCCACGCTTATCCCCTTCTGCGAAGTCTCCATCGAACAAGTTTTCCAAATGATTACTTGCAATGAGAATCTCAAAACCCTGACCGCACAAGTACGGAATGCCACAGATATACGAGCCGCCAAAGCATCATTGCTTCCGTATGTGACCCCTTGCGGCACATTCACCCGCCGTAGCTGTAAGGATTTCGTCTCCCCGTCTCATCTGGTGATAGTAGATGTGGACGGTCTCCACTCTTATCAGGAAGCAGTAGAAATGCGACGTATGCTCTATGACGATCCTCTCCTACAACCTGTACTCACCTTTATCAGCCCCAGCGGACTGGGTGTAAAGGCATTTGTTCCTTGCCATTATTCCTCCACGACAAATGATACAAAAAATATCACAGAAAACATGAGTTGGGCGATGTGGTACGTAGAGACGGCATACAATACGGTAACAGCGGTTTCTTCCGAAACGAAATCCAAAGTAGATTTCTCCGGCAAAGACCTCGTGAGATCCTGTTTCCTTAGTTACGACCCGGAAGCATTGTTCAGAACCAAGTAAACGAGAATAATTAAACATTATTTTATAAAAATCAAAACATGACCGATATTGAATCTTTATGCCGTCTCACCGAAGCAGTCGAAGCGGCAGGAGCGGACATTGCTCCCACCTATCTTGAATACGTACAATTGTCATTCGCCATCGCAACGGATTGCGGTGAAGCAGGACGTGACTTTTTTCATCGCCTGTGCCGGGTGTCTCCCAAGTATCAGCGCGAACATGCCGAACGGGTATTCTCCAACGCACTCCACACCCAACGTGGAGAAGTGCACCTGGGCACCGCTTTCCACCTTGCCGAAGCGACGGGAGTAAGCATCTGCATAGAAGAAATGCCCAAACATCCCACAGGTACAAAAGGTACAGCAGGTACAGCACGCAAATTTCCCCCACACACGGGCGCGTATAATAAGGTAGGGAATGACAATATCTCCGAAGAAAGAGAAGGGGAAGAAGAACTATTGCCGGGCAGTGAACCGCAACATCAATTGCCCACTTTTCCGGAAAACGACTGGCCGGAATTTTTGCAACGTATCATAAAAGCCGGGAGCAGCCCAATACAACACGACATCATGTTATTGGGAGCGCTCACTGCCCTGGGTGCTTGTATGTCGCGCCACGTGCGATGCCTATATGGCGGCAAATACCATCACCCCAGCCTCCAATGTTTCGTAGTGGCTCCTTCGGCCTCCGGCAAAGGTATCCTTTCCTACATCCGCTTACTCGTGGAACCTATCCACGACGAGATCCGCAAAGAAGTGGCCATACAGATGAAAGCATACAAAAAAGAGAAAACCGAGTACGATGCAATGGGAAAAGAACGAACCAAAAAGGAGGCTCCACAAATGCCCCCTAACAGGATGTTCCTCATTTCGGGCAACAACACCGGTACGGGTATCCTACAAAACATCATGGACTCCGACGGAACCGGACTTATCTGCGAAGCGGAAGCGGACACCCTTTCCACCGCCATCGGATCGGACCACGGTCATTGGAGCGATACCCTGCGCAAAGCGTTCGACCACGACCGCTTGTCCTACAACCGCCGCACCGACCAGGAATACCGGGAAGTGAAGAAAAGCTATCTTTCCGTTCTGATTTCGGGTACGCCGTCGCAGGTGCAAACTTTCATTCCGACGGCAGAAGACGGATCATACTCCCGCCAATTATATTATTACATGTGCGGAATCAGTAAATGGATCAGCCAATTTATGGACAACGAGATAGATTGGGAGGAGATATTCACCGCTATGGGACTGGAATGGAAAGAAAAGTTGAGCGTGATAAAAACTCACGGCATTCATACCCTGCAACTCACGGATGAACAAAAAGAAGAAATCGACACCGTCTTTTCCGACTTGTTTGAACGCTCCAGTGTAGCTAATGGAAGGGAAATGTATAGTTTTGTGGCACGTCTGGCCGTCAATCTATGCAGAATCATGTCGGAAGTAGCCGTATTGCGTGCCCTCGAAAGCCCGCAGCCCTACGACTTCAAGACCTCTCCCACCTCTCCTTTCACACCGGACAAGGAGATTCCTGCGGACAACCGCAAAGATGACATCATCACTCGTTGGGATGTATCCATTTCACAGGAAGACTTTCATGCTGTGCTTAGTCTTGCGGAACCTCTCTACTGTCATGCCACGCATATTCTATCGTTCCTCCCCAATACAGAAATCAGCCACCGTCCTAATGCCGATCGTGATTATCTCTTCCAGAAACTGGGTGATGAATTTACTCGTACACAGTTACTGGAAGAAGCAGTTGCCATGGGAATTAAGGAAAACACAGCCCTCACTTGGCTGAAGCGTCTCACCAAACACGGAAAATTAATCAGTATGGACGGTAAAGGGTTGTATGCGCGTGCGTGTGTGTATGAGTGAACCGGAAAAAGTGTACCTACTGTACCCGTTTTATTTACGGATGCAGTAGTCATTTCAATTACCACATCCGTTTTGACTGAAACAATCGTTTGTCCTGCATAAAGCATCGCTTTAGGAGGTGTAAAGCTAAGCTTTAGACATCGTAAAGCGGTGCTTTATACACCATAAAGCGACGCTTTATTTAAGGCTCTCCTAAAGCATCCACAATAACTCTCACCTCCAACGGTGTGAATGAGCGTCGCTTTGATTCGTAGCCTAAGTCGTACAGGCGTTGCAGAAGTCCGGGACACAAAGAGATCCATTTCTTCATCTTTCGATAGGCAGCGATGTCAGTTAGTTGCGGAGAATAAAGTTGCGCCAGTTCCATGCGCCCGTAAGCACGTATTTTAAATTCACTCATGATGGATATATTTCTGATTTACTGTTACAAAAATAACAAAAAACGACTATATAACCAACGTTTTTCCTTTGAATAACCGACTATAATGACAAATAACCGACCGCTACCATACACAACCGTGCACAGCTGATTTCCGGGAGATCCGGAGTAGTATTTTTGTATCGTCGAAAGGGAAAAGAATCCCCGGACAATATGTTTAACCCTTTAATTTATTGTTTTATGATTCGTTACAAAATTTATCAGAACCAGCAGAAGAAAGGCTTGAATGCGGGTAAGTGGTTCGCCCGTGCAGTAAGCGACGAGACGTTTGATTTGGCAAAGCTTGCCGAACATATGTCGAAGCACAATTCACCGTATTCCGGTGGTGTCATCAAAGGTGTGCTTTCGGATATGGTAGATTGCATCAAGGAATTGTTGCTAGACGGCAAGTGTGTGAAAATTGATGATCTTGCCATTTTTGGTGTGGGTATTCGCAGTAAGGCAGCCGATGCGCTGGAAGAGTTCTCGTTGGAGAAGAATATTAGCGGCATGCGTTTGAAAGCCCGTGCCACCGGTAATCTGTCGACCAATAATCTGAAACTCGACAGCCAGTTGAAGCAGCAGGCGGAATATCAGAAACCGACAACTGCCGGAGGAGGTTCTGATTCGGGTGACAACCCTGATCCGAAACCGGATGGAGGTGGTGAAGCGCCTGACCCGGCTGCCTAAAAGATTCACCACTGACTACACAGATTTCCACAGATTATATTGAATTGGTAGTTGCTAAAGTAGTCGATTATTTATCTGTGTGAGTCTGTGTAGTCAGTGGTAAACCTATGGTAAACCTACAGTAAATCTGTGGTAAATCTGTGGTAAAAGAAAACTATTATTAATTTATTTAAAACCTGTTATTGTATGAGTAAATCATCATCTCCCCGCTCTGTATGGAGCTTAGTTCTCAAAATCGTTATCACTGTAGCCACCGCCATCAGAGGTGTGTTCGGAATACAAAGTTGCATGTAACCCCATGCGGACTATTACATTAATTATCATTCATTGCAGTGCCACGCCGGAAGGAAAGTCCCTTTCGGCGGAGGCTTGCCGACAGGATCATATCTTGCACCGTGGTTTCCGTGATATTGGCTATCATTTCTACATCACTCGTGATGGGGAGATTCACCGGGGACGCGCTTTAGAAAAGATTGGAGCACACTGCCGTAATCATAATGCCCATTCGGTTGGTGTTTGTTATGAGGGAGGACTGGATGCGAACGGAAAACCGAAAGATACGCGTACACTGGAACAAAAAGGAGCTTTGCTTGCTTTGTTGAGGGAGTTGAAAAGGCAGTTTCCGAAAGCACTAGTCGTGGGACACCGGGACTTAAATCCGATGAAAGGATGTCCGTGCTTTGATGCGGTGAAAGAGTATGCAGAAATAACATCCTTTTAGGTTTCCACCACTGGCTTATTGTATAAAAAATATCAACGATCTTCACAGACAGTTGGTATTTTTGGAAATCATATTAGTGCTAACACTAATATGAAGAGCGAGATTAGGACAATATCACTATATTGCTCCTAATCTACTAAATGTAGGGATTCATGTTTGTCACATGAATCTAGGGACCTACATTTTTCCATCTCATTATAAATGTTCAATTATAACATAACGTATTAAAAAGCACTTTCAGTACTTCCTATTCATTTCATCTGTTTTTCATCGTTTAACGAACATAAACTTTGATTTCTTACTATACCATGATTCACACACGCTTGCGTGTGTATGTGAAAAAGCCCCGAAAAAGTGTACCTGCCGTATCCGTCGCGCCCAATAGGTTCATCACGCTACACATCGTAAAAAACAAATTCAGCCATAGTCATAGAGCAGTGCTTTAGAAGTCATAAACTTTTGCAGGACAGCCAAAAGCTGTCACATTATCGGGAATGTCTTTTACTACTACACTGCCTGCACCTATCATGCAGTTCTTACCAATGTTGAGGTACTGAATCACGCACGAGCCTACACCTATCCAAGTACCCTCGCCCACATGCGTACCGCCGCTAATGTGCACACCTGGGGCGATGTGGCAATAGTCCTCTATCACACAATCGTGATCCACTGTCGCACCCGTGTTCACGATACAATGCCTGCCGACCACCGTATCTGCATTGATCACAGCACCAGCCATCACCACTGTTCCCTCGCCAATCATAGCTGAAGACGAAACCACAGCCGAAGGGTGTATTGCGGTTGGGAAGCTGAGAGTTGAGGGTTGAAGACTAAGGGAAGAAAGCCTCTCCACAATCACCTTGCGGATACGGTTTATCCCGATACTCACAATCATAGGCGACAGCCCCATGGCATCATGCAACACAGGCAGACCGGCACACTCATTGACCTCCTTGTTATCGTCCACGAATGCCTCCACCTGTCCGCCATTAGCCTCAATAATTTCTTTGATCACCTTACCGTGACCACTTGCTCCAAATAAATACATAATCAATTCGTTCCATCAAAATAATCCATTGTAGCCGACTGGCCCGTTGTCGTATTAATGCCCTCGCGAAAGAGCACCTTCTTGATGGTAGTGAAGAATACCTTCACGTCCATGACGAGACCAATATGATTGACGTAATACACATCCAGCTCGAACTTCTTCGTCCACGAGATGTTGTTGCGCCCGTTCACCTGCGCCCAACCGCTCATGCCAGGAGTCACGTCATGACGATGGTGCTGCTCCTCGCTATACAAAGGAAGATACTTTACTAGCAGCGGACGCGGTCCGATGAAGGCCATGTCTCCCTTCAATATATTGATAAGCTGCGGCAGTTCATCGATAGAAGTCGAACGGATGAATTTCCCCACCCTGGTCAAACGGTCGGCATCAGGCAACAAGTTACCTGATGCATCTCGCTCGTCCGTCATCGTCTTGAACTTCAGTGCCTTGAAAATTTTCTCATTCTTACCCGGACGTTCTTGAGTAAAGAACACGCCCTTCCAACCATTCTTATTAGCAAAAAAGAGCAGAATGATGGTAACGAGAAATATTGGAGACAACAATGTCAATCCCACTAATGCGCCAAGAAACCCAATGGGTCTCTTAATGCATACAATATAGATTTTTTGTGATGTTGTGAGCATATTACTTTACAATAGCCTCCTTGATACAATTTACAATATAATGTACATCATCATCTGATACATAAGGACCCGCCGGCAAGCAGAAGCCGACTTTGAAGATGCCTTCCGATACGCCATTGACGTATGCTACCGCATCGGCATATACCGGTTGCTTGTGCATCGGCTTCCAGACAGGACGACACTCCACTCTCTTGCCCAGCATGAACACGCGTAATGCCTCCACATTAGCATTAGGCTGACAGTCAGTAACGGCTGAATCTACCGCCTTAATCACTCCTGCAGCACCACCAACTGCCGTCTTAATGACTTCCTTGTAGGCGTTCTCCTGTCCTAGAACCTTCACATCGGGATCGATGGTAGCAGCACAAAGCCAGAAGTTAGAATCATAGCGAGGATCAGCAGGCTGCTCATGGAGATGCACGCCCTTCACCTCCTTCAAAAGTTCCTTATATAAATCCTGAACGTGTTTATGATGAGCAATATGATCCTTGAGAACAGTCACCTGACCACGGCCGATACCCGCACAAACATTCGACATACGATAGTTGTAGCCAATCTCGGTATGCTGGTAGTAAGGATAAGCATCACGTGCCTGTGTAGCGTGCCACATAATGTTGTTGGCATCCTCGTCATTACGGCAAATAAGTGCACCTCCACCAGAGGTAGTAATCATCTTATTTCCATTGAAAGAGAGCACACCGAAACGGCCAAAGGTACCTAACACCTGTCCATCAAATCGGCTTCCCATACCTTCTGCTGTATCCTCAATAACAGGAATATTGTATTTGTTGGCTACAGCCATAATCTTTTCACAGTCGTATGGCATACCATAGAGAGCTACAGGAATGATTGCTTTAGGATATTTGCCAGTTTTCTCCTTTCGGTCAAGAATTGCCTTTTCAAGAATTTCAGGATCCATATTCCATGTCTCTCGCTCAGAGTCAATGAACACCGGCTTTGCGCCAAGGTAAGTAATTGGATGCGAAGATGCGCAAAAGGTAAACGACTGCACACACACCTCATCTCCAGACTGTACACCACAAGCAATAAGTGCTAGATGAACGGCAGCTGTACCGGCCGAAAGGCAAACCACTTTACGATCCAGCTTTGAGCCATCCGAGCAAGCATTAGCGAAATCGGCCAGATTTTGCTCAAACACATTCACATTCGGACCCATCGGCACCACCCAGTTGGTATCAAACGCTTCCTTCACATACTTCTGTTCCCACCCCTCGTCACTCATGTGAGCAAGGCAGAGATAAATAGTTTTTCTTTCTTCCATTGTATATTTCCATTTAATCATTATTTTTTTGCATAAAATTTCAACATCAAAGTGTGGAATAAGGCAGATCTTTCATTAGTCATAAAGACCGTGTAGTATGTTTGGGCCACACACTTTATTACATCAGAAACCGAATAGTTCAATGGGCTTTTAAGACCACACATTTGCAATGATAGCACACGATGTACAGATGTTGTTTTAATAAATCATTCAGACTATGACCTACGTTGGAATCGATGTCAGCAAGGCGACTTTTGTTGCCGCCTATTCGTCAGCCAAGACAAGCAGGACGAGAACATTCAAGAACACCGTAAGAGGTGTCCATGAGTTTATCCAAAACATTTCTGCCACAAAGCATCATTGCATTCTGGAAGCCACGGGCAATTACAGCACATTGCTTGTTTCCTACTTTCTGAAGCCGGGATAACCGTCAGCCTTGAAAATCCGCTGAAGATAAAAAACTTCGCCCATATCATGCTTACTGCCATTAAAACGAATGAAATTGATACCCGGCTGATTGCTCTCTATGGGGAAAAATGCAGTCTACACCTAACAAACTCCGCAGTGATTCAATTCTTATCCTTAAGCAAATTTCTATTGAGGGTTATTTTTGTCGAAACGCTCTATGATCAGCCTATAGAAGTCATAAACATCCCTTGATGTCTTCTTGGCGTTCAGCAGGTCATGCAGGTAGGTCTTTCCGTATTCTGCCATTTGCTTTGCCTCCGCAGGATTGGCTATAACCTTTTCTATCGCATCAGCAATAGATTGCGGATTGAACGGTTCGGAGAGGAAACCTGTCTTTCCAGGAATCACAATATCCGGAAATCCACCTACGTTCGATGCTATGGTAGGTACTGCCAGCATAAGTGATTCGCTTGCACCACCCAAATTCTCGGAATGTGACGGATGAACCACCATATCAAAGTCCTGATACAGGTCAGGCACATTCCTACGAGTGCCAAGGAAATGCACATTGCGCACTTTCTCCTTACCGTATACTATAACCTCCTGCTCGTATTTCTCGGCTCCTACCCACGGACCACCTATGAACACGAGATGTATATTGGGGTACTTGTCCTGAATCATAGCCACGGCATCTATTAGATCCTCATGACCTTTCAGACCTCTCTTTTCACCAAGGAACTTCTTTGGCGCATACATATAGGCCACCATACCTACTATGATGTCTTTGTCAGTCAGACTAAGTTCCTCACGGAGCAAGCCCTTCTGGTACTCTCTATCCACAAGGTCGCCACCATAATAAGTAAGAAACAGACGGCTATCATCAATGCCGCACTCCTTGTATTTATCCATCGACCACCGGCAGGTAGGAATCCAGAAGTCTTTCTTCTTTTGGGCTGTCCACAGGTCTGCCTTACGATAAATGGTGTGCTCTAGATGCAGAGGTCCCGGAACTTCAAATACTCTAGCAGTTCTGTAGTTTCTGAGAGCTAGACGCATCAACAAGGTTGTCACTACAAAGTGACTATGTACGATGTCCGGTTTCACCTCATTCACCACCTTACAAATCTGCTTGATAGTGCCCCAGGCATTCTTCACCGAGTAATTCAGTTCGTGGATATGGATACCTGCATCTTTATACTGCTGAACCAATATACCATCCACAGGCATTGCCACATGCACCTCTTCACCCATCTGCACCAGATCGCGCATCACACGAAAAGCCCAAGTAGCACCTGTTGATGTTTTAACTAAATGTAATGATTTCATTATCAGGACTGTTTTATAAGTTCATCATAGAATGAGAGTCGTCGTTCAGTAAGAATATCATTGTGGTATTTCTTCGATTCATCCCAATTCTTGTTGGCTTCGCTTTGTGCAAACTGCTTGTTTTCCACAAAACGCAACATTTTTTCAGCCAAACGATCCACATCGTTCGGCTTTACGATAGCCTCTGGACTAAGCAATTCAGGTATTCCTGCTACAGAAGAACCGATACAAGGAAGTCCGTAAGCCATAGCCTCAATCACAGCTCTTGGCAACCCTTCGGCACGAGACGCATGTACGAACAGATCGGTCTGTTCAAACTCCTTTCGTATAACATCTTGCTTTACAGCACCTACAAAATTCACATTGTCCTTCAGCCCAAGCTCCTCTGCCATCTTGATCATCGGCTGACGATATCGTCCGTCGCCAAACCAAGTCAGGAACGGATTATATCCTTTGCTCTTTACGATTGCCAATGCTTTCAGAATCACATCTGGAGCCTTGTATAACTGAGCCAATGTCCCCACTGCCAACATACGTACTTGTACGTTTTTCTCACGGTCTACAACCTTGTGAGGTTCGGCAGAATAGCAGTCATCACGAAGAATCACATTCGATGCTCCCGTTGTGAACACGCCTTCCTTCACAGGATATTTACCTTGAAGAATATGATTCGTCACATACAGAGCAGCCGAAGCGTTGTGCGTAATCTTCTGCAACTGACGCTTAGCCACCACCTGAAGTATTCTGGCAAAAGGAGATTCGAAAGCCTGAGGTGAGAGTGACTCCCAAGGGTCGCCCACCACCTCCAACCCATACGGTATTCCCTTTTTCTTGAGGCACTCTGCAGCAATGGTACCGATATTTCCCGGAACTCGACAAATGTATGCATCACCAGGGTGAATGAAAGAGTTGATAATCTTCTTGATGCTACCCTTTGCTTTCAGATAAGGTACAAGTCCTATGTAATATGGCAGACCAATGACCGACACTCTCTTGTCCTCTAACTTAAAGAGATTATCGCTCGAATGTTCAGATACGTTTTGGAGTCTTGCAGCCACATATACATGATTGAACTTACCAAGGTATCTCTGCCATAGAGCCATAGAGAAGCCTTGTGATGTCCAGATTTCTCCATTCACACTATCAAATCTCGATTCTGTAAAGAAATATAAATTCATACTTTTCTTGTTGTTTTTA
This sequence comes from Bacteroides sp. LFL-34, assembly GCF_027257075.1. Lineage (NCBI taxonomy): Bacteria > Pseudomonadati > Bacteroidota > Bacteroidia > Bacteroidales > Bacteroidaceae > Bacteroides > Bacteroides sp. LFL-34. The sequence continues at coordinate 101,337 of NZ_JAPQKZ010000005.1, read as the reverse complement.
AGAACTTTGCTGGCACGCCCGAAACGACAGTACCTTGTTCTACATCTTTAACTACAACGGAATTGGGCGCCACTATAGCGTTGTCTCCTATCACAACATCACCGATAACCTTGCATCCTGTAGTCAATTCTACATGATTACCAATTATAGGCCCCCGTTCTACTCCAGTCTTCACACCAATAACCACACCTGAATTGACCACACAATAGTTCCCCATGCTTTCGCAGTTGATGGTTGCTCTAAACCCATAACCTACAGAATTTGGGCGACATACATTGATGTTGTACTTCCCCGCCTTTCTACACAGTTTGAGCTTATACTAGTTGGTCATTATAGCGTGCAGGATTTTTGCAATTGGATTGTAACATTGTGAAGATGTATTGAGCCAATACTCATAGTAATCGCAATACCTTCAGATAACGATATACTCTCTATCCATCAGTATTGCCTATCCAATGCTTCAAAAAAGGCGATTCCCCATAGCATTTCACATTAACTCTCTTATCTTCAGCTAGATATAGTTTCAGGTCTTCTCTATTTAATATCATGTTATCTTCTACTAAATTTCGTACAATATAGATAGATCGGTCCTGCCACAAAGAAGATTGGACGGACGAGATTGATAAAGTTGTTCCGAGGAAGTGTCAGGAAGAACCAAAATAGAATTAATAAGAAAGCCATCTGAGCATAATTCCGTGTCTGGACACTCCACTCAATTTTTCCCAATATGCTGGCCATAAACCAACCCCAAAAGAAGAAAGCTATAAATCCTAAATATCCAAAGTTTGCAAATGCTTCGGCACACATCGAGAAACCGGTGCCATAATCTAATCCAAGAGAATCTGTTAGCCAGTCGCTAAGGTTTGCTTCTTTCTTTGCAGGGTGAATATCCCAAAAACCAAGATTAGGAATTATGGATGTGAAAGCATAAAGATATGATTTTCCATAACGATAATCTTGCTTTTCCGGAACGAGATTTCGTGTTTTTATTAAACAAAACATCGTCCCCCCCATTTCTGCGACTGCATCAATTGAGCCATTATTTTCTAATCTCATGGATTCCAAACTTGCACTTCTGCCACTTTCAACACGAACATTTGCCACATACGATAATACTTGCAACAATACAAATGCACCTATACAGCCCACTAGCAACCATTTTTTTGTAAGCCTTTTCACCAAATAGTTATATAGAATAACTATAAGAGCGATAAGGATTACTGCAAATGTTCGACCACCAGTAACCAAGATTACCACGATATTTACTACGAAGAAGAGAGTTATGCTTCTTCTCATTGTCTTGTGTTTTCTATATGATATATATAGGCAGATAAGCGACGGAATACAATAATCCGCAATAATACCTGACCAGTTTGATAGCCCCACCTTGTCTTCTCCTTGATAAATTGCAGCATAACCACTTGTCATAGAAATAATCATTTTTTGAACAGTTTCCATCGAATATGGTATAACTGAAACAATAAAAAGAAACCACCCAATCCTTCTTAAACTGTATGTATCATCAACGGATATTTCATCATTATAAAAAGTCTGCCTATTCGTAGAATAATAAGATGCTCCAACTTGGAAAAATGCAAGCATTATTAAAGTGAGAACTTGTGCTTCAAAAATTTCAGGAATGGTACAACCTCTAAATCCTACAAGGGTCCGTTCAGACTCAAGCCCCAAAGCCCACAAGAAAGACTGACCATAAGAAAAGATATAAAGTGTTAGGAGAAATATTATATAAGGAGAGATAAACTGATTTCCCCTCTTCATCCAGCTCATGATGCAATAAATCAGCTGCACCAATCCGAACCAGCCCATCATACTCAACGATTGCATAGTAGGGTAATCGGTAGTATAGCCAACAATTGCATACACACAACTCATAAATATGAGTAGTACTTTTTCTTGTCTAAACATTACCGTTATAAATTTCTACGAGTTGTTTTACTGTTGACTTCGAGTCAAAACCCGCTTTCTTAATCTGTTCAATATTGTCTGGACGCCCCCATTTCTCTTTCCACTCCTCTATGCACTTTGCCCAATTAGCAGCAGGCTCGTTGATGGATTTGAAAAGGATTGTTCCCGTAATATCAGAATCGTGCGAGATAGTATCGGATGCTACTACTGGCAGCCCTGCTGCCTGAGCCTCTACAAGTGATACAGGAAGCCCCTCAAACCAAGATGGCATCACGAAGGTATCCATTGCCTGCATCAGTCGTACTACATCCGAACGTATTCCGGTGAAAATGACAGCATCCTTAAGACCTGCTAACTCTGCCTTTGTTTTCACCTCCTGCATAGTATCGCCTTCACCCACAAGGAGAAGTTTAATCGAAGGCATTGTCTTGTGAAGTTCTGCAAGTATATCCACAAGGAAGTCTTGGTTCTTCAGAGGAATGAAGCGACCTACATGACCTATTACGAAGTCGTCTGCACCAATACCAAACTCTTGACGAACCTCTGCTCTTATGGTTTCGTTGAAAGTATACTGCTCGCAATCTATTCCATTGTTCACCATCATTGCCTTTGAACGAACGCCTGTATATTTGTAGAGCCAGTCAAGAGCCTTATCTGAGCATCCCAGATAGTGGGTAGCATAGGTATGTACTTTCGCCTTGTTTATGTAGTGCAGAATGGTATGCACCCAATGCAGACGGAGTGACTTTTGGATAGACGAACTATGCGAGTGGAAGATACGCACAGGAATGCCGTATTTCTTGGCATAGTAAGCTGGATCAATGGATGTCAAAGACGATATATGCTCATGAATAGCTATATAGTCATGATGCTCTCGGAAGAAATCGTCCAACGCTTTATGATATGCCTTATACCCCTTGTTACGGGCAGGCAGATGATAAATGTTTGCTCCAAATGACTTTGCCTCTTCCTCATAGTCTCCACCAGCTACCTGAGCAAGCAAAAAATCAAACTGAATCTCATTTCTATCGATGGAGCGATACATATTCATTACAAAGGTCTCGAGTCCTCCTCGTTTGAGACCGCCCATTATCTGTAGTACTCGTTTCATTTATTTCTTACCAATCAGTTTGAAAAGGAATGTCAGCACTCGCCCCATTACAGGATTACGATATCCTCTAACATCGATTACTATTAATCCTTTATAGTTATTGAAAGTATGTACTCCATGGTTGTACTTGAAGGTGTTCGGATAAAAGCTGTTCACATCCTCGAAACTCCATTTGCCATCTTTCATTGTTATCTTCTGGAGAATCACGCCATGACCATAACGCAAAGTGCAATCCTGTGCAGGACGGTACAAGTGACCATCTACCGCAAACACCTCTCCTGCATTACGACCGCATAATATAGGAAACTCCACTGTAGCAACTCGCTCTGCGACTTTCAGGTTCTCTCTATCAAAAGTGTAAATCTTTACTGATTTTGAGTTGGTATCCGGCACCATTGTAGTGCAAAGATAAGACTTACCCTCCATCTCGAAGATGGTAGCATCAGCAAATGGTTCTTCTGCCAGATGATGAAGAGGTGTCAGTTTGCGAGTCGCATCATCATATTCATAAACAGTAGAGCAACCAGATGCAGAGTTCTCGGGTATCAGATACACTTTGCCGTTTTGACGAATAATGAATGGAAAAGACAAATGTGTAGGCAGATCAAGAATAATCTCAAAACCTTTCTCTTCAAAAGTCTTGCAGTCTATCACTACACGTGCTATACGTCCACGACGAATATCGTAGCAGTATTCCTCAGCAAGGATAATTATCTCACTCTCCGTAACATCGAGAATGAACGGATCTGCGAACCAACGGTCGTTGATGCGCTTCTTCACCCAATGAATCTTAGGATTCTTGTTCTTGAGAGTATCTGCAAGTCCCTCCTCTATGAATCCCAAGTTCCAAAAATTATGTCGTAATTCGCGAAGTTTCATTTATTATCTTGTTTGTAATTTGATCTAAAAGACAAGCAAACAATGGCCCCCTGTCAATCTTGTTATAGAGAAACTTACATTGTGCCCCTCTCAACTCTTTTAGCCACTGAGTAAAGCCAACATTTCTCCTGATAACATGTGAGAAGTCTTTATTCTCGACCATTGATGTGATTTCAGAAATTTGTTTTGGCTCTAACTTATTACCCAAAACTGAATCAACATACATAGCAGGAAGATTGACTCCCGCTACTGCCATAGAATAGCAGGTAGCATCATTTCGCAGATTAAGTTCAATGAACACATAATCTTTTCCGTTAAACATCGCCTCAACTCCAAATAAACCCACGTAGCCTATCTTCCACAACATAGTTGCCGAATAAGCTACAAGTTGTTCCGTTGTAGTATTATGCTTCTTGACGCTCGAATATGTTGTTCCTCCCAAAAATTCGCGATGCTTCAAAATATAACCCGGAACAAAGATTTCGTCTTTGGTAATAAGTCCTGGTAGCACAATCTCATGCTCATTTTTTATCAACTCCTGGACTTGAAGCATAACTCCATCGGGAACTGAAATTACAACATCCTGAAGTTCTTTTGTATTATTACAATGCCATATATGCTTTCCACCTACATAGCTTTGCAATGGCTTAACTATACATGGGAAAGTTGAGAAATCGCCAACACTATCCTTATTGGTATAACAAGCAGAAATAGGTGTTGCAAAGCCTACTTCCTTAGCTAGTTCAACCTGCCTTTGCTTATCCATGAAAGCAGTCAGAACCCCGTCTGCACCTGCATTAAAGAAATCATAATACGAGTGCACCTCCTCATAATGCATATCAAATACTTGTGACACGCCATCTGCACAACTAATAATAATCGGCTTGTCTTGCCCTTTGTTGTTCATTGCCCACTGATACAAAGCATCAGCATCTTTTAGGAATGTAGCATTTTTTACATATTTTGACTTGGAGACAAAACTTTTTACACACCCTACGATGACGAGTTCTATCTGTCCGAAGGCTTCACCAATACAACGCACTACGCTCAATGTGTTATGATGTGAAGCGCCAATAATTATGATCCTTCTCATTTATAGTTTTCGCTTCTCTTAATTTTCAGTTTTCTCAATATCGGATTTATGAACTGAACAAAGAATGGCTTCATATCTCCTGAATGACTCATTAAGAAACCATTTGACTTCCGAATTTCCTTCAACCATGTCCAAACAGAAATATCGCCACACGCAACAGAAGCAAAATGGTGCATCTCCCAAATATAATAACCAGGGTGATATTCTGTCTGCTTTGTCAATGGCAAGCCGAGAAGATCTTCTACGTGATTCAATGGAAGATTAGCTCCATATTTTGTAACGAAAGCCTCTGCACCATCATTTCGCAGGTTTATCTCTGTAAAATAAAATTTGTCATCATCTTTACAATGCATCATCTCTACAGAGAATAAGCCAACATAACCAGCTGCAGATACTAAATTCTCAATACTTTTTTTAATCGGTCCATCTTCCAATGACTGCATGTTGGCCAAACACTCCAAGCCCACATGTTTTGGATAGAGAGTAAGTTTGTTTTCTATAGCAGGAATTAAACAAATTCCTGATGACAGCCCACAGCCTAAGATGCTGATTTCGTAATCACGCTTAATATATTGCTGAAGTAGCACCTTCTTTGTATAGTCAAGAGAGTTAAGATTCTTTTCAAGTTCCTCTCGCGAGCAGCACACTCGAATATCACTCTTAGCGCCTTCGCAACTTACCAATGGCTTAATAAGACAAGGATAAGTTACATCATCTGGAATTTGCTTTGTATCGTTCAGATTCCAAGACTTAGGTACATTGAAACCTGCATCGATAGCCATACGTACTTGATTCTCTTTCTTCGCAAGATAATCAAGGGTATAATTTATTGCATGTTCAAATAAGAAACGATCCTTAAGTCTTTCCTTGTTTCTTTCGAGAGTGAGAGCAGCCATATCGCAAGTAGCAATAATTGGCATTCTCTCTTGAGTATTGAAATTAGCTTCTACAAGCTTATCAATACATGCCTGTGCATCCTTTGCAGATATAACACGCTCTACATATTTACTACTCTTTACAAAATCATTCTTGAAGCCATATACAAGACCTATAGATCTATAGCCGGCTTTACCTAACGACTGGATTACTCCAACGCTATTGGTATGGTCATTGCCAAAGACAATTACTTTCTTCATTTTCTATCTTACTTATCGAAACCAGATAGTAAATACTACCTGAGCTTCTTTTTTATAACTACCGGATTACCTGCTACCAATACACCAGAAGGCATCTTTTTGGTAGCAACAGAACCTGCTGCGATAATACTTAAAATTTCAACCTTTACTCCTAGAAGAATTGTGGCATTAGCTCCTACCCATACGTTGTTACCTATTATCACAGAAGCCAACATTTTGGAAAATAGATATCAGGGAATACCTTCTAATATCTAGTCAACTTTGACAATTTATCTAATATTTCGATTATCAGTTTTTAACAAATTGATTATTAGTTTTCTTTCATAAGCATTTAACCCTATACAAAACATTATTGCCAAAACTACTGCCATAGAAATTATTAAGAAAAAGAGACGATAATATAATCCGCTGTATGCCATACATAAGGAATAACCACCAAGCGTAATAATAACTGAAATGGCGCAAGGAATAATTGTTCTCTTTAGATATGTTCTAATTGGTAAATGAGCATCCTCTTTTGCTATTGCAATAATTGCCACATAATTTATCACTTCAAATATTATCAATGTCCAGAACACAACATAAGGTTCACAACCCTGTCTAAGTAAGATATAAGACGCCAATAAAGGGAGTGAGAGAATTGATATTTCTGCAAGTTGATATCGTTTCAAATTGCCAACCGTCTTAAATAAGTTATTTAGTGGATAGTGTATTGAACGAATAACAGAATGCAGCATTATTATTTTCATAAATCCTATCGTATAATCAGGAACTTGACCTAACCACAATAACAATATCTCTTTACTAAATACACATAAAGGCAATGCTATAAAGATCTGAAGAATAATATATATTTTGGATGCAAAATATATCACATCTAAAGTCCTCTCAATCTGTCCTGATGCGTATGTTTTTGTGCAGTATGGATTTATAACTGTTGTAACTGAATCCAAAGCCTTACCCAAAGCTGCATTTGCCTGATAAGCAATTGTTCTTGCAGCATTTGCAACAACTCCAGAGAATGTGTTTATCAACATATTTAGACCGTTCTGAGTAATCGCAAATGCTGTATTTCCCAAAAAATTCCATCCAGCAAAAGCACTCATGTCAATAAATATTTTCTTATCCCATACTCGTTTGAATCTACATTCCGAAAAGCGAGATCTGCAATACCAAAGATTCACCAAGAATACTATTATTGTGATTATAAATTGCAGTATGGCATACAGAATAAGTTTATCAATAGGAGAATATGCTAATGCGAAAACTATTGCAAGTCTAAGAACAGCTTCTAATACTGCAATGTATGCATAAAAATTCATCTTTTCATGCGCCAATACTAATGCATCAAAGGGGGTTGTAATCATACTAATTACAACAGATAGTAAAGAAAACTGTAAAACCCAATGAGTTGCAAATACTCGTGATGGATCAATAGACATCTTGCACTCAATGAACCAGATTCCAAGACCTTCTCCTAATACAAAAAGTGCGATACTAATTATTACATGAATCAAAATTGACATGTTGAAAATAGTGCATACCTTGTCAAATTTACCCTCTCCCATTGAGTAGTTAACAAAGCGCTGAGTGGATGTTGCAAACAAACCTCGTAAAGAGGAAAACATAGCAACAACGCTACCTATTACACCATATATTCCAAAGTCATCAACTCCCAGTTGCTGCAATACAATCCTTGAAGTGTATAAAGTAATGACAGTTAAGATTACCATTCGAACATACATATATGCAGTGTTCTTTGCCAATCTTTTACCTATTGATTCAGTCTTCATTTCTTTCCCTTTCTTTTCGATTTCCTAATACTATTGGCATGTATCTCTTTGTGAAAATTATGAGAGGATAAAAGAGGCACATAATAATTATCCCCAGTATCATACCATATATACTATTCCATTCTCCCACCAGAAAGGAGAAAATTGGTTTTACGACATTTATAATAAGCAGATTCAATCCAACAATCAAAGGGGCTCCGATGCAGAGTACTGTTAGTTGAGACTTAATATATGAAACATATTCAATTATCATCTTGCATATAGTCAATATAGAAATCGTGGTAGCGATACCGGTAAATATAAATAAGCTATAATAAGAACCATAACGCATCGTATCAATATCGCACCTACCATTAAACTGAGAAATGAAATAGGATAATACAAGAACAATGACAGTAAGCGAGACTTTCTTGTAATTTCTGCAACATGAGCTATTCAAAAGTTGTTTGCTTTCCGTCCCTATTAAAAAGAACGGATATGCCATTATTGCTGAGTCTAACGGTATATAAGTATCAATATTATAATAAGTCAGCAACCTTACTGCTACGAAACACAACACGAATTGAAGTGTTTTAGATATTTTTGTCTTAGGCACTACTGCATATACTATCTTAATAATGAATAGAGCATAGAAAAACCACATTGGCGTACATACAGGTGTAAGAGATTCTGTCGCATAACCTACACCAAGAGCTATTGCAAACATCTGAGACTTCAACAGTCCGATACTGAAAGTCCCTTTGTACAATTCAAGTAATGAAAAAAAAATCAAGCATACCGCATTCAGACAAATGTATGGTATCATCAAAGTCTTAAAACTACCTTTTATGACAGGTATCCTCTCTATATAATCTTTTGCAAAGAGTCCTGATATGACAAAAAACAACGGCATATGGAAAGAATAAATATAACAACGCAAATCATCACTAACCATATTACCATGCCCTAATACCATAAGATATAAACCTATGACTTTTGCAAAATCAATCCAATATAAATGTTTGTTCATTTGTCGCAAGGAGAAATACTCATCATTTAATTTAAAAGTACCAAATTATCTGTCAATCAATAAACCGAACTCTTCTGATATAATGTAACGAGCTACCTCATACTGTTACAATGGTTCCAAATAAGATGAGATAGATTCTCCATCGTATCATAATTTACCTGCAGACTTCCCATCAGATTGTTTACCTGATTTGTAGCAAGCTGAAACTTGCAATCACTCAATGCTTATCGTAGATTATCATGTATCTCCATATCCTCAAAATTTCCAATATCTGGACTGGCAATTTGTCCTGATATTGAAGGCATTTCTCGATATATGTATCCTCCATCTGGAAGCAGTAATCAAAGTATTCAAACCAATTGCCAAAGTAAGGCCCAAGAAAGTATAGCGAACCCAACTGAGGTTTAGCTGAAAGCTTCTTATTACAATAGCTCCTAAGCTCTTCTTGGCTCAACTTGCTGGCTTCGGCATAATTTAGTTGTGAAATGTCTCCCACCATTTGCTTACCATACCAATCAAGTTGCTGTAGCCATTTCAACAAGAGCTTATCTATCGTTTTCTTGCTTCTGTAGTTTGGGATAAAGCTTGTGAAATAGTAAAAAATAACAGAGGCTATCACAGAGAGAGCTACTGCATAGAAAACATCTCCCAGTGGAACCAACCACTGGTATGAAGCCTCTATGTTCACAAATAGCATCTTATATAGCAATGTCCATACGAAGCAAGCAATCCCTAGAATTCCTGCCATGCCAGGGTACGACTTGATGAATGCTTTGAAGCGTTCCCAAAATGGGAGCGGATTAATCTTACCAATAAACATCGTATTTGGGTTTTATTGTTATCTTATTTCTCTACAATTATGCCATTCGTTATAAAATCCAGTATCAAGGAAACTTTGAAGAGTTTCGAAAGCATCAATAATGTACTTAGTTGGCTACTCCCTACATAATTGCAACACCCAAAGATTGGAGACTATGACGAAATACGATTCTTCTTATTATCGGTTTCCGTATTTGTCTCTAACAATCCTTTGATACAACTTTACACGAGGTCAGCAGTCTGTCTCGGATAAGAGCACTTCTTACCAAATATGCTGGACAGATCCTCAATTGCAGTAGGCTTGCTAATCAAAGAGGCTGCAACTTCGTATCTTGCTATAAACTCTTGTAGCTCCATTTACTACTTATCAAGTATTTCGTATTTACTATGTTTGCTCTTAAACTCCAACACAATTTCCTTCATTTTCTTCACGATGGTCATATCATCGGCAGTAAAAGAGAGTTCATAAAGTTCTTTCTCGTTCTGGAGTGCGAGTTCATAAGGATATTCACGAACAGAAGCCACCATAATCTTAGGATGAACCGTTGGCTTTGTACCTTCCTTATCAGAGAGCACTTCCTCGTAGAGTTTCTCACCATCACGAAGACCAGTAAACTCAATCTTCACATCCTTAGCACCCGAGAGGTCGATCATTCGTTGAGCAAGGTCGGCAATACGTACAGGCTCACCCATGTCGAAGACGAAAATCTCTCCCCCTTTACCCATAGTACCAGCTTCGAGCACCAGACGACATGCCTCAGGGATGAGCATGAAGAAACGGATGATGTCTTTGTGAGTGACGGTAACAGGACCACCTTTGCGAATCTGTTCCTTGAATATAGGGATAACAGAACCGTTGGAGCCAAGGACATTACCGAAACGAGTAGTCACAAATTGAGTCTCTGGTTTCTTGCCGTTGGCTGTTTCAAATTTCAAGGAACCTTCAGCAATAGCCTTATTGAGACTCTGGCAGTAGATTTCACAGATACGCTTTGAACAACCCATCACGTTGGTCGGGTTAACGGCCTTATCGGTGGAGATCATCACGAACTTCTTGGTGCCATACTTTAATGCAAGGTCAGCAATGACACGTGTACCGTGGATATTGTTCTGTACTGCCTCAGTAGGATTGTCCTCCATCATAGGCACGTGCTTATAGGCTGCGGCATGGAAGACATATTCAGGACGGTACTCAGAGAAAATCTTCTCCATACGGTCAGGTTTGCAAATGCTGGTGACGATGGTCGCTACGTGAAGGTCGCTATGATTGCGAGCCATATAGAGGCGAACGTCGTGCATTGGAGTCTCAGCCTGATCGACAAGGATAAGGTCGGCAGGTTGGAACTTAGCCACCTGACGCGCCATCTCGCTTCCGATGGAGCCAGCTGCACCCGTGATGAGAATACGTTTGTCATGAAGCATCTCGCCTATGGCATCCATATCCACCTCAATCTTCTCGCGAGGAAGAAGGTCTTCAATTTCAACCTCGTGAAGCTGTTGATGAGTCAATTCACTCTTGCCGTCCCACTCTTCTACTCCTCGTGGCATCATCATGATCTTAATGTTGGCAGCAACGAGGGCATCGATGAGGGTGGTACGTGTAATGAAATGGTTGGTCTGGAGTGGAGATACAAGGAGGACTGCCACCTGATAGCGCTTCATGGTGGCAACGACCTTATCTTCATCAAAGTGCACCTGTTCGCCCAAGAGCCATGTACCATTGAGAGAGCGGTCAGTGGAGATAAATCCACAAAGGCGGTAGCGCTGAAGGTTCTCGTTCTTGAGACTCTTGGCGAGAGCTATTCCTCCTTGCATACATCCGTAGATGAACACCTTCTGGATGTTGGCATCACCACGGTAGGTATCGTGCAGACTTTTGACAAGCACTCGCAAACACCACATGAGCATAGTGGCCACAATGAAAAGCATGATGACACTATCGAAGCGTGGGATAAGCAGATAAGGTGCGAGTTTTGCATACACCTGTACCTGATGAAGCAGACAGGTGCCAACGCTTGCAAGAGCAGTACTGTAGGCTACGCGATGGAGGTCAACGAAGCTAGAGTAGCGCATCACACCGTTGTAAGTGTGGAAAGCAAAGAAGGAGATGATATACACTATGAGACACAAGCCGAGACCAAAGGTGACTTGCCAGAAGTATTGTGCCAACTCCAAACCTCCATGCTGGAGGTAATACACAAAGAGTCCTGATACATAGACTGCCATACAATCCATGACAAGGATGCACCAGTAGGGCAGTGCCTTGCGCGAGAAGTACCAGTTGCTGATCTTACGCAATAATTCTTTCATGTTTATATTGTTTTGTAGCAGGCAACGGATTCGATCCGCAGCATCACGCCAATTGCTTAGAGGCATTTATTTTTCAGATGTTCCGTAGTATTTCGCATACCACTGAGCAAACGCCCTCAAGCCGTCACGAAGGCTAGTAGATGGTTTAAAGCCAAAATCTTGCTCCAATGGGGTGGTATCTGCATAGGTAATTGGTACATCCCCAGGCTGCATAGGTACGAGTTCCTTGTGCGCTTCGAAATCATAATCCTGTGGGAGTATATTTGCACAAATGAGTTCCTCCTGCAGGATAGTCACAAAGTCAAGAAGGTTTTCAGGTGAATTATTACCAATGTTATAAACCTTGTATGGAGGAATTGGAAGTCCATCTTCACCGTTCCGCTTCTCAGGAGCGTGCTGTATGATGCGAACTACTCCCTCCACAATATCATCCACATAAGTAAAATCACGTTTACAATTACCATAATTGAAAATCTTGATAGTTTCGCCTTTTACAAGCTTGTCGGTAAACCCGAAATACGCCATATCCGGACGACCTGCAGGACCATAAACCGTAAAGAAACGCAAGCCTGTTGATGGGATATTATAGAGTTTTGAATATGCGTGAGCCATCAACTCGTTACTCTTCTTTGTTGCTGCATAAAGGCTGACCGGGTTATCAACCTTGTCGTCAGTTGAATACGGAACTTTCTTGTTACTGCCATAGACTGATGATGAAGAAGCATAAACCAAGTGCTCCACCTCATAATGACGGCAGGCTTCAAGGATATTATAGAAACCGATAAGATTACTTTGGACATAGGCATCAGGATTGGTGATACTGTAACGGACGCCTGCCTGGGCCGCAAGATTTACGACAACGGAAATTTTGTTTTCAGAGAAAATTCTTTCTACCGCATCCTTATCGGCAATCGAGGCACGGACAAAAATCCAGTCACGGTCTAACGACTCTATTTCCTTGAGACGCTCATATTTGATATTGACATCGTAATAATCGGTGATGGAATCAATACCGATTACCCTGATATTTCGGAAATCATGGAAAAGGCGCATGACAAGGTTACTCCCAATAAAACCGGCAGCACCCGTTACAAGCACAGTCTTTCCGTCCAGCTCTACATTATATGGCAACATGGTCAGTCCCTTCTAAAAATGTCACGTGTATAAACCTTGGCTTCCACATCTTCCAGACTGTTGTCAAAACGGTTGGCTATGATAGCCTTGCTCTGCGCCTTGAATCCAGCAAGATCATTAACGACTCTGCTGCCGAAGAATGTAGTCCCGTCCTCAAGCGTGGGTTCATAGATGATCACTTCCGCACCCTTCGCCTTGATACGTTTCATTATACCTTGGATGGCAGACTGGCGGAAATTGTCAGAGTTCGATTTCATGGTCAAACGGTATACACCGATGACGCAAGTATGTTCCTTGGATGCGTCCCATTGTCCATTTCCTGTATAATAGCCTGCCTTGCGGAGCACTGCATCAGCTATATAATCCTTACGGGTTTTGTTTGATTCCACGATTGCGGACATCATATTCTGGGGAACATCCTGATAATTGGCAAGGAGTTGCTTGGTATCTTTCGGCAGACAGTAACCACCATAACCGAATGAGGGATTGTTATAATGTGTCCCGATACGTGGATCAAGACCTACGCCCTCAATGATGGCTTTACTATCCAATCCTTTCATTTCAGCGTATGTGTCAAGTTCATTGAAATAGCTGACACGGAGAGCCAGGTAGGTGTTGGCGAAGAGCTTGACTGCTTCCGCCTCTTTTATGCCCATAAAGAGCGTGTCGATGTTTTCTTTGACAGCCCCTTCCTGCAAAAGGGCAGCAAATGTCCTAGCTGCTTCCTGTAACATAGTGACATTCGTGACAGACCGGATCGCCTTGTTTTCTTCATCAAACTCCGGGCCGTCAATGATCTTCGGATAACCTACAATGATACGGCTCGGATAAAGGTTGTCATAGAGGGCCTTGCTTTCACGAAGGAACTCCGGTGAAAACAGCAGGTTGAACTTCTTGACTCCTTTCTGGGCATATTTTACATAAAGGTTACGGGTATAGCCCACCGGAATTGTCGATTTGATGACCATTACAGCATCGGGATTCACTTCAAGCACAAGATCGATAACTTCCTCCACACGACTCGTATCGAAGTAATTCTTCACAGGATCGTAGTTTGTAGGAGCGGCTATTACCACAAAGTCGGCATCAGCATAGGCTGACCTCCCGTCCAAAGTGGCAACAAGATCAAGCGGCTTTTCAGCCAGATACTTCTCGATATAATCATCCTGGATAGGGGAAACCTTGTTGTTCAGTTTCTCCACCTTTTCCGGGATTACATCCACGGCAGTTACATGATGATGTTGTGATAGCAGTGTCGCTATGCTCAGTCCCACATAGCCAGTTCCGGCTACTGCGACCCGAATCTCTTTGAAATCACGCATATTATGTTTGATTTGGTTTTATCAATAGCAGTTTATTTACCCTCCCGACTTGTATGCTTCTCTCCATAACCATAGCCATAACCGTAACGCTTGCCATAGCCATAATACTTGCCGTATTTACCATAACCATAATAATAGCCGTACTTCTTTTTCTGAAGATCCAAGCCGTTAATGGCGATACAGAGGTTAGGCAGTTTGTTGTTTTCCATAAGCTCATTGATCAAAGTAAACTCTGCCTTACGGGTATAATCGGCACGGCATACGTATACCGACAAATCAGCAGTACGCCCTATCAGCAAGGTATCAGTTACCATACCCACGGGGGCCGTATCCAGAATCACATAGTCAAAATTAGCCTTCAACGTTTCGATGGCTTTTTCCAAGCCGTCACGGGCCAATAATTCCGTTGGATTGGGAGGAACTGATCCGCCCGGAAGAATAAACAGATTCTCGTTTATATCGGAAGGCTGTACCAAATCCATCAGATTCTTTGTCGGATTGGTCAGAAACTGGGTAATACCATGTTCCTTTTGGGAAATATTAAAAACCTTATTCAAGCCAGGCTTACGAATGTCAAGACCAACTATCACAACTTTTTTACCTAATAAAGAAAGACTGATGGCCAAATTGGATGATACGAAAGACTTACCTTCACCACTGATGGTAGAAGTCACCAGAATCACATTTTTGCCATTTTCAAGCATAAACTGAAGATTGGTACGTACATTACGGAATGTCTCGCTCATCAGGTTATTATAATTCTCAAATACAGCTATAGAACCGGACTTTTCATCCGCCAACGGGATATCGCCAATAACAGGAAGAGAAGTTAATTTTTCAACATCAGCACGGCCCTCAATCTTGAATTTGGTCAATCCAATCAGATAAATAATACCTACCGGAAATCCTACTCCTAATACCAAGGCGGCAAGATAGACCATCATCCTCTTAGGAGAAACCGGATTGTCGTCAGCTAACGCTTCATCAATAATCTTGGCATTATTTGCTGTAGCTGCCAAAGTGATGGCATTCTCTTCACGTTTTTGAAGTAACATCAAATAAAGACCGGCCTTAATTTCCTGCTGCCGAGCGATACTTACGAACTGGCGTTCCTGGGTCGGAGCGTCATTAATGCGACGGGAATAGCGGTTCGCCTCACGGACAAGGTCTTCTTTGGTTATCTGCAATCCTTTCAATGTAGCATCCAGCGTAGCCTGTACATTGCTCCGCATCGCACGGATACTAGTATCCAAATTTATGATCGTCGGATTATTCTCGGTTGATGTACGGAGCAAGCGCTTTCTTTCAACCAACATTTCATTATATCTGTCTATTGCACCAGCTGATGCCGCATCCTGTAATCCAATATTACTTGGCAAGACCTCATATTCATTACCTTGCATATAGCGTTGCAAATCCATCACCAAATTGATTTGAGTCTGGTTTTCCACACGCTTCTTTTCATATTCAGCATTACCGGTTAAGGCTATTTGCGCCTCACTGCTCAAATCTGTAATTCCGGCACTACGCTTGAAGTTCTCCAAGTCTTGTTCGGTACTTCCAAGTTCCTTGGAAATAATGCCGATACGTTCGTCGATGAATTCTGCGGTTTTTTGGGCTACCTCATTCTTGTCATTATTGGCATTGATATTGTACATCTCAAGGAGTTTGTTGATGAAGTCCTTGCCACGCCGGGTATTTGAGTTCTTTAACGAAAGAACAGCTACAGAAGTAGTTTTTGATGTAGGGGCTATCGACAAGGACTGGATATATCCTTTGGCCACAGACATCGGCCGGTTTATAAAAGCTTTTATATGACGCTCTTTACTTTCCTCCTTAGCCTGATTGGTCGTCAATGTATCCTTGCTTTCAAAAAAGGCGACCGTCCCCTCATCGGTCGGAAAAACAGCAGGTAATTTATCGAATTGTTTCCGATACTCTTTGTCTTTCACTGTTATCAACGCATCCATCCCACCATTGGGAAATAAAGTCATCTCCACTTCCATTGGTGCAGACAGTTTTTCCGCCTCCTGTGGAGTCAAGCTCACCACTACGGGCGAGGTACGGTAAAGTTCCCTATTAGGAAACTCATCTTCATCCTTATAAGTCACAAACAGTCCCAGATTGTTGACCACTTCACGGGCAAGAGACTTTGATTTCAGCACCTCGATTTCATTGTCTACATTGTTCGACGAGGAAACGAAACCGTCCAGTCCCATCTTTTCCAGTTCGGAGGACATGCTTGCACCACCGCCTTTCTTGTCATCCTTGATCAAGACTGTAGCGGATATATTATAGACAGGAGTAGCCAGACGCAGGTAGCCCCATGCGCAGACGATACAGATTATTACAGAAACCACAAACCAAGGCCAATAGATCAGGTAACGGAAAAGGATTTCCTGAATATTCACCTGCTCTTCCGGTTGCTCACCCCGGTTCTCTCTTTTTTCCTCAATCATATCTATATTACTATTTGAAGATTGTTACTAATAAACTTGCCAATGATACCAGAATAGAAGTAGCGGAGAACCACAAGCTGGTACTGTTACCTATATCAGAGTTACGAGCTTTTGCTTTATTAGGAGTCACATAGACTATATCATTCTGCTGTAACCAATAATAAGGAGAAAGAATTGTCTCCGCCTTGTTTAAATCCAATGTTACAATTTCCTGTTTGCCATCAGCACCCTCACGAATCAGTTTCACATTGTCACGAACTCCCCAGACCGTCATGTCACCGGCCATGGCAAGAGCTTCCAACAAGTTGACTTTCTCATTGTTGATAGTAAATGTACCCGGACGGGCAACCTCACCTAATACAGAAATTTTATAGTTTACCATACGGACAGTAACTATCGGAGTCTCCTTTATGTAAGGTTTCAGTTTGTCTATTATCAGTTGTTCAGCTTCTCTTTTCGTCAATCCACCCACTTTCAATTCACCCAGAACAGGAAAATTGATCTTGCCTTCATTATCTACCAGATAAGGTTGTAAGACAGGCTGGGTAGTCAATTGGGTGCTGGCAGTAGCCGCATTAGCAGGAGTTGCCACCGTCAAGTTGAACGGAACTGCAAGTTCCGGACTAGTACATGAGACTACGATAGTAAGTAAGTCTTTAGGCATTATCTTGGCATCATATAAATTTTCCTGTTGATTGGTGTCCTTTACAACTCCCGCATCCTGCAAATAAGGTACTTTCTTATAGGACTGGCAGGAAGCAAACAGAAATACCGCTATCAGACAGGAAAACAAACTTCCATACAAGCTTCGTACATTCAAATGCGTGCGCAATGATTTATTCATATTAAATGATAATTTATTTATAGAATCTTTTGTTGATTATTCCCTATTTATTCTTTATCCAGTACTTCAAATCGCGGAGAATTTTTTGATTTGAACTCCGGAACTATTTTCTTCATCAACCGCACGGTATCCATGATCTTTACCGCACGCGACAACCTTTCAAACTCTGCATAAGTATCAAGAATATCAGCATATTCATACCGACGAACTTTGGCGATCATGATTTTCTTATTCTCTGTTGGGATCGTATTTTCTTTATCGCTCAATACCTCTTCATAAAGCTTCTCACCCGGACGTAATCCCGTGAATTCTATTTTGATGTCTTCACCCGGACGATAGCCAGCCAATTCGATCATACGAGTCGCTAGATCAACGATCTTGACTGCTTTTCCCATCTCAAAAACAAAGATCTCATTGCCCTCACCCATTGTGGCGGCCTCCATTACCAAACGGCAAGCTTCGGGAATGGTCATGAAGAAACGAATAATATCAGGGTGAGTAACAGTCACCGGCCCACCATTCTCTATCTGTTCTTTAAAACGAGGAATGACAGAACCGTTACTACCCAATACATTACCAAAGCGGGTGGTGATAAATTTTGTATGACCTTTCACTTTTCCTTCACGGATAGCGCATCCCAGACTTTGAACATAGATTTCTGCCAAACGTTTGGAACAGCCCATTACATTAGTAGGATTTACAGCTTTATCCGTAGACACCATAATCATCTTTTCAGCACCATATTCCACAGCCATATCAGCCACCTGACGAGAACCGGTCACATTGACAAGTACAGCCTCACAAGGATTTTCTTCCATCAATGGTACATGTTTATAAGCGGCGGCATGAAAGACGATTTGAGGATGATACAATTCGAATACCATACGAACGCGTTCCTTCACACGCACATCACCAATCACCGGAACAAAATCTATATTTGGATATTTTTTCTCAAACTCAAGACGGACATTATGCAAAGGTGTTTCTGCAGAGTCGAACATGATAAGTTTCTGAATTCCCATCTGCACTAATTGACGGCAAAGTTCACTACCAATACTGCCTGCCGCACCAGTCACCAACACCACTTTTCCCCTGAATTCTTCTGCAACCTGACGAAGGTTGATATTAATTTCGGCACGGCCCAACAAATCCTCAATCTTAATAGGACGTACCCACTGATGAAAGTTTCCATCAGAATCCGCTTCACTGATAGTAGGAGCTATCAATGTTTTAAGTTCATTGTTTTTACAATATTCCAGAAGTCGTTTTTCTTCCAGGCGGGTATCTTCATAACGGGCAAACAGAATCCCCTTAATTCCGCGCTTCCGCATGATATAATCAACATCCGATTCATTTTCAAAGTAATAAACGGGAAGATCTGCCAATCGGCGTCGGCTGTTATTTTTACCATATACATAAAAACCGGCTACTTTATAATGTGCACTATCCCTAAGACGTAACTTCAAGGCTACACTCTCTTCATTAGTACCATAAATAAGAATACGTGTGTTCTTTTTATTCACCCAATCCAATAAAAAATCATAGACGATTATCAATGATACACGGAAGGTCGTCAAGATCACTAAAGTCAATAAACCATCAAATAGAAGATAGGATATTTTATAATTATATGGCAATTGGGTCTCATATATAACTCCAAAAGAAATAATGACCAAACAGGCAATTTTAAATAAAACGGCACACATGATACGCCAAAGTTCACGTGCCTGTGAGAAACGAATTGTATTACGATAAGTATGGAATAATAAAGAGCCCGCAACACTTGCCACCAAAGAAACGCAAGCAAATTTACAGAGCATCCAGTCGGTCATTGGAACATGCGCCATATAATGAATTACCGCATAAGCGACCAACGAACATGATACAGAAATTGCCGTGTCAATACCTAAAATAACCCAATAACTGAAATAATTTTTGCGGACATATTGCACTATGTCCTTCAATGTTTTTTCCATTATAGTATAAATGAATAAAATAATATTTCGAAATTTGATTTATCTGATTGATTATGATCAGTACAAGGACTATGACTACGATTTCCATGTTGGTGTAGCCCAACAGAGAATCCCTTCATCTTTCGATACGTACATACATTTCTACACTATATCTTTTGTAAAGATATAATTCATAATACTTTATGGATTTTTATTTTTGAGAGAGGTCATCGATAAATATATCCACTGTTTGGTTACCGATGTCAGATAGACTGCCTGCTATTTTACAGACTTTCATTACATTTTTGCAGTAAAATCCCCATACCCCTATAAAATAGATTGATTACTCAATCACGTAAATCCCCATTTTCAGATACCGGCTCTACACACCCAGCCGGTATATCTACACATGCACACCCTAACATTGTCAATCGAACAGCAACTTTCGATTTCCCATTCACATGTACTAATTCCCCTTCCAATCCTGCCAATGGTCCCTTGATTACCCGTATTTTCTCTCCCGGAGCCAATGGCGATGTACTCATGCTAATCGTCTCATCCGAGTAGTCGAGCATAAACTTAAATCGCAACATTTGTTGATCAGGAATAACAGCCGGAGTACTCTCCCCACGTAATACCATGTAACGGCTGATAGAAGATAAAGTCAGGACTTCTTTTTGTTCTTGCAGATCAACGTGAACGAAAATCATCATCGGAAGCAGTACCCGGTCGACAATTTTACGGCGGTCGCTCCATTGATGAACTTCTTGTTGAATTGGAAGGAAATTTTCGATCCCCATTTTCGTAAGCCGCTCACCCGTTTTTTTCTCGTGACAAATACGTACGATTGCCACCAACCAACGTTTTGAGCGCGCTACGCTGCTGCCAATCACATCTGTTGGCAGAAGATTTCGATCGTCATTTTTCTTAATGATCATGTATTTTTACCCCTCATTTTTCCATACCCCTTAGGCAATGGATTGAATTCGGTGACAAAGATAGATAAAATTATAAATAGTAAACAAGAAAAAACGCTTTCTTTTTTTACACACAAATAGAAATATACAGTTAAGACTATCTTGGACGTGAAAAATCCGCTATCACATTGGTTCTATTTTACCACCCATATTTTATACAACATCCCTAAACAAATCAGGCGCAGAATTTCCGCGCCTGATCTCTATTTCTTACTTACCACTTATAATTGATACCGAAGCTAAGCAATTCTTTCAACTGAAAAAAGCTATCTCCTTCAGTCGGTTTCGAGCTATCGTCAAAACGGGTATGTATATAGAGCTTGGTAGAAAGATAACGGTTCAAAACGAAGTTGAATGTATTTTCCCATTCTACACGTGCCCAATGATAGTTGGTCAGATAATTGAGACGAGACTCTAAAGTTACTGCAGAGATGATGGTCCAGCTCAATGTGGATTGCAACTGGGAACCAAAGTCGTTTTTAGAGCATTTTCCTTTGTCTAAGCCAAACTTTGTTTCGTCTACTTCAGAATTACCGATATAACGCAAGTTATAAGTCAACGGCGCCATAAACACAGAAAGATTAAATTTCTTCTTACTCAATTTATAATCCATACCGACACTGACCGCCAAATCTGCCGGAGACATGAAAGATGAAACCAATTCTTCGCTGTTAGCTTTATATCCGTTGAAAAACTGTGTCTTAAACTCGGACGAAATGGTATAATACCAATTCTTGAAAGCTCTCAAACCTAATTTATTATACAAACGAAATTGGTCTGTATTGAACAGATATTTATGGTATTCATCTGACGGAGTGGAAGTCATACCTACTTTAGCTTCCAGCTGGTTCTCAAACAGCACCTTTTCATTGTCATTATAGTTGGCAAAAATCTGAAAAGTGGCTAATCCGGAGAAGTTACTTTCACCTCCCTTATACCAGTTATCCGAAAGGTGGTTCTGACTGATCTGCAACGATCCGTTACCTCCGGTCACCCACCAGTTCGGCCGACTAATCTTCATATTGGCTTTCCCTACATTATCATCCATATTTTCCGGTTGAAACAGATGAATAACGTTTGCTTTGGGAGATATTTTCGGCTTCACATCGTGACGGAATACATCACGACTCATGATGCGGTCTTCTGTAGTGACAACCAAGTTCGGACGTTCCAAATAAAGATCCATCAATGCACTGTTCACTATTTTCTCGGCACGCTGGGTTTTGGTAAATGCCAGGGTATCATAAGGCAGAAGTTCCGCTGTCAGTTGAGGAGTGGTGTCCCATTGCATAGGCTTCCATTCCAATTTCGAATATTGTGCCATCGGAGCATAATAATATGCCAATGGTGTGAACAGACGAAAATAATCGGGATCAGACGGAATATAACGTGGCGGCACAGACAGGTCGTTCAAATAATCTAATTGCGCGACATACTTATTATATAAATAAGAAACGGTATCCAGTTTCGGAGTCGGCCCCGACATATTCAGTTTAAGCATCAAATATTTCTGAAGCTCCGCCGAAAGCGTATCTGCTTTCACAACTCTGGCTTTTGCCACAACTGTTGAAGATTTAACCGTTTTGGCAGGTTTAATCGCTTCAGGAGCAGGCTGCAGAGAGTCAGTCGGAAGTGGAGAGGGATCGACAGATTCCTGTGCAAAAAGCGATAACGATAAGATTGACAGAATAAACGCTGAACATAAAGTAGTAATTCTCATCATATTTGTCTATGGTTTAGAGTGCAAAGCTACATTATTTTGTTCAGAAATCATAGGATTCTTTTAAAATTGCATTTTTTAATAAAATTGTGGAGACGAAAGACTGTAATCTTCCTCTTTTTTTTATAATTTTGCGGTTTTTAAGTTCGTAAGAATACTACTAAGTAAACAATTATTAAAACAGTTATAGCTGTGGGAGAAACAAAGTATATTTTCGTCACCGGTGGTGTTGCCTCTTCTTTAGGAAAAGGGATCATCTCATCATCCATCGGTAAGTTGCTGCAAGCAAGAGGTTATAATGTAACCATCCAGAAGTTTGACCCGTATATCAACATCGACCCGGGAACATTGAACCCTTATGAGCACGGAGAGTGCTATGTAACCGTAGACGGACACGAAGCCGACCTCGACTTGGGACACTATGAGCGATTCCTGGGTATACAAACGACAAAGGCGAACAACATTACTACGGGACGTATCTACAAGAGCGTCATTGACAAGGAACGTCGTGGAGATTATCTGGGTAAAACGATCCAGGTGATTCCTCACATCACAGACGAGATCAAACGGAATGTAAAACTGCTTGGTAATAAATACAAGTTTGATTTTGTGATTACTGAAATCGGTGGTACGGTAGGTGACATTGAATCACTCCCCTACCTCGAAAGTATCCGTCAGTTGAAATGGGAACTCGGTAAGAACGCTCTTTGCGTACACTTGACCTATGTGCCTTATCTTGCTGCTGCCGGAGAATTGAAAACAAAACCGACGCAACATTCTGTAAAGGAACTCCAAAGTGTGGGTATTCAGCCGGATGTACTGGTACTGCGTGCCGAGCATCCGCTAAGTGACGGACTGCGTAAGAAAGTGGCACAATTCTGTAATGTAGACGATAAAGCCGTTGTGCAATCTATTGATGCGGAAACAATTTACGAAGTACCTATCCTGATGCAAGCGCAAGGGCTGGACAGCACTATCCTCGAAAAGATGGGACTGCCGGTAGGAGAAACTCCGGGACTCGGTCCATGGCGTAAATTCCTGGAACGTCGTCACGCTGCAGAGACTAAAGAACCGATCAATATTGCACTGGTTGGAAAATACGATTTGCAGGATGCTTACAAATCTATCCGTGAAGCTTTATCGCAAGCGGGTACTTACAATGACCGCAAAGTGGAAGTTCATTTCGTAAACAGCGAGAAACTGACAGATGAGAATGTAGCTGAAGCTTTGAAAGGTATGGCGGGCGTAATGATTGGTCCGGGATTCGGTCAACGGGGTATCGACGGCAAGTTTGTCGCTATCAAATATACACGTACACATGACATTCCGACTTTCGGTATTTGTCTGGGTATGCAATGTATTGCTATTGAGTTTGCACGCAACGTACTAGGATACGCAGATGCCAACTCACGTGAAATGGATGAAAAGACTCCGCACAACGTGATTGATATCATGGAAGAGCAGAAAGCAATCACCAATATGGGTGGTACGATGCGTCTGGGTGCTTACGAATGTGTATTGCAGAAAGGTTCGAAAGCATATCAGGCTTACGGACAGGAACATATTCAGGAACGTCACCGCCATCGCTATGAGTTCAACAATGATTATAAAGACCGATATGAAGCTGCCGGCATGAAATGTGTAGGTATCAACCCGGAATCGGATCTGGTAGAAATCGTTGAAATCCCGACTTTGAAATGGTTTGTCGGCACACAGTTCCATCCGGAATATGGCAGTACGGTACTGAACCCTCATCCGTTGTTCGTTGCATTTGTGAAAGCTGCCATCGAAAACGAAAAAGCAACGGTGAACGGCTAACGCGATACGTGGTAAACAACCGGTAGTTTGTAATTTATATAATTTGTAATTAAAATAAGAATGGATAAAAACACCATCACAGGTCTCGTTCTGATAGGTATATTATTGGTAGGATTCAGTTTTTTGAGCCGTCCAAGCGAGGAACAGATAGCTGCGCAAAAAAAATACTACGATTCTATTGCCGTGGTACAGCAGCAGGAGGAAGCGTTGAAGGCTAAAACGGAAGCTGCACTGGCTAACAGTCAAAAAGAGGTGGCATCGGCTGCCGATTCTTCTGCTTTGTTTTTCAATGCCTTGCATGGAACCGACTCTAAAATCAGCATCCAGAATAATGTAGCGGAAATCACTTTCACAACCAAAGGCGGACGTGTCTATTCAGCCATGCTGAAAGATTATATGGCACAAGACAAAAAGACGCCGGTCATGTTGTTCGACGGTGACGATGCTTCGATGAACTTCAACTTTTACAACAAGGCAGGAGCCATCCAGACCAAAGATTATTTCTTTGAAGCTGTGAACAAGACGGACAGTAGTGTTACAATGCGTCTGGCTGCGGATAGCGCAAGCTATATCGATTTCATCTATACGCTGAAACCGGATAGCTACCTGATGAACTTTGAAATCAAAGCGACAGGCATGGAAGACAAGTTGGCTAGTACTAAGTATGTGGACATCGACTGGTCACAACGTGCCCGCCAACTGGAAAAAGGATTCACTTATGAGAATCGTCTGTCGGAACTGACTTATAAAGTAACAGGTGACAATGTAGACAACTTGTCTGCTGCCAAAGATGACAGTCAGGATTTGCCGGGACGCATTGATTGGGTAGCTTTCAAGAATCAGTTCTTCTCGTCTGTATTTATCGCTGAACAGGATTTCGACAAGGTTTCCGTTAAGTCAAAAATGGAACAACAGGGAAGCGGATATATCAAAGATTATTCTGCTGAAATGAATACTTTCTTTGATCCGTCAGGCAAAGAACCGACAGAGATGTACTTCTACTTCGGTCCGAACCACTTCAAGACGCTGAAAGCGCTGGATAAAGGACGTGACGAGAAATGGGAGCTTCACCGACTGGTTTACCTGGGTTGGCCGCTGATTCGCTGGATTAACCAGTTTATCACGATCAACGTATTCGACTGGTTGTCCGGCTGGGGATTGAGCATGGGTATCGTTCTGTTGATTCTGACTATTATGGTGAAAGTGCTGGTTTATCCGGCTACCTGGAAAACGTACATGTCTTCTGCCAAGATGCGTGTATTGAAACCGAAAATTGATGAAATCAACAAGAAATATCCCAAGCAGGAAGATGCAATGAAGAAACAGCAGGAGGTGATGAGCCTTTACAGCCAATACGGGGTAAGCCCGATGGGTGGCTGTCTGCCGATGTTATTGCAGTTCCCTATCCTGATGGCTTTGTTTATGTTCGTGCCGAGTGCTATCGAACTGCGTCAACAGAGTTTCTTGTGGGCGGACGACCTTTCTACTTATGACGCTATCATCACATTCCCGTTCCATATCCCGTTCCTTGGCAATCACCTTAGCTTGTTCTGCTTGCTGATGACGTTGACAAACATCTTGAACACAAAGTACACAATGTCTATGCAGGATACCGGAGCGCAGCCACAAATGGCGGCTATGAAATGGATGATGTATCTGATGCCGATTATGTTCTTGTTCGTCTTGAACGATTATCCGTCAGGTTTGAACTATTACTACTTCGTGTCAACGCTGATTAGTGTGGGTACTATGATTCTGCTTCGTAGAACGACTGACGAAACTAAATTGTTGGCTATTCTTGAAGCGAAAAAGAAAGACCCGAAACAAATGAAAAAGACCGGATTTGCTGCTCGCCTGGAGGCGATGCAAAAGCAACAAGAGCAATTGCAGCAGCAAAGACAGAATAAAAAATAAGGAGTAATTCCTGAATCATATTCTAAGAAAGCCGGACATCCTATTTTGGTTGCCCGGCTTTCTTTCTCTAAAAAATAAAATAAGATGAAAACTAAATATTCTTATAAACAAATCTGGACAATCTCCTACCCTATCCTAATCAGTCTGATTATGGAACAGATGATTGGTATGACGGACACTGCTTTTCTGGGACGTGTCGGAGAAATCGAATTAGGTGCTTCCGCCATTGCAGGTGTATATTACCTTGCCATTTTCATGATGGCATTCGGTTTCAGCATCGGTGCCCAGATATTAATTGCGCGTCGCAATGGAGAAGGAAACTACAAGGAAATCGGACCCATTTTTTATCAGGGCATATATTTCCTGCTTGCCATGGCAGTGATTTTATTCACGTTCTCCATCGTATTCTCACCATATATCCTCAAGAATATCATTTCGTCTCCTCATATTTATGATGCAGCCGAAAGTTATATTCATTGGCGTGTGTACGGGTTCTTCTTCTCTTTCATCATGGTGATGTTCCGCGCCTTCTTTGTAGGTACGACACAAACCAAGACGCTGACTTTGAACTCTATTGTGATGGTACTTTCGAATGTGGTATTCAATTATATCCTGATTTTCGGTAAATTCGGTTTCCCGCAATTGGGAATTGCCGGTGCTGCTATCGGCTCTTCGCTGGCTGAAATGGTATCGGTGATTTTCTTTATCATCTATACCTGGAAGCGGATTGACTGCAGGAAGTATGCATTGAATATACTGCCTAAGTTCCAAGGGAAAACACTGAAACGAATACTGAATGTTTCTGTGTGGACAATGATTCAGAACTTTGTTTCTTTGTCTACCTGGTTTATGTTCTTTCTATTTGTGGAACATTTGGGAGAGCGCTCTTTGGCAATCGCGAACATTATCCGAAACGTGTCGGGAATCCCGTTTATGATTGCAATGGCATTTGCATCCACCTGTGGTTCATTGGTCAGCAATCTGATCGGTGCAGGTGAACAGGATTGTGTACGGGGTACTATCAGGCAGCACATTCGCATTGGATATATATTTGTATTGCCAATTCTGATATTCTTCTGTCTATTTCCGGATCTGATCCTACGTATTTATACAGATATGCCGGATTTGAGAGCAGCATCCGTGCCTTCACTATGGGTATTGTGTTCTGCCTATCTGGTGCTGGTGCCTGCCAATGTTTATTTCCAATCGGTATCAGGTACAGGGAATACGCGGACTGCACTGGCTATGGAACTTTGTGTATTGGCTATCTACGTCACATACTCTGCATATTTCATCATGTACCTGCGGATGGACGTCGCATTTGCCTGGACAACGGAATGCGTATATGGTATTTTCACGCTGATGTTCTGCTACTGGTATATGAAGAAAGGAAACTGGCAGAAAAAGAAGATTTAAATCCTTTTTTCACTATCTTCGCAAGAAAATAAACATTTTATAAAATATATGAGACAAGCTAATTTAATTATGATGTCGGCGGCAATGTTGTTAGCTGCCTGCGGAGGAACCAAAGACGCAGGCAAGACAGATCAGGTGCTTATCGAGAAATCGGATATTAAGATCGAAGGGAAGCGCATGACTCCCGAAGCACTTTGGGCTATGGGACGTATCGGCGGATTCGCCGTATCGCCCGACGGAAAGAAAATTGCGTATACGGTAGCGTATTACAGCGTACCGGAAAACAAAAGTAACCGCGAAGTTTTCGTGATGAACGCAGACGGAAGCGAAAACCAACAAATCACTCGTACCCCGTATCAGGAAAATGAGGTGACTTGGATTAAAGGAGGCACCAAACTGGCATTCTTAAGCAATGACAACGGAAGCAGCCAGCTTTATGAAATGAATCCGGATGGTAGCGGGCGCAAGCAGCTGACCAACTACGACGGAGATATTGAAGGATATTCCATCTCACCGGATGGCAAAAAACTGCTGTTTATTTCACAAGTAAAGACGAAAGAAAGCACTGCTGATAAGTATCCGGACCTGCCGAAAGCTACCGGTATCATCGTTACCGACCTGATGTACAAACATTGGGATGAATGGGTGACGACCGCTCCGCATCCTTTTGTTGCCGACTTTGATGGTAACGGCATTTCCAATATCGTGGATATTCTGAACGACGAACCGTATGAAAGTCCGATGAAGCCTTGGGGTGGCATCGAACAACTTGCCTGGAATACAACCTCGGACAAAGTGGCTTATACTTGCCGCAAAAAGACGGGACTGGAATATGCGATTTCTACCAATTCGGATATTTATGTATATGACCTGAACACCAAGAAAACGGAAAATATTACTGAAGAGAACAAAGGATATGATACCAATCCGCAATACTCACCGGACGGCAAGTATATTGCCTGGCAAAGCATGGAACGTGACGGATACGAAGCTGATCTGAACCGTCTGTTCATCATGAACCTGGAAACTGGCGAGAAGCGTTTTGTGAGTAAGGCATTCGAATCGAATGTGGATGCCTTTGTTTGGGGAGCAGATGCAAAAGTGATCTATTTCACAGGTGTGTGGCATGGAGAATCACAAATTTATGCGCTTGACCTGGCAAATGATTCGGTAAAGGCTATTACTTCAGGAATGTATGATTACGAAGGGGTAGCTCTTTTCGGAGATAAGCTGATTGCGAAACGTCATTCAATGAGTATGGGTGATGAGATTTACTCTGTGGCACTGGATGGTTCTACCACTCAACTGACACAGGAGAACAAACAAATCTATGACCAGTTGGAAATGGGTAAAGTGGAAGGTCGCTGGATGAAAACAACAGATGGTAAACAGATGTTGACATGGGTGATTTATCCTCCACAGTTTGATCCGAACAAGAAATATCCGACTTTACTGTTCTGCGAAGGAGGTCCGCAGAGTCCGGTAAGCCAGTTCTGGTCTTATCGCTGGAACTTCCAGATTATGGCAGCTAATGATTATATCATCGTTGCTCCGAACCGTCGCGGTTTGCCGGGATTCGGTGTGGAATGGAACGAACAGATTAGCGGCGATTACGGTGGCCAGTGTATGAAGGATTACTTCACTGCTATCGATGAAATGGCAAAAGAGCCGTATGTGGACAAAGATCGTCTGGGATGCGTAGGTGCCAGCTTCGGAGGATTCTCCGTATATTGGTTGGCCGGACATCACGACAAACGGTTCAAAGCGTTCATTGCTCATGATGGTATCTTCAACATGGAAATGCAATATCTGGAAACTGAAGAAAAATGGTTTGCCAACTGGGATATGGGAGGCGCATACTGGGAAAAACAGAATCCGGTGGCACAGCGTACGTTTGCCAACTCTCCTCACCTATTCGTAGAGAAATGGGATACTCCTATTCTCTGTATCCATGGAGAAAAAGACTACCGTATCCTGGCTAATCAGGCTATGGCTGCTTTTGATGCTGCCGTGATGCGTGGTGTTCCTGCAGAGCTGCTGATTTATCCGGATGAAAACCACTGGGTATTGAAGCCACAGAATGGAGTGTTATGGCAGCGCACATTCTTTGAATGGTTGGACAAATGGGTGAAGAAAGCTCCGTCTAAATAAAATTTTACGTTAATTACATAGTAGAATAAACATAGTAAACTAAAAGAAGCCCCTGTTCTCAATCTTTTGAGTTCAGGGGCTTCTCCATTGCATTCATCAAAATCGGCTAAAATTATAAAAAAGTTCGCTAAATTTACTCCGAATAAATATTTTCAATTCCTACAATATACATCTTATGGAAACCTCCATGAGCACCACCGTACCACTTTTCTATTGATTCTTTATCCAGAAAACATTCCGGTTTGATAGTGTCAGCATAAAGTTTCTTACATTCCAGACTCAAACGTGCCTGCTCGAACAGGACATTTCCTTTTTCTGTAAATACAGGTTTCAATCCGGTTTCTTTTACTTTATCCATATTACGTCCCGACTTGGAACCACAAACAGCGTGAATTTTCTTATTTTCTTCTCCTAAGAAAGAAAGTGTCAGGTAATCGTTCTTCTCTACAAACTCGTATGTATACCGTTCGGGACGGATAAAAACGAAAGCAACCGGTTTATTCCACAACCAGCCGATGCCACCCCAACTTGCTGTCATCGTGTTAAACTTCTCTTTTGTTCCGGCTGTAACCAGCATCCACTCTTTTCCAATCGCTTCGAAAAAATTTTCTTTCAAATCTTTTACTTCTAATTTCTTCATCTCTTTATTCGTAAATATGTATTCATAATTAGTTTATATAATAATTTAGGCACGGATTACACAGATTAACACGGTTACTTTGCAACAATAACAACACTAAAAACCGTGAAATCCGTACCTAGAAAAATAACGATTAATTCATGGCAGGTACTTATCTAATTATTTCTGTTTATTCAATTTCACAATCTCTCCCAAATAGGGAATCTTCACCGGAATCTTCCGTTTCTTAGCCTCTGTTGCGAAGACTTTCGGGGGATCATGCAAAGGCTCGTCAGACAAATCAAATGTGCCATAATGCATGGGAATGGTAAGCCCAGCATGCATTTCCTCGGCGGCAGTCAATGATTCGTAAGGCGATATATGATTGGGACGCATAAACCAGCGAGGTTTGTATGCCCCGATGCCTAACAAAGCATAATCCGGTGCTCCGAACAGATCGGGAATCTCACGGAAGTGACTGGAATAACCTGTATCACCGCTATAATAAAGAGAAATTCCATTTCCTTGCAGCATGAAAGCTCCCCACAGTCGCTGGCCACCATCACGTACGGAACGTTTGCTCCAGTGTTGTGCCGGTAGAAAAGTAATCTTCAATCCCTCATCTTCCATTTGTTGATACCATCCGGCTTCAATCACTTTCATTTCGGGAAACCATCCCTGAATCAGCTCACCGGTTCCCAAGCCGCAAAAGAGTTTCATTTGCGGGTTATTCTTCAGTAAACGGGCTATACTCTGTTTATCCAAATGATCGAAATGGTCATGGCTGACAAGTAGATAATCAATCCCTGTAAATATGTCAGGATTAGCGGGAAACTCGCTCTGTCTCTTCACAAAAGGAATACTGCCGAACACAGGATCGAACATGATTCGTTTACCTGCTAACTGGAGAAAGAAAGAATTATGTCCGAGCCATATCAGGGAATCTCCCACCACCGCATCCAATGAACGGAGATAACAAACTTTCGGATCCCATTTCACCGTTTTCTTCTCTTTGCGTTGGGGATTGGGCGAAAGACGCCATTTCAGTACACTCCCCATCCCCGGACGGAAGCGATGCTGCCGATTAAAAAAACGCCCGCGCACCATCGGATTTCCTCTCCAATAAGGGTTGACTGTCGCTAAACGTTCGTTTCTCCTAAAACATATATGTTCACCCATTTTTATTTCCTGAATACGTATTTACAAACTTACTAAAAATTTCTCGATTTACGATGAATTAGAGTAAACAAAAAATGTACCCCGGACACACTATCGGGGTACATTTACTTATAAAGGAATAAATATTATCCTTTTTTAATAGAATGAGACTTCGTTAAGAGCAGTGCAAGCCATACAAAGGCAGTTGCCAGCCAAGAGCTGAAAGATTAATAATCATTATGACTGCACCCAATATCCATAGAATCAATAGCGACCATTTCAAACCCGTTCCCATCGGTGACCAATGGAATAATTGCCGCAAGATAGTATACAAGAAAGCTCCTAACGGAATGCCGATGAGGGCAACTCCGGCAATCGTACCTAGCAGTGTCATCATTGGAGATACGGAAGCAACCGGCATCCAGTCGATGGCAGGCAGCATCTCGTAAAGCAGTGCTCCTCCGCTAACTGCCACGGCAATTGCTGCAAACACCAGTGCTACCAGTACAACGGCCAGTACGAACAAGACAGGGCAGCAGAGAATGACAAGAGCTACCAGAAATATTTTAAAGAGAACAGCAGCAATGGAAACAAATACATCGCCTATCTTTTGAAGAAAGGTACGAGGTTTGCCGGAGTTCATATAGTTGTTAACTCCGTCCGCTACACGTTCGAAACCGTCTGTCACTGTTTTGCCAATATTCTCAATGGTCACTGCTTCTCCACGCATACTCAATTTTTCCGCGGCAGTACGGGCTTCCGGAATAACGATCCATCCGATAATATAAAGTATAATCATCGGGCAATAAGGTACAAATACCAGGATAATCATCAATATACGCACTAATGTGATATCCCAACCGAAGTAAGCTGCCAACCCTGCCGCTACGCCTCCCAACAATTTATTATCCGGATCACGAAACCAGCGGCGTTGAGCAGCGGTTTGCGTACTGCCTTGATTAGCGGACGATGTTTGTTCCGTTCTTTTCTGTGAGTCCATATCCTCATCAGCAATTCCAAAGTCTTCCGGTTTGCCGACACGAGCGATAATTTCTTCTACATCCGAAACTGTGATGACCTGTTTTCCTTCAGTTACTTTCTCTGCAAACAGTTCGGCAATACGCATCTCAATATCGTTTACGATCTCTTCCGCACCCTCCTGTTTACGAAAGTAATGCTTCAAATTAGACAGATAATTATCTAACAATCGGTAGGCATCGTCATCTATATGATAGACAATTCCTCCTAAATTTATGGTCAATGTCTTTTTCATTTTTATTTCTTCTTTTTCGGATTATCTATTGGCTATATGATTCACTGTATCGTTAAGTTCTTTCCAGGAAATTTCCAGCTCTCCCAAAAAGACTTCTCCTTGTTCAGTGAGTTTATAGTATTTGCGGGGAGGTCCCTGGGTAGATTCCACCCACTCATAACTTAACAGGTCATCATTTTTCAGACGGGTAAGCAATGGATACAAGGTGCCTTCCACTACAATCAGTTGGGCTTCTTTCAATTTCTGAATAATATCAGAAGCATAAGCGGGCTCCTTGTGCAACAAAAGCATGATACAATATTCAAGCATGCCTTTCCTCATCTGTGATTTTACATTGTCTACTTTCATTATTCACTTCTTTTAGATGCACAAATATATGCATTACTTTAGTACCTTGCATTGCAAAGTACTATAAATTAACAATAATTAAAACATTAGAGACTCTCCACCTTATTATAAAAAGAAATAATGGCTATATTTGTGCCCGTTAAACCAAGAAATAGAAAATACGTATGTTTACAATTCGAAAAGCAACGGTAGCCGATTGCGAGCTTATTCATAAGATGGCAAAGGAGGTATTCCCCGCCACCTACAAGGAAATTTTATCTCCCGAACAACTGGATTATATGATGGACTGGATGTATGCTCCTTCCAATGTGCGCAAACAAATGGAGGAAGAGGGACATGTGTACTCCATTGCTTATAAGGAGAATGAACCATGCGGATACGTTTCCATTCAACAACAGGAAAAGGATGTATTCCATCTTCAGAAGATATATGTCCTCCCCCGTTTTCAGGGTACGCATTGCGGCAGTTTTTTATTCAAGGAAGCAATCAAGTGTATCAAGGAGATACACCCGGGATCTTGTTTGATGGAGCTCAACGTAAATCGTAATAATAAGGCTTTGCAGTTTTACGAGCACATGGGAATGAGAAAGTTGCGGGAAGGTGATTTCCCGATTGGTAACGGGTATTATATGAATGATTATATTATGGGACTGGATATTTGATATACAAACAAAATGCCCCGGAACATTTATGATACTTGTTCCGGGGCATTTTGTTTATTTAGTTAATGGCAAGATTTTATTTCGCTACACGTTCCAGCCATTTTAACATGAAAATCATTGTAAACATTGAAATCGTACAAGCTACAACAAACACAGTCCATGTCATCCAAATAGGAATTGATTCGTACAGGATAGCACCAATCACTAGCAACTGATTACCCAGTGCTGTTGCTCCCAGCCATCCTCCTTGCATAATACCTTGATATTTAGGAGGAGCAACCTTAGATACAAATGAAATTCCCAATGGAGAGATATACAGTTCAGCTACTGTTAAGATCAGATAGGTCAGCATCAATAAAAATGGAGTAACTTTCACTGGTGAAGTTCCAACAGCTACAATATCCTCATGCAACGGCAAATTAGCAAAATAAGATCCGACTGCCATTACAATAAATGCCAATGCAGCAATTCCCATACCGATGGCAATCTTTTTAGGAGTCGAAGGCTCTTTACCACGTCTACGCTGACTTGCAAAAATAGCCATAATCACCGGAGTCAGGAACACTACAAAAAATGGATTTAACGATTGGAAGAGCTCTGCTGAAATAGGCATACCAAACAGATTCAAGTCAGTATATTCTTTCGCAAAATAAGTCAAAGTCAGACCATTTTGATGGAATGAAAACCAAAAGAAAATAACAACACCAAATACAGCAAACAGAGCATACATACGTTGTTTTACTTCCTGTGCACTCATTTCTACAACTGTAGAAGATGCTGAAGAAGCAACGGTCTTTTTACTGGGATCCGGGAAGTTTTTCTTATTCAACCAATAAATGGTTAAAGAAATAGCCATAGCAATAATAGCTACCCCGAATGCGTAATGGAATCCAGTAGTAAAGACATTCAAATAATCTGAAGCGAAAGCCGTATAGTCTTGTACAGGAGCAGTAGAAGCTTTGGTAACTAAGGTATGATAAGTTTCAGTAGCTTCAGGCGACAAAGTACCTGCTAATTGACCATGGCACAAAGCAGGAAGATCAGCATCATAATTATAACCGAAAGTAGATAACCACCAGTTACGCACGCCTACAGCTGCAAACGGAGCAAAAATAGCACCGATATTAATAAACATATAAAATAAAGAGAAACCGGAGTCACGCATGTTGGCATATTGAGGATTATCGTACATCTGTCCTACCAATGCCTGCAAATTTCCTTTAAATAATCCGTTTCCAAATGCAATAACAAACAAACTAGCACAAGTAATAACCAGATAGAGCATCTTGTTATCTACCGGAGTCTTAGATGGAATAGCCAATAATAAATAACCAACTGCCATTAACACAATTCCTGTGAAAATAGTTCCTTTGTAGTTCCTCGTCTTATCGGCAATAATACCTCCGACCAACGCCAAAATGTAAATAGAAAAATAAAAAGTTGAGTAAATAAATCCTGCTTCTTTTCCATTCATTCCAAACTTGGCTTGCAAGAAAAGCACAAGGATAGCCATCATAGTATAAAAGCCAAAACGCTCACCTAGATTGGCTAAAGCGGCTGCTATCAGTCCTTTAGGGTGTTTGTTAAACATAGAATATAAATTATTAAATTAATGATTTAATGGTCGATACCACATATATTTTGCAAATATATACTTTTTCTCGAGTTTTTGCACAATGATTTGTTAAACTACTCCTCAAATAAACGACAAATTTCCGCCCTGGATTCACGAATCAAATCTTCCGGAGCTATTTTTATCTGAAGTCCCCGTACACCGGCACTTACATAAATATACGGAAATTGCTGGCTGGTTTCATGAATATAAGTAGGAAAATGCTTTTTCATACCGATCGGCGAACAACCTCCCCGGATATATCCGGTAAGTGGCAGAAGTTCTTTTACGGGAATCAACTCGCACTTCTTGTTACCCGAAGCTTTAGCTGCCAGTTTCAAATCAACTTCATGTTCTCCCGGAATGACACAGACAAAATATCCGCTTTTATCGCCGTGCAGAACAAGCGTTTTAAAGACCTGCTCGATGTTCTCTCCTAAACTTGCTGCCACATGAACAGCACTCAAGTCGTTTTCATCTACTTCGTAGGGAATTAATTCATAGGCTATCTTAGCCTTATCTAACAGCCGTGCGGCATTTGTTTTATTGATTTTCATTTTCGTTGTATTTATAAGTTCTGTATCTGATAAATAAAGAATATGATATGATAAGTGCCAACTCATCGAAGATTGTCCGATAAGTTGGCACTCTATGATTTAAATTAGAGACCCAGCTCTTCGCGAAGAAACTTAGGTGTATATCCTTTAGGGCTCTTCGCAACTTCTTCCGGTGTTCCGTAACTAAGGAGTTCTCCCCCGCCCTTACCACCTTCAGGGCCCATATCGATAATATAATCCGCCATTTTAATCACATCCAGATTGTGCTCGATGACGATAACAGTATTACCTTTATCTACAAGCTTATTCAATACTCCCATCAATACACGGATATCTTCAAAATGAAGTCCGGTAGTCGGTTCGTCAAGGATATAAAGAGTTTTGCCCGTATCTCTTTTTGATAGCTCCGTTGCCAGTTTCACACGCTGGCTTTCTCCGCCGGAAAGAGTGGTAGAAGATTGTCCCAGTTTTATATATCCGAGTCCGACATCCTGCAAGACTTTAATCTTATTCAAGATTTGCGGCACATTTTCAAAGAATTCCACAGCACGGTTGATCGTCATGTCAAGTACATCGGCAATTGATTTTCCCTTGAAACGTACTTCCAGTGTTTCCCGGTTATAACGTTTACCGTGACAAACCTCACAAGGCACATATACATCAGGAAGGAAATTCATTTCAATCGTCTTATAACCATTTCCCGTACATGCTTCACAACGCCCACCTGCAACATTAAAGGAGAAACGTCCCGGTTTATAACCGCGAATCTTAGCTTCCGGCAGACCCACAAACAGGTTACGGATATCAGAAAACACACCGGTATAAGTCGCAGGATTGGAGCGTGGCGTACGTCCCAAAGGTGATTGATCCACATCTACTACCTTATCTATATTTTCCAACCCTTCAATCGAATCGTATTCCAAAGGATCTTGTAAAGAACGATAGAATTTCTGTGAAAGAATCGGCTGCAAAGTTTCATTAATCAAGGTGGATTTTCCACTTCCTGATACACCAGTTACGCAAATCAGTTTACCCAACGGAAATTCAACATCTACATTCTTCAGGTTATTCCCCTTCGCTCCTTTCAGCCAGATAGATTTCCCATTTCCTTTTCTACGCTTGGCAGGGATTTCTATCTTCATCTTGCCATTCAGATATTGCGAAGTCATTGTATCTGTATTCAGCATCTCCTGCGGGGTTCCGGCGAAAACGACTTCGCCTCCGAGACGTCCGGCTTTCGGACCCATATCGATGACATAATCGGCAGCCAGCA
The DNA here is from genome assembly GCF_027257075.1 of Bacteroides sp. LFL-34. Classification (NCBI taxonomy): domain Bacteria; kingdom Pseudomonadati; phylum Bacteroidota; class Bacteroidia; order Bacteroidales; family Bacteroidaceae; genus Bacteroides; species Bacteroides sp. LFL-34. Next base: position 64,049 of record NZ_JAPQKZ010000005.1, on the reverse strand, counting down.
TCATATCCTTATCATGTTCCACTACAATCACGGAGTTCCCCATGTCGCGGAGTTCTTTCAACGAGTTGATAAGACGCAGATTATCACGCTGATGCAGACCGATACTCGGCTCGTCGAGAATATAAAGTACATTCACTAATTGCGAACCAATCTGTGTAGCCAAGCGGATACGCTGACTCTCACCACCGGAAAGACTAACAGAGCTACGATTCAATGCCAGATAATCCAGACCCACGTCCAGCAAGAACTTCAAACGTGTGCGAATCTCTTTCAGAATCTCCACCGATATTTTCTTCTGCTTATCGGACAGGAACTCATCCACCTTCATCAACCAGTCGTACAACTCGTTGATGTCCATATTCGCCAACTCATTGATATTCTTATCATGGATACGAAAATGCAAAGCTTCTTTATTCAAACGAGCCCCTTTACATTCGGGACAAACCGTTGTTTTGGCAAATTGTTCCGCCCATTTCTGTGCTGTTGCAGAAGCATCCTTTTCCTGCAACATCTGAATATACTTCACCACTCCTTCGTAAGTAACAAAGTAATCGGAGGAAGTACCGATCAGCGAACTCTTGATTTTAATCCGTTCATCAGAACCGTACAAGACTTCATCAATCGCATCGTCCGGCAACTCCTTTATCGGAGTTTTCAGTGTTGCGTCGTACTTCTCGAGCAAAGCACCGATTTGCCAGAAAATCATCGTATTCTTATATTTTCCCAAAGGTGCTATCGCTCCTTCATAAATGGAAAGTTCACGATCGGGAATCACTTTGTCCACATCAATCTGATTGACTACTCCCAATCCCTTACACTTCGGACATGCCCCTTGCGGTGAATTGAATGAGAAGTTATGCGGAGCCGGTTCACGATAAGACAATCCGGTGACAGGACACATGAGCCGCTTACTATAATGACGGATGCTTTCAGACTGGGCATCCAGAATCATCATCAACCCATCTCCCTGGCGCATAGCGGTTGCCACACTCTGTTTCAAGCGCCGGTCATCTTTCTCCGCTACCACTAATTTATCAATAACCACTTCTACATCGTGATTTTTATAGCGGTCGAGTTTCATGCCATGCGTTATTTCACGCACTTCACCGTCCACCCGTACATACAGGTATCCTTTTTTACGTATTTGTTCGAAAAGTTCCCTGTAATGTCCCTTACGTGAACGAACTAGCGGAGCCAGCAGACATATTTTCTTTCCTTTATAATCTTTCAGAATCAAGTCCAGAATCTGCTCTTCGGTATATTTCACCATCTCCTCACCCGACAGATACGAATAAGCCACTCCAGCACGGGCATACAGCAAACGGAGATAATCATATATCTCCGTAGTCGTTCCTACGGTAGAACGGGGATTTTTATTCGTTGTTTTCTGTTCTATGGAGATAACCGGACTCAAACCAGTTATCTTATCGACATCCGGACGTTCCAGATTGCCCAAGAAGTTACGGGCATACGCTGAAAAAGTTTCGATATAACGACGCTGTCCTTCGGCAAAAATCGTATCGAAGGCTAAAGAAGATTTTCCACTACCGCTCAATCCCGTGATAACAGTCAAACTGTTACGGGGAATTTCGGCATCAATATCCTTTAAATTGTGCACGCGCGCACCGTACACATTAATATATTCTGTTTCCTGCATATTCATATCCTTCCATAAATGTTGCAAAATTAATGTTTCCGCCCGAAATATGCTCCTAAAAAAGCACAATATTATTTTCTTAACTCAAATCTTATGAAGATATAGGGCATTATTTGTACCTTTGTTCCTTGATTTCAAGAACCAATAGTTATAATTTGATGAAACCGATAAACCGTATATTCTTATTTCTGCTTTTTATAAGCGTTTCATATGCTATCAGTTATGCACAGGAAAACCAATCATATTTCTTGCATACCATCGAAAAAGGACAAAGTTTATACTCCATCTCCAAGATGTATAATGTCACTACATCAGACATCATACGTCTGAATCCGGGCTGTGACGAAAAGATCTATGCCGGACAGACAATCAAAATTCCTACGGGAAAAGAGAGTCAGAAGGGAGAAACATTCCATACAATTCAAGCCGGAGAAACACTATACAAACTGACAACCATGTATAATGTATCCGCCAAAGATATTTGTGAAGCAAACCCCGGTTTGAGTGCCGAAAATTTCCGTATCGGACAGGTTATCCTGATTCCACAGAAAAAAGAAGAGCAAACTGCTACTGCAACTCAAACGCCTACCGAACAGACCACCATTCAAGGTCCTGTTGTTCCGAAATGCAAGGATATGCATAAGGTAAAACGCAAAGAGACTATTTTTAGCGTGAGCCGTGAATATGGAATCAGCGAGCAGGAGTTAATTGCAGCTAACCCGGAACTGAAAAAAGGCATGAAAAAGGGACAATTCCTTTGCATCCCTTACCCGGCAGCAACGACCGTGCAACCTACACAGAAGGAAGATCCTTACGCTATTCCTCCCAGCAATAGCGAGCTTTTCCGCAAAAGTAAAGAGACTCCCCAAAAGCTGTCTACCATTAAAGCAGCCTTATTGTTGCCTTTCCAGGAAGACAAACGCATGGTGGAATACTACGAAGGTTTCCTGATGGCAGTAGACAGTCTGAAACGTACAGGTATTTCTCTTGATCTATATGTATATGATTGTGGAAAAGATGTTTCTACATTAAATACAATTCTTGCCAAGAACGAGATGAAAAGTATGAATATCATCTTCGGTCCGATGCATCAGAATCAAATAAAGCCATTGTCCGACTTCGCAGAGAAGAACGACATACGCCTGGTGATTCCTTTCTCTCAAAAAGGAGAAGAGGTATTCAACAACCCGGCTGTTTATCAGATCAATACGCCTCAATCTTACTTATATTCAGAAGTTTACGAGCACTTCACCCGTCAATTTCCCAATGCAAACGTTATCTTCATAGAACCGGCGAGCGTTGATAAGGAGAAAGCGGAATTTATCAGCGGCTTGAAACAAGAGTTGAAAAGTAAAGGAATTCCAATGAGAACCGTCAGTGAAAGCGCAACGAAAGAAACGTTGAAAGCAGCGCTCCGCAGTGATAAAGAAAACATCTTTATTCCGACATCAGGCAACAACGTCTTACTAATTAAGATACTTCCTCAACTGACGCTGTTAGTCAGAGAGAATCCTGCAGAGAATATTCATCTGTTCGGCTATCCGGAATGGCAGACCTATACCAGAGATCATCTGGAAAACTTCTTTGAATTGGATGTATATTTCTATTCTTCATTCTATACGAATACGTTGTTCCCGGCAGCTGTGCAGTTTACCAATGCTTACCATAAATGGTATAGCAAAGATTTGGCAAGCAAATACCCTAATTACGCAATGCTGGGTTTTGACACCGGCTTCTTCTTCCTGAAAGGATTATCGCTTTATGGCTCGGAACTGGAAAACAATCTGCCTAAAATGAACCTGACTCCCATCCAGACCGGATTCAAATTCGAGCGTGTAAACAACTGGGGAGGATTTATTAATAAAAAGGTGTTCTTCATACGTTTCACTAAGAATTTTGAATTAGTAAAACTTGACTTCGAATAATACGAAAATGATAAAGATAAAACCATTTTTGATCGCAACACTCCTACTTACAGGATTTGCCCTTCCTGCTGTCGCTCAAATCGGAGAAGCACGAAACAATTTATCGGTAGGTATCAATGGAGGTGTCAATTTAAACAGTGCTTCTTTTACTCCCACCATCAAGCAAAATAGCCTGATGGGAATTACCGGAGGTTTGACAGCACGTTATATATCCGAGAAGTATTTTGCCATGATTTGTGGCGCACAGGTCGAGTTGAATGTCTCGCAACGAGGCTGGGACCAATTATTTGAAACAATATCACTGGACGCCAACGGATATGAAGTCACTTCGAAGGACCCTACTAAAACTTACACTCGCAAAATGACTTATATAGATATTCCTTTCCTCGCTCACCTTGCTTTCGGACGAGACAGAGGATTGCAATTCTTTGTCCATGCAGGTCCTCAAATCAGCTTTCTAATCAGTGAATCGGAAACAATAAAAGGTATTGATATGAATAGCTTATCTGATACACAGAAAGCCCTGTACGGAGTTAAGATTCAAAATAAGTTTGACTATGGTATTGCTGGTGGCGGTGGTGTAGAACTTAGAACAAAGAAAGCTGGTAGCTTCATCGTTGAAGGCCGTTATTACTTTGCCCTGTCTGATTTCTACAGCACTACTAAGAAAGATTATTTCGCCCGTGCAGCGCATGGAACCATTACCATAAAGCTCACATATTTATTTGATTTGAAGAAATAACCCCTCTTTCAAGGAGGAAGAGATTAAAACCTCTTATTTATAAACAAAATCCCATTCATAACGAACTAAAAAATCCCCACTAACTCTAAACGAATTAGCGGGGATTTCTATTTCTGGGGACTTTAGTCCTTTTTATCGCAATCTATCCGCAGCTTTTACCATCACCTCATCCCGTCCGATAGCACGGATAGCCAGTATATTCAGGATGATGGAAACAAGCGGCAAACACAATGCCCAGCCTATACGGAACATATTTTCATCATTCTTCAATGCAAAATAAAAAGCAAGGGCAGCAATGTAATAACCTACTAATAATAAGCTATTGAAAATTGTCATGCGAATCTGCAACATACGGTTCTTATACAAAAAGATAGTAGCCACAGCCACGATAGTGCTAACCATCAGAATTCCGAATAAGCCCCATGTAGACTGAATAGCACCGTTTACTTCCAATCCTAATGCCTTAAAAGGATGTTCTCCCATCGCATCAATGAAGTAGCCCATCGGCAAACACATGGCTGTAATCAGCAATCCTACAACAATCAATAAATAAACAGTTTGAATTCGTTGAATCATAAGTATTCTAAATAGTAGTTGAGTTAAACAATAATAGCCAAGCAATAAGGAGCAGGGATCATCATCCCACTTACTACTTGACTATCAAATTCTTCGTCAGAAAATAAATTACTGAAGTTTTTCTTTCTCCTTAGCCGGATTTCTATAATATATTTTCCCTTCGATGTATTCTTGCGTAGCAATCAAGTCCGGTTTCGGCAATTTCTCATAATAACGAGAAATTTCGATTTGCTCTCTATTTTCAAACACTTCTTCCAAATTGTCATTGTAAGAAGCAAACTCTGCCAGTTTCTTAGAAAGATCGTTTTTGATTTCTACACTGATCTGATTAGCACGCTTACCAATAATGGCAACTGTTTCATAAACATTACCTGTATCAGCACAGAGTTCCATCATATCACGGGTTACTGTTGTAGCAGGAGCATTCGTTTTTTTGTAGTCCATAAATCTATTTAAATTTAGTCTTTAATTACTTTCTGTGATTCATTGAATATCTTCTCGGCTTCTTTCAAATATTTACTTTCAGGAAATTCATTCTTAAAAGCGTAATATTCATCAATCGTTTCGCGGTAACGATCCATCTTCTTGTCTTCAACGCTATAGATAGCCATTTCGTGTCTTGCACGCAGAACCAAAATGGAAAGTTCTTCACGATAATCAGTATAAGGATAATCCTTCAATGCATTTTGAGCTGTGATTACACAAGACTCATAGTTATTGCCCAAATAATTACCCAGATTATAATATAACCTTGCTGAATAAAGCTCTTTCAATACCAGTTTATCCTGTAAAGCAAAAATCATATCCTGTGCTTCCTGCTTCTTTGTGCTGTTCGGGAAATACTCCATGAACATCTGCAATTGCTGGATAGCCTGATAAGTGCTTGACTGATCCAAACGTGGTTCCGGAGTATCCAGGAATAAAGCCTTACCTGCATGGAAACGTGCCAGTTCAGTAAAAGTACCACGAGGATATGTATTGAAATAGGTGATAAATGTCTGGGCAGCTGTCTGATAATCTTTCTGATTATAGTAGCTCATTCCCAACATATACAAAGATTCTTCCGCTTTATCGGTTCCTTTCAGAATGGTTATCAACTCATTCAGCAACGTAGCTGAACGATTATACTGTCCCTTCGCAAAATAGTTTTTGGCGGCTTCGTACTTGTATTCGTAATCGGTGCTTTTCAGCAATTTATTATACTCCCCACATGATGTAAGAGTAGCCGCTGCAAGCAAAGTTATAATGATATTTTTCTTCATCCTATTTAAAAATAATGCGCAAAGTTACTTATTCGCTGGGAATTTAGCAATTAATCTGTGTTTTTTAATACATAAAAGGCGTTAAACATCGACAAAAGGAGAGAAAATGACGTCGAATTACAAACGACAAACTATAAACAGCAGATTATAAACGAATCACAATAGTGACGGTATGTGTTCGGGATAGTAACGGTATCGTTGGCATATACCGTCGCTATCTTCACCGGATAGCGTCACTATATTTATAGTAAAAACGGTAAGCAATTGCGTTGTCCTTGAATTGGATAACACAACTGTTTACCGTTCATTATTTATTGCTCACTGTATATTTACAGCTTATACAAGTCACTTGCAGCCAGTAGATCGACTTTCTTTTCTTTCAACACCTCGATACACTTATCCAGGTTGCTGGGGCGGATCACTACATTTGCAATATGGTTATTGGCAAACGAATACATATATTCAATAAATACGCCCTCTTCTGATAAATATCCCAGCACTTTTGCCAAAGCACCTGGTATATTGGGACAGCTTATACCTACCACATCAGTCACATTCACTGCAAAATGATTATCTTTTAAAGCTTTGTATGCTCTATCCGGATCGGATACAATTCCACGCAAAATACCAAAATCAGCATTTTCGGCAATGCACAAGGCAGAAAGATTGATATTTTCTTTCGCCAGCACTTCAGTCACTTCCGTCAAACGGCCTGACTTATTTTCCAAAAAAATAGAAAGTTGTTTTGCTACCATTATCGTAAAGTTTTAAGTATTAAATCTTTCTGTTATCAATCACACGTTTTGCTTTACCTACGCTGCGTTCAATGCTGCGAGGCTCTACCAGTTTCACGTTGACTCCCAGTCCGAGTACGCTTTGCAAACGTCCTCCCAGTTTCTTCTTCAAAGCCAGCATTTTGTTGATCTCATCCGAATAGAATTCCGGACGTACTTCAACCTGGAGTTCCATTGTATCGGTATTGTTTTCACGACCTACTATCAACAAATAATGCGGTTCAAACTCTTCCATTTCAAGAATGACTGATTCAATCTGCGTCGGGAATACATTCACACCGCGGATAATCAACATATCATCACTACGTCCCAAAATACGATCCATACGTACCAATGTACGGCCACAGGAACATTTATCATGATGCAAGGCCGTCAAATCACGCGTACGGTAACGAAGTAACGGCATACCCTCTTTGGTTAAATGAGTAAATACCAGTTCTCCCGTTTGACCGAATTCCACCGGTTGCAATGTATTCGGGTCGATGATTTCCGGGAAGTAATGGTCTTCATTCAAGTGAGTCCCGTGCTGACATTCGCACTCGTACCCGACACCCGGTCCGGCAATCTCACTCAAGCCATAAATATCGTATGCTTTGATTCCCAACTTTTCTTCTATCTCATGACGCATATTTTCCGTCCAGGGTTCTGCACCGAAAGCACCGACTTTCAGTCGGAATTCTTCACGCGGTAAACCGGAATCTTTGATTGCATCTGCCAGATAAAGCGCATAGGAAGGAGTACAACACAGCACGGTCGATCCGAAATCGTGCATCAAGGTTATCTGTTTTTCCGTGTTACCACTGGACATCGGAATAACAGAAGCACCGATATTTTCGGCTCCTGCATGTGCTCCCAATCCGCCCGTGAACAGTCCGTATCCATAAGATACCTGAAAAATATCAGAACGCCCCGCTCCATAAGCGGTAAAAGCACGTGATATACATTCCGCCCATGTAGACAAGTCCTTACGGGTATATCCGACAACCGTCGGTTTTCCGGTTGTTCCGGAAGAAGCATGAATACGTACAATTTGGCTCATCGGCACGGCACAAAGTCCGAACGGATAATTATCTCTTAAATCATGTTTCGTGGTAAACGGCAGTTTTACAATATCATCAATACTATTGATGTCATCGGGAGTAATCCCCATTTCCTGCATCTTCTTTCGATAGAAAGGCGTGTTGTGATAAACGTAATCTACAATTTTCTTGAGTCGTATGCTTTGAATCTTGCGAAGACTTTCGCGGTCCATACACTCAATGCTCTCATTCCAAATCATGTGTTTCTGGTATTACTAGTTGTATGAATCTGTTTTTTGATATTAATATGTTGCAAAGTAAAGGATTTATTTGGAAAAATGATTTGTTATCTCGATTATTTTACCGAATATTGCTCCACTTTTTAGGATTTAACTATGAATTATGAACTAACATCAGCTTATAAACCTACCGGAGATCAGCCGGAAGCTATAGCACAACTTACTGAAGGGGTCCTTCAGGGAGTTCCCGCACAGACTTTATTGGGAGTGACCGGGTCGGGAAAAACATTTACCATTGCCAATGTGATCGCCAATATCAATAAACCTACGTTGATTTTGAGCCATAACAAAACACTGGCTGCCCAGCTCTACAGTGAGTTTAAAGGTTTTTTCCCAAACAATGCGGTAGAATATTACGTTTCTTACTATGATTATTACCAGCCGGAAGCTTATCTGCCGAACAGTGATACATATATAGAGAAAGATCTCGCCATCAATGACGAAATCGACAAGCTCCGGCTCTCTGCCACTTCCGCCCTACTCTCCGGGCGAAAAGACGTGGTAGTGGTTTCTTCCGTATCTTGTATCTACGGTATGGGAAATCCTTCGGACTTCTACAAAAATGTCATCGAAATAGAACGGGGACGGATGATGGACCGCAATGTGTTTCTACGTCGTTTGGTAGACAGTTTGTATGTTCGCAATGATATCGACTTGAACCGTGGCAATTTCCGGGTCAAGGGCGACACGGTGGATATTTATCTGGCTTATACCGACAACCTGCTCCGCGTCACCTTCTGGGGGGATGAAATTGACGGCATCGAAGAGGTAGACCCTATCACAGGAGTCACTATCGCACCATTTGACGCCTATAAGATTTATCCGGCCAACCTGTTCATGACTACCAAAGAGGCTACTCTCCGTGCTATTCATGAAATAGAGGATGATTTGACCAAGCAAGTAGCTTTCTTCGAATCTATCGGCAAGGAATACGAGGCCAAACGATTGTATGAGCGAGTAACTTACGATATGGAAATGATTCGGGAATTGGGACATTGTTCCGGAATTGAGAATTATTCCCGTTATTTCGACGGCCGTGCTGCCGGTACCCGCCCCTATTGTTTGCTCGATTTCTTTCCGGATGATTTCCTGATCGTTATCGACGAAAGCCACGTAAGTGTACCCCAAATCCGTGCAATGTACGGAGGAGACCGTGCGCGAAAAATCAATCTTGTGGAATATGGTTTCCGATTGCCTGCCGCTATGGACAATCGCCCGTTGAAATTTGAAGAGTTTCAGGAGATGGCAAAACAAGTAATCTACGTCAGTGCTACACCGGCGGATTATGAATTGATTCAGTCGGAAGGAATCGTCGTGGAACAGGTGATTCGTCCTACCGGTCTGCTTGATCCTATCATCGAAGTACGTCCGAGTCTCAATCAGATTGACGATTTAATGGAAGAAATCCAGCTCCGTATTGAAAAGGAAGAACGCGTACTCGTCACTACACTAACCAAACGAATGGCAGAAGAACTGGCAGAATATCTTCTTAATAATAATGTGAGATGTACCTATATCCATAGTGATGTCGACACACTGGAACGTGTGAAGATTATGGATGATCTCCGGCAAGGAGTTTATGACGTACTTATCGGGGTCAACCTGCTTCGTGAGGGTCTCGACCTTCCGGAAGTGTCTCTCGTCGCTATTCTCGATGCAGACAAAGAAGGATTCCTCCGCTCCCACCGTTCGTTGACACAAACTGCGGGACGTGCCGCGCGTAATGTGAACGGTAAGGTAATCATGTATGCTGATAAGATGACGGATAGTATGAAACTGACGATTGATGAAACGAACCGTCGCCGCGAAAAGCAGTTGGCATACAATGAGGCAAACGGAATTACCCCGCAACAGATTAAAAAGGCCAGAAACTTGTCTGTATTCGGTAATGCAAAAGAGGCAGATGAGCTGTTGAAAGAAAGACATGCTTATGTAGAACCTTCTACTCCGAATATCGCAGCAGATCCGATAGTGCAGTATATGAGTAAAGCGCAGATGGAAAAGAGTATCGAGCGTACCCGCAAACTGATGCAGGAAGCAGCCAAGAAACTTGAATTTATCGAAGCCGCACAATATCGTGACGAATTATTGAAACTGGAGGACTTGATGAAAGAGAAATGGGGATAAAATTTCCCCATTGTTCACCTATTATAGCCTGATTGTTAAGGGCTGAAACTCTTAACAAACCTGTAACTTCGCATTTAGTCTATTAATTAGTGTTATAAAAACACCAATTAAGGGCTGATAATTTGCAAAGTTACCGGAATCCCGTATCTTTGCACTGTGTTTTTCATAGTATTAGATTTAAGGTTAACAAAGGTTGGAGCAAGGCGTTGCTCCTTTTTTTATGTCTATACGTCACCTTCAATGAAAAATATAAAATTGAAAAGACATAATGTACCACTCTCTAAAGCATAAATTAAGGAGGATTGCAGATATAGACTGATCGTTCATTACGGCTGAATCTATTCATGCAATCCTCCCATTTCTTATAGTTGGATTATTCCTACTTCAAGCGATGATAAATCAAAGAGCCTTCTCTATGGCATTTTTAATCAACGGTTCCATAATATCATACCCTTCGCTCGTTGGGTGAACTCCATCTTTAGTATATTGAGGATTCAAGGCCTGATTTTCGTCAACCACCATTGCCTTGTAATAATTAACAAACGGAATTTTATTTGCTTTTGCATAAGCCTCTATCCGGTCATTTAAAGATTTAATTTTCTGCGGAACATCTTTTATTTCCATTCTCCACTTAAATGCAGCAGCAGGCAATACGGAAGTCAAAATTACTTTTATTTTATTTGCTTTTGCCAGTTCCGCCATAGAAACAATGTTTCCGAATGTATAATCTTCATTATACGCCTGTGTATTTTCAGCGACATCATTTGTTCCGGCATTAATCACCACTAAAGCAGGAGAAAGATTAATCACATCTTCCCGGAACCGTAACAAGAATTGATAGGAAGTCTGCCCACTGATTCCACGGCCAATGTAACCATTTGATTTGAAAAAATCCGGATGAGTCCTTACCCATCCTTCCGTAATGGAATTTCCCATAAAAATAACCCGTTTGTCTTTCTTTGTCGCTTGTGGAAGTGCAGCATTTTCTTTTGAATAACGACGTAGATTAGCAAAATCATTTTTCTGTGCATAGCTTTCTCCTATCGAGAAACTCAAGCAAACAACAGCCAATAATATCCATTGGCCCCATCTTCTTTTATTCATGTTTATATTAAGTATTAGTAATATTATATTTCATGCAAAGATAAAAAGAAAAGCGATGCACTATACTTTGTATGGCCATTTTTTGTGCATTTCCATGCCATAATGTGCTGATAAATGTCAGACGGGAGAGATTTTTTCTGCATATTTGTTATTGTTTTCAGTTTTCCTGCAAAAATACGCCATACGCGGGGAGCTTCTAAACTCATCGGTTCTTTTCAGTTGGTTTCGGTTCTAAATAGTCATATACGTTCGCATATTAATAACCTTTCTTTGGGGAAGCAAAAGTTAGAGGCTCCATTTACTTGAAACAAAGCCTCTGAATGTATCAAACGGAGGCTCTGCCGCATGAGTTTAGAGCCTCCATTTGGGGGATAAAAAAGCGCCTTTTTGCCGAACGCATAGTGGAACGCTCTCCAAAGGCAGATAACTCGCTATATGGCAGCCGGTTACACCTACCTAAAAAAGTCCCCCTTGAACACTTACCGGTATTATTATAAATATATAAATAATAAACTATATATTAAAATATATAGTTCGATTTTTCTATTTTTTGAATCTTTATAACGCAAATCGCATGTGCTAAAATTTATTTGTAGCTTTGCTTTTTTCGAATAAATTCAGCTGTTAAATCAGTTCATAGTAATTATTAAAAAAGTTGATGAAGAAAGAAGAATGGAGCATCCACATTTGTCTATCGCCCAAAACATCGAATAACCGTTAAGGCGAAGGTAATTTTTCTTAATCAATGTTATATAACATACGTTTTTTCTTGGATTATTTGCTAATTTCACGATAGTCCGTATCTTTGCACTGTGTTTTTCATAGTATTAGATTTAAGGTTAACAAAGGTTGGAGCAAGGCGTTGCTCCTTTTTTTATGTCTATATGCTTGATTTCCTAAAAAAGAATGGTATTTTTGTGAAGTCACAATTATTATCCGAAACATGAAACGCAAACTGCTTTATACCACTCTAATAATTGCTATCCTGTGTGTAATCAGCATAGTTGTATGTAACAGGACGATCAAGAAACACACAGTCTCCAAACTATATACGGAAGTAAATACCATCCCTTCCAACAATGTAGGATTACTTCTCGGAACTTCTCCCAAGTTGAAAAGTGGAAATAACAATTTATACTTCGATTATCGGATTCTTGCAACAGTGGAGTTATATAAAGCCGGAAAAATTAAATATATCCTCATCAGCGGCGATAACCGTAAAGAGGATTACAATGAACCGGAAGAAATGAAGAAAGCACTCATGCAAAAAGGTATTCCTGAAAAATCCATTTATTTAGATTATGCCGGATTCCGGACTCTCGACTCTGTTGTACGTGCCAAAGAAGTGTTTGGACAAAATCGTCTGACCATCATCTCCCAACGTTTCCATAACGAACGAGCGATCTATCTTGCAGAGAAAAATGGAATAGACGCCATCGGGTACAACGCCCCAAATGTAAATGCTTATGCCGGACTGAAAACTAACATCCGGGAATTACTTGCAAGAGTCAAAATGTTTATAGATTTAGGTATAGATAAACAACCTCATTTCTTGGGAGAGAAAATAATAATTGAATAAGCGAGATACCTCCGATGCATGGAAGTGAGTTTAACATATTCTGAATAAAAAGTGATATACGTTTCTTTATTCCCAAATATAGCTCTACCTTTACTGAAAAATCAGAATATGGCAAAGATTACAGTTCAGAAAACAGATATTACTATCCTAAAAATCAACGATACAGATTACATTTCCTTAACCGACATAGCTAAATACAAGACGACAGATGCCAATGCTGTTATTGCCAACTGGCTACGTAATAGAATGACCATTGAATATTTAGGATTATGGGAGATATTGTACAACCCCCATTTTAAACCCCTCGAATTCGAGGGGTTTAAAAAAGAAGCAGGACTAAATGCGTTTACTCTTTCCCCTCAAAAATGGATAGAAACCACCTGTGCTATTGGAATTATATCCAAATCAGGACGATATGGGGGCACTTTTGCTCACAAAGACATTGCATTCAAATTTGCAAGTTGGATTTCCGTTGAATTTGAATTATACATAGTAAAAGAATTCCAACGTCTCAAAGAGCAAGAGCAAGCTCAACTTGGTTGGTCGGCAAAGCGAGAATTATCTAAAATTAATTACCATATTCATACTGATGCAATCAAACAACATCTTATCCCTCAAGAAATCACTTCACAGCAAACATCTATGATTTATGCCAGCGAAGCTGATGTCCTTAATGTAGCCATGTTTGGAATGACAGCCTTAGAATGGCGGGATACACACCCTGATTTAAAAGGAAATATCCGCGATTATGCCTCAATCAACGAACTTATCTGCTTATCAAATATGGAAAACTAAAATGCAGTTTTCATAAACGAAGGTTTGGCACAAAAGGATAGACTCATCAAATTAAATCAAATAGCAATTCAACAAATGAACATATTAGAAGATATTAAAAATAAAAAGTTATTGAAATAATTTATGGAACAACAAATTCAACTCAACGATCACAACAAGCAGGAATACCCTCCTATGCATACAGCAGAGCATTTACTCAATGCCACCATGGTGAAAACCTTTGGCTGCCCACGTTCTCGCAATGCCCACATCGAAAGAAAAAAAAGCAAATGTGACTATATACTTTCGTCATGTCCGACAGCGGAACAAATCCAGTCTATTGAAGATAGAGTGAACGAGGTAATCAGTCAGAACCTACCTGTGACTGTTGAGTTTATGACTCATGAACAGGCCAAAGATATTGTAGATTTAAGTAAGCTACCTGCCGATGCAAGCGAAACTCTTCGCATTGTCCGCATTGGAGATTATGATGCCTGCGCCTGCATCGGATTGCATGTATCCCATACTTCTGAAGTGGGTACCTTCAAAATCATTAGTTATGATTATGACGAAGAAAGGCAAACACTAAGAATAAGGTTCAAACTGATCGAGAAGAAGTAAACAGGTTATCAAATTAATATCTATCTTATATAAAATAAATAAAAACAGGATACATTTTGTCATTTATATTGCAAAAATGACATTATAAAAATGACAAATAGACAATTTTAGTCTCTAAAATCTCTTGGCATAAGGTTTGCATTTATAGAAGCGAACAACGGTTCGAGAGCGGACGATGGAAGGCGGGATAACCGATACCATCGGAAGTGAAAATGCCGAAGTTCTAAATTTATTAATTGAATGTTTAACTTAAAGATAGGAGACTAAAATTATGATGCCTGTTAGAAGAACTCAAAGTTGGTTACCAAGTATCTTTAATGATTTCTTTGATAACGATTGGATGGTAAAAGCAAATGCTACTGCACCTGCAATTAATGTTTTGGAAACAGAAAAAGAGTACAAAGTGGAATTGGCTGCTCCTGGTATGACGAAGGATGATTTCAATGTTCGCATTGATGAAGACAACAACCTCGTTATCAGCATGGAGAAGAAGACTGAAAACAAGGAGGAAAAGAAAGACGGTCGCTATCTGCGTCGCGAATTCTCATACTCTAAGTTCCAGCAAACAATGATTCTACCGGACAATGTGGACAAAGAAAAAATTGCTGCATCCGTAGAACATGGTGTTTTAAACATCGAACTTCCGAAACTCTCTGAAGAAGAAGTGAAGAAGCCCAATCGGCAAATCGAAATAAAGTAATACGGTAACCACTTGCTGTTCACCGGAAACGGTGATAAGAAGTAATAAAACAGCTCTTTCCCTGAAAAGGAAACGAGCTGTTTTTATATTATTATCCTTAGTTATTCTTCCGATAACTAATCACTGCCCAACTATTAAACACTACTGCAAAAAACAACAATACTCCAAACTGTGGCAGTAAATCAAAGAAACCACTACCCTTTAAATATACCATTCGCATCACCTCCATAAAATATCTCAAAGGGTTGAGCCTCGTTATCATTTGTGCCCATTCCGGCATACTGCTAATGGGAGTAAACAAACCACTCATCAAAATTACAACCAACAAACAGAACCACATAACAAACATAGACTGTTGCATCGTTGCCGAGTAGTTGGAAATAACAAGTCCGAAACCGGACATTACCAGAACGAAAAGAACTGCGAAAAAGTAAATTAATAGAAAATGACCGACTGGCACTATGCCATAAATTAACCAAGCTAATATGAAACATACAGTCAGCACCACAAAACCAATCAACCAGTAAGGCAAGAGCTTTGCCAAAATAAAGATAAACTTCGGAACCGGCGTCACATTGATTTGCTCAATCGTTCCTACTTCCTTCTCGCTAACTATATTCAATGCAGGCAAGAAACCACAAATCAAAGTTAATAACATGACCATCAATGCCGGAATCATATAGAGTTTATAGTTCAGATTCGGATTAAACAACCCCTGTGTATCAATGCCTATCGAAGGGAAAGCACCGGAGACTGTAACAGTTGCAGGATATTCCGAACGCAGCTCGGCTGCATAATCATTAATAATAGAAGATAGATAAGAACTCCCCAGCCCTCCTTTTGTCCCATTCACAGCATTGGCTGCTATCAGTATGTGGGTATCTTCTCCATTCATCCAATCCCGTTCCAGATGCCGCGGAATTTCCATCACAATATCCGCCGTTCCAATTTCAATATTCCGTAGGCCTTCTTCATACGAAACCGGCACTTCCACCAGACGGAAATAGGTAGAGGCGGCAATCTTATTGACTAAACGTTGTGAAATAGCCGAATGGTCATTATCCACAATATTCAGCTGTATATTCTTGATTTCCAGATTTACCGCCCAAGGCATCAACAGCATAATCATGCATGGAAATACAAGAATCAATTTCGGAAGAAACGAATTGCGAAGCAATTGTTTAAACTCTTTTTCTATCAGGAACTTTATCATAAATAATTCTTCCATTTATCAATCTGCCCATTAGCACACTGTATACTATTCATACAACCAATTGGCATATCGACATATTATTCCAATCTATACTTAAATTTCTTGATACTGATCGTAATAAGTACCGTCGCCATCAATAACAAGATACCAATCTCTTTATACACCAATGCAACAGGTACTCCTTCAATCATCAGTTTACGCACAGCCTGTATATACCAACGTGCCGGAAGTATATCCGAGATCCATTGAAGTATCACCGGCATACTCTCTATAGGGAAAATCATGCCCGATAAAAGCATCGTGGGCATCATCAGCATCAATCCGGAAACCAGCATGGCCGCAACCTGTGTACGTGTGACTGATGAAATCAATAAGCCCAATGCCAAGGATACGAAGATAAACAGCAAAGATACGGTGATTAACCAGAATAAACTTCCTACCACCGGAACATCCAACACAAAGACCGAAAGCAAAAGGATCGTTATCAGATTGACAAACGACAGCACAAAATAAGGTACAGCCTTTGCCAAAATAATAAATAGTGGCTTCACAGGTGAAACTAATAATACTTCCATCGTACCTGTTTCTTTCTCACGAACAATGGAAATCGAGGTCATCATGGCGCAAATCAGCATCAGGATCAGGCCCATCACTCCCGGAACAAAGTTATAAGCACTCTTCATCTGCGGGTTGTAGAGCAATTTGATATCAGGAATCAGGCGGGCAGCCGACATATTCGGGGGAATCATCTCCTGACCTACCATAGCAACGATTCCTGTCGCATAATTAACTTGCGAAGTCGACATATTGGGATCCGTCGCATCTACAACCAGCTGTACACGAGCATCACCCGTATAGAGATCATCTGCAAACCGTTCACTAAAGACAATCGCCATATCAACTTCATTCTTTAAGAAAGCAGCTTCCATTTCCTGGGGCGAATGAAAACGCGCAGTAACGGTGAAATACTCACTGGCATCCAAACGATCAATTATTTTTCGTGTTACCACATCATTAGAAGGATCGAGCACCGCCAACCGAACATTCTTCACTTCCGTGCTGATAGCAAAACCGAATAGAATAATTTGTACGACAGGCATCCCCAACAAAATCAGCATGGTTCGCCGGTCACGGAAAATATGATAAAACTCTTTCTTTATAAAAGCTATAAACTGTCTCATAATCAATCTGCTTTGCGCACCGCACCGCGGGCTAATTTCTGAAAAACGTCATCCATCGTTTCCGCACCGAATTGTTGTTTCAGACGGGCAGGTGTATCAAGTGCTTTAATCTGACCGTCCACCATGATAGATATCCGGTTGCAATATTCCGCTTCATCCATATAATGGGTAGTGACAAACACGGTAATACCCTGATCGGCTGCCTGATAGATCAATTCCCAGAACTGTCTTCTCGTAGCAGGATCTACTCCACCGGTCGGCTCATCCAGAAAAACGATTCTCGGTTCATGGAATATTGATACTGAAAAAGCCAATTTCTGTTTCCATCCCACCGGAAGGCTCTTCACCAGAGTATCCCGTTCGGCAGTAAGCTCCAAACGATCCAACAATTCTTCTGTCTTCCGTTCTATCTCTTGTTCCTTCATGCCATAAATTCCGGCAAACAGACGGATATTCTCCCACACTTTCAGGTCTTCATATAGCGAAAACTTTTGGCTCATATATCCGATATGTTTCTTAACTTGTTCGGCCTCCCGGTAAATATCATATCCTGCCACCTTTCCGATGCCTGATGTCGGTTTACTTAATCCGCAAAGCATACGCATAGCTGTCGTCTTTCCTGCTCCATTAGCACCCAGAAAGCCAAATATCTCGCCTCGATTCACCTGAAAGGAGATATGATCTACTGCAGTAAAATCTCCAAAACATTTTGTCAACTGTTCCACTTCAATGACCGGAGCTACTTCATGCTTCACTTCCTCCCGCTCCAAAGAAGGAGGGCAAAGGATAGACGCAAATTGATGAAGAATACGTTCCGGGGTATCAATGCCATGAATCTGTCCATGATTGATGAAAGCAATCCGGTCACATTGCCGGGCCTCATCCATGATAGGAGTAGAAACGACAATGGTAATACCCTGTTCCCGTAAGTTTCGGAGCATTTGCCAGAATTCCTTACGCGACACGGGATCTACTCCGGTAGTAGGTTCATCCAGGAATAAAATATCCGGTTTATGAATCAAAGCACAGCTCAATGCCAGTTTCTGCTTCATACCACCTGACAAAGCCCCTGCCCTTCTTTTCCTGAACGGTTCTATCTGTTGATAGATATCTTTAATTAAATCATAATTCTCCTGAACTGTCGTATGGAACACGGTAGCAAAAAACTCCAGATTCTCTTCTACCGAAAGATCCTGGTAAAGTGAAAAACGACCGGGCATATATCCCACCTTCGTACGAATCTGTTTATAATCCGTTACCACATCCAGCCCGGCAACTATGGCCGTTCCTTTATCCGCCAGCAACAAAGTAGTCAGAATACGGAATAAGGAACTCTTACCGGCACCATCAGGCCCTATCAGCCCAAAGATTTCTCCCCGTTCCACAACGAAAGAAACGTCTTTCAGCGCCTCCACTGTTCCATAGTTCTTGCCGACTTCTTTCACAACCACTATGGGTTCTTCCTTTGCCATTCCCTTGCGTTTAATTTTTAATCTTCAATTTTTAATTTTTCAATGTCACTCCTCCGTACATGCCAATCTTCAATGCTCCGTCATTCTTCACGGCAATTTTCACTGCATATACCAGATTAGCACGTTCGTTTTTCGTCAAAATCGTTTTGGGAGTGAACTCCGAACGGTCGGAAATCCAGGTCACTACCCCCGGATAAGCTTTCTGCTCCGAGTTTCCATAATCAGCATACACAGTTACCTCATCTCCCAGTTTCACTTGCGACAACTGTTCGGAGGTGATGTAAGCCCTCAAATACATGCGATCCACTTCAGCCACTTTAAACAGCGGTTTACCTATTGCCGCCAATTCACCGGCTTCTGCATATTTTGCCAATACGGTACCTTCAATAGGCGACTGGACATGACATTTAGCTAATTGATCCTCCATCTGTGCAACTTGTATGGCAACCGAATTTCCTTGTTCTATCAGGCTGTTCGTACTATTCTGCAATGACGATTCCTGTGCGACAAGCTGCCTTTCAAGCAATTTGACTTGTGCGTCCCAGTCGTCCAACTGTTTCTGATTCGCCGCTCCAGCGGCAAGCAGGTTTTCCACGCGTTTCTTTTCACGTTCTGCTGTTGCTATTTGCTGTTTGGTAGCAGCTATCTGTTTAGCAAGATCCGGACGTTGGCTTTCCACTGATTTCATACTGGCCTCCAGTTGTAATTTCTTCAAATACAATTGCACCGTATCCACCAGCCCAATCTCCTCACCTGCTTTCAGTCTTGTTCCCTCTTCTACCTCCAGTCGCAACAGCTTTCCGGCAGCTTCGGCAGAGACTATCACTTCCGTGGCTTCAAACGTGCCGGTTGCATCATAGCCGGGTATTCCCTTACCACAAGCAGCCAACATAATCAATGCCACTCCATACATTCCTATCTTTGTCATTCGTTCCATATCTAAAGAAGTTATATTAATCATTCGTAGTATATTTCAATTGATAAATTCCCATTAACCGTTGAATTTCATGCAACGCTTTCGACTGACGTGCCAAACTCTCATTGGTCAATTCCCGAAGCATCTCGGTCACCGTCAATGTTCCATTCGCCACTTTGGCCTCTGCCGATTTGCGAATATTGGTACGCAAACGGATAATCTCATCATCATCCTGCATTTGCTTTTCCAATGATTGGATGGCCTGATCTTGTTGTGTCATCTCCAATCTTGTATTAAACAGAAACACATCCCGGTTATTATCCAATTGCCGACGTTTATTTTCAATTACCTTCCGGTCATTCTTCAAGGTATACAAACTACCGAAATTCCACGAAAGGCGAACACCCGCAATATAGTAGGGAGAAAATTCATTTTTCAGCATATTCAATCCGGGGTTTCCATAAGCTCCCTGCACGAATAATCCGAACTGTGGAAGATGACGCACATTCAAAGCTTTCTCCTGTACTTGCAATCCTACTCCTTGCGCATTGAACAAAGATAATTCCGGACGACGAATCTCACTGACAGCCGAAATGTCATCTTGAGGAACAGGTTTCTCCAAAACCGTTTCCTGCGACAATTTCTCTCCTACCAGAAGTGAAAGCATCTTCAAATACGCCATACGCGATGAAACCAGTTCAACTCTTTTCTGCTTTGTGTTCAACTGCTCCACTTTCACAGCATCCAAATCGGCCTGATTGGCAATGCCATTTTCTACGTAGGCAGTAATCTGGCGATAATTTCTCTCCAGTTCATCTTGCAACAATGCATTCTGTTTCAGTTGCTCGTCCAACAAAAGAATCCCAAAATAAAGGTCATTTACACGACTATTTAGCGCATACATATCCACATTCAGTTTTTCTTTCTCTATCTCCGCTTCCGCAGTCGTTTGTTTCTTCTGCATCCGGATTCCTCCACCATCCCAGATTTTCTGTTGTAACTCCAACATCACCTGATACTGATCTTTCGGCAGTCCTTTCAAATCCACTCCGGAAAGCTTCACCGGAATTTCCGTTACCTCACTCTGATAAGAAGCTTTAGCCGAAAGGACAAACTGTGGCAAATATCCTTTTGCCGCATTCTCAATATTATATTCCTTTGTTTTCTCCACCAAGCCATACTGATGTACCAACGGATAATTTTCCTGCGTCTTCCGTTGACATTCTTCCAACGTTATCTGCGCATTTATTCCCGATACAAACAATAAAAAGGAGAAACTGAAAACCATTCTTTTCATACACATCATTTCTTTAATTTCTTCAAAAGACAAAGATAGAGGTTTCAAAGATACGTTCACATTCCGATAGTTAGTAAAAATGTTCCAATAGTTCGATAAAGAGAAAGAATAAAAGGCTATTTGCTGATTTTTATTATCTTTGGCGGAAAAAACAGATAAAGATGGAAAGGAAAATACCATTAAATATAGGTCTCGAAATCTTAGAAAATCCGGATATCGTCCGATTTAACGAATTTCGTTTCATATCTCCGCATTTCGGATTCGTAAACAGCTTCGCCAAAATAGAATCCAATCTTATCACAATAGATCAACCTTATCGTATCAAAGAGGGACGTATCGCAGTTATCAAACAGGGATATGCGCGCGTATTAATCAACCTGATAGAAGAAACTTTTCAGCCGGACAAGCTACTATTAATTGTTCCGAATTCCATTCTTCAGATTATAGAAGTCTCTCCGGATTTTGATATGCAGATGGTAGCCATGGACGCGGAATTTCTTTCTATAGCCGGAAAAGACAATTTCTTCACTCATCTCTCACAGTTACAGAAAAACCTCATATTATCTCTGACCTCACATGAATACGACTTGTTTAAGAGTTATTTTGCTTTAATATGGAATATATTACAAGAACCGACGTTCCGACGGGAAGCTATTCAATATCTACTAATTAGTCTTTTGTGCAATATAGAATATCTTGTCAAAAACAACAATCAAAAAGAACAGAGCTGTCAGACACATCAGGAAGAGATTTTCCAGCGTTTCATTTCTTTAGTCAATGCTTATAGCAAGAAAGAACGTAATGTTAGTTTTTATGCGGATAAGCTATGTCTCACTCCTCGTTATCTTAATACGATCATCCGCCAAACCAGTCAACAAACAGTAATGGACTGGATAAACCAGTCCATTATATTAGAAGCTAAAGTATTGCTAAAACATAGCAATCTGCTTGTTTATCAAATTTCTGATGAATTGAACTTCCCTAATCCTTCTTTTTTCTCGAAGTTCTTTAAGCGAATGACAGGAATGACACCACATGAATATCAATTCTCGAAATAAATTTTATTTCGAGAATTCCTTAATTCTTTGCTCTTCTTCCAACTTGCAGATCAATAATGTGTTATCTTTCTCTGCAATGATATATCCATCCAAGCCTTGAATGACTACTCGTTTTTCTTCGCTGGCATGCACAATACAATTTTTACTTTCGTACAAACGGATATCGGTTCCTACGGTTGCATTTCCAGACTTATCCTGTGGAAGCAAACCGCGAAGTGCTCCCCATGTACCCAGATCTGACCAGCCAAATGAAGCGGGAAGTACATAAATCTCCTGTGCTTTCTCCATCACTGCATAGTCGATAGAAATGCTTTCGCAAGTAGGGAATAACTTCTTGATCGTTTCATTTTCTTTCTCTGTATAGAAATCGGGGAAAATGCGATCGAAAATTTGTGCGATGCCCGGAGCATATACACGCATCACGGAAGTAATAGTACGCACATTCCATACAAAGATTCCCGCATTCCAGAAGAAATTGCCTTCTGCCAGATACTTTTCGGCAGTCTCTTTATCCGGTTTTTCCTTAAATGCATCTACGGTGTAAATTTCTTTATCTGTCTGGAGCTGATCGGCAGCAGCAATATATCCGTATCCGGTTTCCGGACGAGTTGGCCGGATACCTATCGTTACAATGGCGCTGCCATCATCTGTGAAACGAAGGGCTTTCTCCATCACTCTACGGAATTCTCCCGTATCAATGACTAATGCATCCGAAGGAGTTACTACAATGTTAGCATTCGGATGTTTTTTCTTGATCTTCCAGCAAGCAAAAGCAATGCAGGGCGCAGTATTGCGCGCACAAGGCTCCGCCAAAATATTACTTTCCGGAATTTCCGGCAACTGCTCCCGAACAATATCAATGTATTTTTCAGAAGTTACGACCCACATATTTTCTCTGGGGCAAACACCGTCGAAACGATCTGCCGTCAACTGAATCAGCGACCGGCCACATCCCATTACATCAATAAATTGTTTAGGACATTCCGGAGTGCTCATCGGCCAAAAGCGGCTCCCTATGCCACCAGCCATTATTACAACATGATTATCCATACCTGTTATTCTCCTGTAAAAAAAATATTCTTTAAAATAGGTGTGCAAGTTACGCTAAAATGTCCAAAACAGCAAATAAAAATAAGAGTATTTGTAAGCTCCCGATAAAGTACCAATATTTATAATGAAGAAGTATTCAATATAAAAACGGAAGACAACAAAAGTGCTGTCTCCCGTTTTGAGTTGTATATTATCTAGTGATAATATCATTTCAAATATCAACGATCTTCACAGACAGTTGATATAATAGAAATCACATCGGATTTACACCGACATGAGGGCGTTGATCAGGAATACACCGCCGCACATTTCCTGACCACAAAATGTAGGGTGCTTCATGTGTGTAGCATGAAGTTAGGGACCTACATGTTCCATCTCACTTTTGTGTAAAGTATTAAAAGTACTCTATGACATTATTAACTTAAAAAAATCTCGATCACCAATAAAATATATATTGGCGAATTCTATGTCAAAGTTTATTAACCGCTATATTGGTTGAATTTATGACTCCTTGTCATGAAAATGTTCTCCATATCCATAACCGTAACCATAGCGCTTACCATAACCATAGAACTTGCCATATTTACCATAACCGTAATAATAACCGTATTTTCTTCTTTTCAGATCCAAACCATTTATTACAGTACACAGGCTAGGCAATTTATTGTTTTCAGCAAGTTCATTAATCAAAGTATACTCGTTTTTATGAGTATAGTCTGCACGGCAGACATAAACAGACAGGTCAGCCACACGTCCTATCAACAAGGTATCAGTAACCATACCAACAGGAGCTGTATCCAGAATCACATAATCAAAATTCTTCTTAAGAGTTTCAATCGCTTTATCCAGTCCATCACGAGCCAATAATTCGGTAGGATTAGGAGGAACTGTTCCACCGGGAAGAATATAAAGATTCTTACTGACATCAGAAAGCTGTACTAAATCCATCAAGTTCTTTTCCGGATTAGCCAAATATTGAGTTATACCAACTTCTTTTCTCGGAATATTAAATACCTTATTCAAGCCCGGTTTACGAATATCAAGACCAACGATTACTACTTTCT
The DNA here is from genome assembly GCF_027257075.1 of Bacteroides sp. LFL-34. Taxonomy (NCBI): domain Bacteria; kingdom Pseudomonadati; phylum Bacteroidota; class Bacteroidia; order Bacteroidales; family Bacteroidaceae; genus Bacteroides; species Bacteroides sp. LFL-34. The sequence continues at coordinate 39,619 of NZ_JAPQKZ010000005.1, read as the reverse complement.
TCCCTAATAAAGAAAGACTAATAGCAAGATTAGCAGAGATGAAAGATTTACCCTCACCACTAACCGTAGAAGTAACCAGAATCACCTTCTTGTCATTTTCAAGCATAAACTGAAGATTCGTTCGGATATTGCGGAAAGTTTCACTCATCAAGTTATTGTGATTCTCAAATACAGCAATAGCACCCTGCTTTTCATCAGTCAATGGAATATCACCAACAATAGGCACACAAGTAAGCTTTTCTACATCAGAACGACCTTCAATCTTGAATTTGGTTAATTCGAGCAGGTAAATAATCCCCACCGGAATTCCGATTCCTAACACTAAAGCAACCAGATAAATTATCTTGCCTCTAGGAGATACAGGAGTATCATCTGCTATAGCGTCATCTATAATCTTCGCATTATTGGCTGTAGCAGCCAGAGTTATCGCATTCTCTTCACGCTTCTGAAGAAGCATCAAATAAAGTCCGGCCTTTATCTCCTGTTGGCGAGCAATACTCACAAACTCACGCTCCTGACCAGGTGCCTCACTAATACGACGGGAATAACGATTCGCTTCACGATCCAAATCTGCCTTTGTAATCAACAATCCACGCAAAACCCTGTCTAAAGATACTTGTACATTCTCTTTCATGGCATGAATACTTGTATCCAAGTTTATAATGGTAGGATTATTCTCCGTTGATGTACGCAGCAAACGTTTTCTCTCAACAAGCACATCATTATAACGGTTGATGGCAGCCGCAAGATTCACATCCTGCAATCCGATATTACTAGGTAAAACCTCATAACCTTCATTTTGCATATATTTTTGCAAATCCTGCAGCAAATTAATCTGGGTTTGATTCTCCACACGCTTCTTTTCATATTCAGCACTACCCGTCAAAGCTATTTGTGCATCACTGGTCAAATCCGTAATACCCGCCCCACGTTTGAAACTTTCCAGATCCTTTTCCGTACTACCCAGTTCTTTGGAGATAATACTAATACGTTCATTGATAAATTCTGCTGTTTTCTGTGCCACTTCATTCTTATCATTATTCGTATTGATATTATACATCTCCAATAACTTATTGATAAAATCCTTGCCGCGTTGTACATTTGAGTTTTTCAATGATATGACAGCCACAGAAGTGGTTTTGGAAGTAGGCTCAATAGTCATATTTTTGCAATACCCTTTCGCTACAGCCAAAGGCTTATTAATTGTTGCTGTAATATTACGTGTAGTCTTTTCTGAATCTGTAATTTTTTCCAATATTCTTTTAGATAATACAGAATCCGGTGTCAGGAAAAAAGCCAATGTTCCTTTATCGGTAGGAAAAACAGCCGGTAACTTTTCGAAATGTTTCTGATATTCATCATCGCCAAGCTTCACATTCACATCCAGACTTCCTTGTGGTTGCAATATCATCTCCACAATTATCGGTTTCTCCAATAAATCGGCCTCCTGCGGAGTCATGCTCACTTGTACTGGTGAAGTTTTATACATATTCCTGGAAAGAAATTCATCCTCATCCGTATAAGAAATATAGAGGCCCAAATCTTCAACCACTTCTTTGACGATAGTCTTGGAACGGAGCACTTCAATCTCGTTATCAATATTCTGTGAAGAAGACATCAAACCATCCAATCCCAAACTCTCTAGCCCAGAAAGCATTCCGGCACTACCTCCCTTTTTATCGTCCTTTATTAAAACCGTAGCAGATATGTTATACACAGGAGTAGCTATATACAAATAGACCCATGCTGTAATCAAACATACCACAACCGCCCCCACAAACCAAGGCCAATGGAGCAAATACTTAAACAGCAGTTCCTTGACATCTATACTTTCTTCCTTAGGCTCTTGTGTTCCGTTGAATTCTGTTTCTTTCATTGCAAATCGTTATTTTAAGATGTTTACTAATAGGCTGACAACGGATACCAAGATAGAGGTAGCGGAGAACCAGAGGCTGGTACTATTGCCCACATCGGAATTTCGAGCCTTTGCTTTATTGGGAGTTATATAAACAATATCATTCTGTTGTAACCAATAGTAAGGTGAAAGAATCGTTTCGGCATTATTTAAATCCAAAGTGACAATTTGCTGTTTGCCATTTGCGTCCTCACGAATCAGCTTCACATTATCACGAAGACCGTATACCGTCATATCACCAGCCATGGCCAATGCCTCCAATAGATTCACCTTCTCATTAGAAATAGTAAATGTACCCGGTCGAGCAACCTCTCCAATGACTGATATCTTATAATTTACCATACGTACTGTAACAATAGGATTTTCTTTCATATAAGGCTTCAATTTATCAACGATTAACTGCTCTGCCTGTTTCTTTGTAAGCCCTCCAACTGTCAGTGCTCCTAATACTGGAAAAGATATTTTCCCTTCATTGTCAACCAAATATTGTTGTAACACAGGCTGAGTAGTAGTGTACTGTATTGATAAATTAGACGGGCTGGCAATTGTCAAGTTAAAGGGTGCAGCTAGTTCCGGACTGGTACACGAAACCACAATTGTCAATAAATCTTTCGGCATGATCTTTGCATCATAAAGAGTTTCCTGCTGAGTAGCTTGATTGACTGCTTCCACGTCTTGCAAATAAGGTACCTTTTTATAAGATTGACATGCTGCTAATAAAAAAGACAACAATATCATACATATTAGTTTATTTACTTTTTCCATATTCTTATCATCTTATTCACTTTTAAAAGTAATATCATCTGTAGGGGGGTATATAAATTCAAACTCTAAAGTTCTTGCCAGCCCCTCTCCTAAAGAATAAGGAGCTTTAAAAACAGAAGAATGTATTTTAGCAGCATCAAATTCAGTTGTTGCACAAAACTTCTTCACACGCACAGAACTTACTGCCAATTTCTTACGAGTAATGCAAGCAAATATATCAAAACAATATCCTCCTATCATGCCCAACCAATAAGGGAAATGAGTAGCCGGAATATGTTTATTCATAACTTTGCTCACATGAGCCACTAGTTCATTCATTGTAAAATCCGGCTTGTCAACATAATTAAACACATTATAACCTGTCCGAACCTCATCAATCATGTATTTTACAAAAGCAACAACATTACCGACATAAGCCATTGACTTTTTATTGTTTCCAGAACCAATCATTAGAAACTTTCCACTCGCAATTTGCTTTAATAAATTGTACACATTGCCTCTGTTACGTTCTCCAAAAATGACTGTTGGACGAATAATATCAATATTCCAATCCGGATGTAACTTATACCATTCATGCAAAATTTGCTCTGCCTGCCATTTACTTTTCCCATAGTGATTAAACGGATCTGCCGGATATTCTTCATTTGGATTCTTTTTATTTAGACCATATACTGCAACAGATGAAAAAAAAATGATTCGTTTTATATTATTTTTCTCCATTGCTTTTAATGTCTTTTCTATACCACCTACATTTGTATCATAATAAAGAGATACCGGAACAACATCATCCCGATGCTGTGCTGCTAATAAAACAACACATTCAGCCCCTTCCAATTTCTTATCTAAATAATCCTGATCACGTACATCACCAATTGCTGTAACTTCTGGAAAGAAACGACTTTGTTGCAAATCAATATTCAACATCTCATATCTTTGTGCTTTTTTCAAAAGTGTAATCAAACGAGTCCCGACAAAACCTGACGCACCAATTAAAGTTATTTTCATGTTTTTTACTAATTATCTTTTTACTAACAATTTACAAATTACAGACATCTTTAAATTTCACGCATAGTTTCGCATAATCATATTTTTCGGCTGCTTTTTTCGCTTTATTACATATTGTCTGATACTCATCAGAAGGCAAGTTTTTAAGCGAAAGTATAGCAGCGGCATAATCCTGCGGATCAGTTAACTTACAGTCTATTCCGACACCCTCCTCTAATATGATACTGTATGGCATTCCTACATTACAACATAATGGTTTACCACTTGCCAGTCCCAAAAACATCTTATTCATACTGCCACCATACTTCCCGAAATTAGTAGAATAATTCAGAGCATTCACATCTGCTTTTGAAAGTATATATGGCACATACTCAGGTGATGTCCATTTTGCTTTAAATTTTACGTTTGTAATCTGTTGTTCTTCACAATAATGCTCTAAAAAAGCCCTATCCTCACCATCACCATAAATCAAGACCTGCACACTATTATTCTGCAATATTTTAGCTGAATCTATAAGCAGTTTAAGATTATTTGCCAATCGAATGCTTCCCAGATAAATAATATTGAAAGTTTTATCGTTTGCCAAATCAAAATCTTCTATTTTGTATCTTTGCATGTTAACATTAAACTCAGACAAATCAATACCATTATTTATATAATGCAATTTGTTTAAATCAATTGTCCCCCCCTGATCACTATCCCATCCGTTTTCTCTCACATAATTAACTGCACCAGGCATAGAAAAAACAACGTTGTCTGCTTTACTATAAATATATCGTTCTAAACAATAAGCAATTTTCACGCATGGATTATTTTTTCCCAATAAGCCTAAGCTTACGAATGAATCAGGCCATAAATCTGTAACATCCACGATATATTTTGCTTTTACCTTTTTAGCAAGTTGATAAATTGGAATATCAAAAGGAATACGAGATGTATGAATTATCACATCCGGTTTCTCAAATTGTTTTCTATGGATGAATAATTTAACCGCAAACCTAAAATATGATATAATCCTTCTTATCCCATTAGTAGATCCACAACCTGCATTTACTAAAACAAAAGGGATATTATCATAAGTTTTCTCTTCAAATGTCTTATTAGAGTCAGACAAACATAAGTTTCTATTGTGAACATAACTAGAACAAAACAATTTCACATTATAGCCTTCTGATTGAAAATATTGTGCCAACTTTATTGTTCTCAAATGAGTGCCATAAAATTCAATAGGTGCTGCATCTTTATTTATGAACCAAATAGTCTTTTTTTTCATCATAAGATTATTACTTCCAAGCATTCAACACTTTTACAACCCTTTCAACCTCTTCCATAGATATAACAGGACTCATTGGAATACTCAATTCTTCAGCATGAATCAATTCTGTAATTGGAAAGCTAAGATCATTCCATTCTTTATAGCATTCTTGTTTATGAGGAGGAATAGGATAATGGATATTAGTTTGAATATCATTCTCTGCTAAATATTGTTGCAAGCCATCACGATCTGCACAACGAATTGTAAAAAGATGAAATACATGTGCATTCCAATCTTTCACAATTGGCAAAATAATCGCTGGATTCTCAATGTTTTCTATATAATATTTTGCAACTTCTTTTCTTAATTGTATATCATTATCAAGATAACGGAGTTTAACATCAAGAATAGCTGCCTGAATTTCGTCAAGACGACTATTACGCCCTACATATTGGAAAACATATTTCTTTGCAGATCCGTAATTAGCAACCGACCTTACTATATGTGCCAACTCATCATCATTCGTTGTCACAGCTCCTGCATCCCCTAATGCACCTAAGTTTTTACCCGGATAAAAGCTATGCCCTGCAGCATCGCCTATCGAGCCTGTCATTCTCCCATTAAATTTGCAGCCATGTGCCTGCGCATTATCTTCTACAAGCTTAAGATTATATTTTTCACATAATTCTCCTATTTTCTCAGTATACGCACACTGACCATAGAGATGTACTATAAGTATAGCTCTTGTACGAGAAGTTATAGCTTTTTCAATCTTAGAATCATCAATTTGATATGTTTCCAGATTGGGTTCAACCAACACAGGAATGAGTCCGTTCTCAGTAATGGCTAAAATAGAAGCAATATAGGTATTTGCAGGAACGATAACTTCATCTCCAGGTTTCATTATCCCCATTTCAATATAAGCACGGAAAATCCAAATCAATGCATCAAGGCCGTTAGCACATCCTATAGTATATTTAGTACCAATATATGAAGAATAATGTGTTTCAAACATTGCATTTTCTTTGCCTTGTAAATACCACCCTGAATCAACGACTCTCAATACTGCTTCATGAATCTCTTCTGCATATTTTGCAGTAACTTTCTGTAAATCTAAAAATTTAATCATATCCGTTTTATATTTTATGTTTAACTCCATTTTTATCACACATATTTAAGTCCAGGGCAATACCATCTTTAGTGATATACCCTTTTTTACATGCAGGATTACCAAACCAAATCTCATGTGCCGGAACATTTTTTGTAACAACACTTCCTGCCCCGACAAGAGCGTACTCACCAATAATCAATCCTCCCATTATTGTAGAATTGGCTCCGATCGAACAATGTTCCTCAAGTGTCGTCATTAAAAATTCACTTGGATAGACTTTTGAACGAGGAATCAAATCATTAATAAAAGAGACATTTGCTCCGATAAAAACATTATCTTTTACTCTTAGACCATCCCACAATTGTACTCCTGATTTTACAGTAACATTGTTACCTATAATAACATCATTCTCTACAAAAACATGGGCACATAAATTGCAGTTACTTCCAATAACAGCACCATTTAAGATGACACAAAATTGCCATATAGTAGTCCCGTCACCAATCAATTTACTTTGACAGTCAGCCAGTGGGTGTATCATATATTCCTCGCTTTATATATTTGTTAATACTTCAATGTATAGTTTAGCCTGACTTTCCCAGTTATACTCTTCTAAAACTGCTCGCCGACCATTTTGCCCCATCTGATAAGCCATTTCCTTATTTTCAACTAAATATTGAATAGCCTCCTTTATTTGCTGCGAATTATGTGGATCAACACAAATTCCACAATTATATTTTTCTACAATTTCACGATAGCATTTCACATCCGAAAGCAACACCGGTAACCCCGCCTCCATACTTTCAAATATTTTCAACACACCAAAAGATCCATTCGGACTGCCTGTCCGACTAAAATCCCGAAGAGTATTACTAATAGTCATTTTTGAAAAAACTGTTGATATCTCTTCTTTCTTAAACGGCCCTGCAAAATCCACATTCTTCCAGTTTGGAAAAGTTTCAAGAACATCAACATATCCTTCTTCAATCACACCTGCAACATAATATTTGATATCCGGCAATTCCGCTAAAGCTTTTAATACTTCTTTTTGACAACTAATCCAATAGACTGTTCCAATATATCCAAGAACATTTTTACGGGATAAATATTCCTCCTTGGATAAAGTAAACCTGGAAGATACAACAGGGAAATTTTTAATAACATAATGATTCTTTATTCCCCACTTTTCAAGGCGATTGTCAGTATCATCAGTTACAGTAAATACAGCATTATATTTCTTTAGAGATGACTTCAGATATTTCTCCATCAGCACTGCAATTACATTACGAGCCATTTTAGGCAAATATGCTTTATCATGAATGATGCCAGGATAAAACTCACGAAGATTAAATACAACTTTATATCCCTTATGTTTCAATTTAACCCCAAGAGATAATAGCTCCGGATCAGAAATTTGGTATACATCTGCATTTATCATCAGTGCTTTCCTATAAAGAAATTTCTTGGTATTCAGCATCCTCTCTATACGCGAGCATGGCTTATAGTTACACGAAATAAACTCAATACCATCAATTGTTTCATTCGGTTCTAAGTCACAAACAACAATAGTAACTTTATAGCCAGCCATTGCCAATGCCTTCCCCTGACGGTCAAAGATCAATGGGTCTTTTCGAGAATAAAGCCCTGTGAGATAACAAATATGCATCATGGATTTAATTTTATATTTTCACGTTTGTCGTGCATTACTATATACATAGAAAATAGAAAGATATAATTAACAGAAAATAACCCAGGACGCTGATATAATGTAGCAAGTAGCAAGGTTATAAATATAAGAATATACCATATGGACTTTATACGATTTAAGGCATAAAGAACAAAGAAAAGCAGGTACATAATACAGACAACAGCTCCATTGGACAGAATTGCATTTCGATAACCAGCACTATCCGAGAAGTTTGCCAACTGTCTCTTATTATCTACCCCCCACCAATATTGACTTGTACCCTGAATAGAATTAAAATAACTTTTTAAACTACTATCAGCCCTATTATCCCCACTGATCATCCCTTGTGTTTTATCATATTCCAATCTATCCCAAATCAACAACCTAGTCATTGTATTTTGCATAGAAAAAACAATTAACAATGCCATTAAAGAAGAGATGAAGAATTTATATACGACCTTGACATTTCTAGAAAATAAAAAATACACTAAAAAAATGGCAGAAAGGACATAGAAAAATAGAGACAATGAAAGAAGTCCAGAAATTAAAATAAATATATTCCTTTTATCCTTCAGATTAAAATTATCTATATACAGCATAAGTCCGGCGATAGTACCAACAACACCCGGCTCATCAAAAGGGCCACAAAATCTTAATGATTGAAAATAAACATCAAGACCTGCCCCTAAATAGTTGGGAATAACTAAAAATGGATATGCAATATAATTATATGTTTTTACAGCATTCAAAGGAGCTATTATTTTTCCAGGGACAGGAATACCAAAGAAAAGTAACAGCCATACCAAAATGGATATTCCAATTATTATAGAATATAACGTTTTGTACCTATCAAACACGTTAACCATAAATCTTTTCGATCCAAAAGGTACTGCTGCCAAAATAATCATAAAAAAGAATCCTATCAGATTACGATTTTGAGAAATAGAAGCTAACAAAAGGGTAAAAACAAAGAAAAACAGATACAGCACATTCAATCTATTCATTCTATAATTCCGCCAGAATAGAATCGCCAATGGGAAAAGAAATACAATTTGCGCATAAGACCCACTTAGACTCCAAGTAAAAAATGGCCTTAGAGTTAACAAAAGTAATATACCTCCTATAAAATAAGTTATGTCATTACTATTTTTAATCCTCATTATAATCAATCATTTTTTTCAGTTTATCAGTGCTGACAATGTAATCAGCATGTAAATCTACTGTACTATCAGAAATACCAGCTAAATACCGCATTTTAACATCGACAATATTAGCAATAGTCGAAAATATTGGAGAATAGTTTCTTATGGATCTAAAACAAATAACCTTACAACCGCTATGACAAAACAATAAATTTGTAAATGCAGCTCCAGAACCACCCACAATATAGTCAGCATTATTAAACAAGGCCATTTGCTCACAAAAAGTGTATGTTTCGGGAGCAACAACTTCAAACCCATATTCTTTAAGTACTCCCCAAACTTCAGATTCATTATAATGCCTCTTTTTTGTACTCTTCCGTGTCAGAAAAATGCGTTTCGGAGTTGCTAAATTAGACTTAAACAAGAGCAATTTATCACGCATTTGCAATGTTAAATGACAATCAAAAACAAACCCAAATAAATGATCAGGATCAGTAATATCTCTATAATGAGGTGCAATAGAATTCACAGCAGAAAGAGAATATAAAGTACCAAATTCTACTATTTCTTTTTCTCCTATAGTAATTATGTCACGTTGGGTTTCATTAAGAATCTCAAAAATCTTTTTAAAAGAATCTATTTTCATTACGATTTCATCGATTATCAACGGAGCATCTTTTGATATGTTTATTCTGTTGAAGACAAGCAGTTTAATGAGAATTTCATACAATTCATGATAGTAATTACATGAAAATTTCCCTGAAAGCATAATTCCAGACTTCAAATAACGACATTTCCCAATACCGCCATCGTTACGTAAAACAGCAACATTATTCTTTAACCGCAATAAAAGCCCATCAAACATCACATAGCGATCGTTCATATTATAACAGAAGTCGTTAATTACACACTTTTCTTTCACATTTAAGATAAAATCGGAATTTCCTTGTATTCTAACACCTTCATGTTTATAAATAAAAATATCTTGCATCGGAACTGATATCAGTTCTTTCTTCAAAGGCTCCAACTCATAGGTTAACTTACTTGTATACCCTACTCTATTAGTAATAAGTGGTATTATAGATGAAGTCAAATGCGATTTCGCATAGACATGATGACTAACAACTTCAAACGGTACAAACGAAACACAACGTAAAACCATATTATTCATCGCATATAAACAATGCCCCCAACTGTTCTTTTTTGAATGATAATAGAGTCTACATGATATACTTTCTATAGCATTTCCGATTCTTTTATTTATTGAATGTTTTATTTCGAGCAATATTTTCTTCATCATCCATCATATTAGTTTTTACGATGTAATTTGTTTATTATAACCTGCCTAATCCCTATCCTACGATCTAGTCCCGTATATGAATAATATGTCGTTAAAACTAAAAACACTGTCACCACTGCGTATCCACTCCAGCCAAACATTAATATTTTGCAGGTAAGGACTATGGCAGTGATACAAGAAAATAGTATAAATAATTTCATTATTGATCTGGTAAATTTGAGATTACATTTTATTCGACAAATGATCCATAGCTGCAAAAAATAGAATCCATATTTAATGAATGATGATATGCCAAGTCCTATTAATCCCCAATAGTAATACCCTATCATATTAAAAATTAATCCATAACAAACTGTAATAAATTCATTCCAAAAGTATACTTTGGAATCACCTTTCGCTAATAAACCATAAGACATACTCCACGCCATGGCTTTAAAAAACATGGCTGCCATTGCCCAATACATCATACCTTCAGTAGGTATAAACTTTGTAGAATAAAGTACTACTACAGCTACCCGTATATAAGCGATAAAAGCAATAATTATTGGAGCAAGCAACAGTAACGAAATCTCAGCCTGCTGATTAATCGCCCTAACAAATGAGTCATTATCCGAAGCTATCGCTGACAATCGGGGATAATAATCTGTTGCCATAGCCGTAAATACCAATCCAACATATGTGTTGACTATTGTAAACCCCGCATTGAACAACCCGACATCATCAATAGAACCCATACGACTTATGAAAATACGAATGAAATAGGAAGCTAATATTGCCAACATACCCTGAAGACTGATCAACACTCCCATCTTCAACATATCTCGCCCTTCAACTTTTATATCCGTAATGGTTATTTCTTCCTTCTCAATCTTTATTTTGCGGGCATATATATAAGACAGGATAAAAATCAAAGCATTCGAAAACAATAAAACAGGGACAATAGCATCTATCTTCCAAAAATAATATAACGGTATGATAAATATTAAACCGACTGCATTGCCAACTACATTGGCCTTCGCCAAATAACGATACTTCCGCATCCCCTGCATTAAAGCATTTTGCCCGGAAGTTAATTGCATCAATAAAACCGAGAATGAAAGTATTATAAAAGCAAAAGTAAAATCTGTATTTCCAAATGTCACTTGACTTAACAATGAAGCTGAAACCAAACAAATCAATGCACCTGTCAATCCGGTAATCCAAACCAATCTCCTAAATACAGAAATAATTAAAGCTATACGTTTAGTATCATTGGCTCCGTTAGCTTCTGCAATATTACGTACGGCACTGGTCCCTAAACCACAATTTGTAAAGGATGAAATCATTGTAATGGTAGAATTAAGCAATCCCATAACCCCCATCCCTTCAGGGCCTAATAATACTGCAGCAAATTTAGACCTGATGATTTGTATAAGTATATTAAAGATTTGAACCCCTCCAAACAATGATGTAGCTTTTAGGCTTTGTTTATACGAGTTTCTGTTTTCAGTGTCCATTGCTTCTGACATTCCTAGTATTATTGAATTAATCTTCCATAATTCTTCTCAAGAATTTTGCAGGTAACCCTACATGTATTTCAGAGTCTGGTATATCATGAGTAACCAAACTTCTTGCTCCTGCCATAGCAAAATTGCCAATCTTTCTCTTTTCTAAAACTGTAGCACCTATAGAAACATCAGCACACTTACCTATAACCACCAATGAACCGGTTATCGAACCCATTGCAAAATGACATAATGGTCCACATTTAACATCGTGTCCGATACAAGTATTGGATTTTACCATTGTCCCTATGCCCAGTTCTGTTCGAGGAGCAATATATGCATGACACATGACCACTACCCCTGGATGAAGAACCACGTTCTCTCCAATAAATGCTGTATAATGTATTATTGTTACTAATCTATCCAATGGAACATTTAGTCTCTTAAACAGTTCTTCTGTCAAGACATTTCGTCCTATCATATGTATTCCCCATATAAAATAATACCCTTCATCGACAAAATGCTGAATTCTATCAGTACCTCCCAAAACAGCATACTCATCTACATTATCTACAAAATCGTTCACAAAACCACAGATTTCAATATCTTCATCGTATCCGTTTTTCTGATTATCTTTTATACAAGCTGCAATAACAGAACCATGTCCATTACCACCAATTATCAATACCCGCTTTTTCATTTTGTATTCTTATACTCCAAGAAATCCTTATATATTCGTATATAATCAGCTTCATCATAAGGCATTGAAGCAAGTACCAGGCACACTGCTCCAGATGAAAAGTTATCCAGTTCTCTCCACATTCCCGGAACAATATATAGACCTTGATAAGGACGATTTAATGAAAAGGTACGTTTCACACTGCCATCATCAACTGTTACATTAAAACTACCGCTAGCAGCTATCACCAGCTGAAACAATTCTTTATGAGCGTGTCCACCACGCGCCTCGCCACCTGGTATATCGTATAGATAATAGGTACGTTTTACTTCAAATGGAACAGTTTTAACATTTTCAACCACAGTGATATTACCTTCATCTCTGTGATGCTTATCAAGCTCTATAATTGTGCAGTCATAGACTGTACTATTTTTACTCATAATGCAGTATTTTTGAAAGTTTCGTAATCACGTATATAATCATTTTCTCCATATGGAGTTGAAGATAATATTAAAGCTAACGAATTAGTAGAAAAATTATCCATCTGTCTCCATATCTGCTTTGGTACGTACAATCCATAGTATGAACGATTCAAATGGATTTTTCTCCTCTCTTTACCATCATCCAAGAGCACATCAAAACTACCGGAAAGTGCAATAATAAATTCCTGATTTTCTTTATATGCATGCCCTCCACGTTTCTCTCCACCAGGGACATCGTATATCCAATATGTCCGTTCTATTTTAAATGGAATATGCTTAAATTCCTCGGCAAAAGAGAGATTACCTCTTTTATCCAAAAATTTTGGAAGATCAATCAACCTACAATCTGATACATTCATAACTTTTATATTTTGTACATACTTTCATAATACTTATTATACTCTCCACTCGCTATATTTTCCATCCATTCGTTATTTTCCAAATACCAGCGAACAGTTTTTTCAATACCTTCCTCAAATTGCAAAGACGGTTCCCATCCTAATTCTTTTTTCAACTTATTAGAATCAATAGCATAGCGTAAATCATGCCCTTTTCTGTCAGCTACATATGTAATCAACTTTTCGGAAGTACCGTCCGGATTACCCAATAACCGATCCACAGTTTTAATGATAACCTTAATTAAATCAATATTTGTCCATTCATTGAAACCACCAATATTATAAGTCTCAGCTATTTTTCCTTTATGAAAAATGATATCAATAGCACGTGCATGATCTACTACATACAACCAATCACGTACATTCTCACCCTTACCATAAACCGGTAAGGCTTTACCATGACGGATATTATTAATAAAAAGAGGTATAAGCTTTTCGGGAAATTGATAAGGCCCGTAATTGTTACTGCAATTGGTAACAATAACAGGCATTCCATATGTATCATGAAAAGCACGTACGAAATGATCACTACCAGCCTTGCTAGCAGAATAAGGACTATGTGGCTGATATTTTGTTTGTTCAGTGAAGAATGTTCCGTCAAAATCTAATGCACCATATACTTCATCTGTTGAAATATGATAAAAAAGTTTATGATCATATCCCGTTTCTGAAGTTTCCCAAGCCAACTTAGCTGCCTGTAATAATGAAAGGGTACCCATCACATTCGTTTGTGCAAAAATAAATGGATCTTTAATACTACGATCAACATGGCTTTCTGCTGCCAAATGTATCACACTATCAATATTATACTGTTTAAAAAGCTGTATTATTCTCTCAAAGTCACAAATATCAGCTTTTACAAAAGTATAATTCGGCTGACCTTCAATATCTTTCAAATTAGCTAAATTTCCAGCATAAGTCAACTTATCTAAATTTATAATATGATACTCAGGATATTTATTCACAAATAAGCGAACAACATGGCTTCCAATAAATCCTGCACCACCAGTAATCAATATATTCCGCTTCATCTTTCTATTTCTCTTTTAATTCATCTATTACATTCATCAAGTATTTCCCGTATTGATTCTTTAACATCGGCTGTGCCAATGCCATCATTTTTTCAGGAGTAATCCAGCCTTTCCGAAAAGCAATTCCTTCTAAACAAGCTATTTTTAACCCCTGACGTTTTTCTATCACTTCAATAAAATTACTAGCCTCTGATAAAGAATCGTGCGTACCAGTATCAAGCCATGCAAAACCACGTCCTAAAAGTTGGACTTTTAATTCTTTAGTATCCAAGAAACATTGGTTTACTGTAGTTATTTCCAATTCTCCACGTGCAGATGGCTTGCTATTCTTTGCTATTTTAACCACTTTATTGGGATAGAAATAAAGGCCCACTACAGCATAGTTTGATTTTGGGTGAACAGGCTTTTCTTCCAATCCTAATACATTACCGTTTTTATCAAATTCCGCAACTCCATAACGTTCGGGATCTGATACCCAATAGCCAAATACAGTAGCTTTGTTTTCTTCTTCAGCCATGCGTACAGCTTCTTTTAGCATATAAGTCAGCCCCTGACCATGAAAAATATTATCTCCTAGTACCAAGCAAACCGAATCATCACCAATAAATTCCTCTCCAATAATGAATGCTTGCGCAAGACCATCAGGCGAAGGTTGTTCTGCATATTCAAAACGGACACCGAAATCAGAACCATCACCTAATAATCGTTGAAAACCAGGAAGGTCATACGGAGTAGAAATTATTAAAATCTCACGAATACCTGCAAGCATCAAAACCGAAATGGGATAATAAATCATCGGTTTATCAAATATGGGAAGAAGCTGCTTACTAACTCCCTTGGTAATAGGGTACAAACGAGTACCAGATCCACCGGCTAAAACAATACCTTTCATTTTAATATAATCTGTTTAAATGTGTGCGCTTATCTCTCACTTTATCCCACCAAAGATTTAAAGCAATCCAGGCTACAATATCTCCTATCAATATCACAGTATTATTCACCCATGGTATCAATAAAATATTTACAACACTAAATGCACAGGATATTAATATTATAATAATCATAGCTTTACGGGGTGTAAATCCCATTGCCAAAAATTTATGATGAATATGATTCTTATCTGGTTCAAAAGGGCTCTTTCCATTACGCAAACGTACCATTACCACACGAATCACATCAAAAGCTGGAATTATTAATGTACTAAAGGCTATAAGAAAAGTACCTTTGGTATTAGAAATTACCTCAGGATTGTTCTGACTATATTTGATAGCAAGAAAACTTAGTATATACCCCAAAGTTAAGCTGCCGGTATCTCCCATAAATATTTTCCGTGCCCGTTCTGCATTACCGAAAACATTATAATAAAAGAAAGGAACTAATACACCTAAGGTACTAAACGCAAGCATACTATACATCCACAGCCCTTTCTCTATAAACAAAAGGCCAAAGACCAAAAGCGCAACACTACTCAATCCTGATGCTAATCCATCAATTCCATCTATTAAATTAATAGCATTAGTAATGAAAACAATGGTCAATATAGTAAAAGGAATACCAATCCAATTTGGAATTGCATATATTCCCAATAACCCATATAAGTCATTTATCCAAAGCTCTGCGACAGAAAAAAAACAAGCACAGAGAATTTGTATCACAAACTTTTGGCGATAACGCACTCCAATAAGGTCATCTGTAATTCCTGTCAAATATAAAAGAGTCAACCCACAGACTAAAAACAAACATTCCAATAAAAAACAAGTTGCATGTAAATCTGAAATATAATATCCTGTTATAGTACGGAATGCCAATACCAAACAACAAGAAAATAATATCGTTGGAAAAAAAGAAACTCCCCCCAAACGTGGAATGGCACATGTATGGATTTTACGTTTATCTGGTATATCAAATAATCTCTTACGAAGAGAAATTAGTAATATGCGAGGTATGACAAATAACGCTATACAGACAGAAATAACAAAAGCTAAGATTATAAATATATAATTCATTCGAATAATTATTTCATGAATAAAGTTTAATATTAAGCCCCATTTAGTTGATGCAATAATTCATTTTTATACAGCAACTTGATTTTCAATCTTTTCCACATACCCAACCGGCATATCCGCACAAGCGCACCCCAGCATATTCAACCGGACAGCAATCTTACTTCTGCCATCCACCGTGACAAGCTCTCCTACAAGACCAGTCAAAGGACCTTTGACAACACGTACTTTTTCACCACGTGCCAAAGGAGCGCTATTCATACAGATTGCCTCTTCGGAATAGTCGAGCATAAAACGGAAACGGGCCATTTGTTCATCAGGAATGATAGTCGGACTACTCTCACCGCGCATTACCATATAACGACTAACTGTAGAAAAGGAAAGAACCTCTTTACGTTCTTTAGGATCAGCATGTACAAAAACCATCATCGGAAGCAACACGGATTCAACCACTTTACGGCGGTCACTCCATTGATGTACTTCTTGCTGGACCGGTACAAAATTTTCAATCCCCATTTTATCTAAACGCTCGGCTACTTTCTTCTCATGATGCATACGGACCAGAGCAACATACCAGCGTTTAGAGTGTGCTACGCCTTCCCCTGTCCCAATTTTAGGCCCAGCACTTAAAGTTTCTTTCGTTAGAATCATACTTTTTTACCCCTTAAGTTTCCGTTACTTCTTAGGTAACGGAAATTATAGAGTACTGGACACCTACCACAAAAAGAAGAAGAAATACGTACGAACAAGGGAGTTTAGATACATTTTGCCTGATATACAGAGATATTTGAAAAGTATAGGCAGTCGAATTCATAGAACATGAAATAGGAATGTTTCATGTCCCGATACATTTTTACTGTATATTTAAATAAAAAGAGAAAAAAAAGGAATTTTGCTTGTATGTTATTAACAAATTTGTCTATATTTGCACCGAATAATTTCCGTTACCTAAGAAGTAACAGCTGCGTATTTAGACTGGTTATCAAAGACTTAATATACTTTTCAAAGAATTCCCCTATAATTCCTAACGTAAGAATAATTCAACCGATTTACTTTGGTACGCTCATTCAATTCAAAACCTTTCAAGTAAATTTGTGTTGTCTTAATAGATTTATGCCCCAATGACTCGCTAATCATTTCGATAGGTACTCCCCTGTATTTAGCGGTAGTTGCCCAGGAATGGCGAAACGTATAAGAAGTTACGGATGAATGAATACGTAGCTTCTTGGCTAAACTCTTCAAATCATTATTAAAACGACGCAGAGTGGATTGATATTCTATATATGCCGCTTCGTCATCCCGTTTATTCTTTCCACTTAATATATAAAAAAGATAATCCGGATGCTCGGGGAGAACAGCGGAATGCGTATTACGAAGTCGGGAAACAATACATGAAGCCGATTCTAAGATTTCTATACTCATTGGAGTTCCCGTCTTGATACGGTTGTACTTCAATATATTCCCCTCCAAATTCGACTTTTCCAGATGAGCAAGATCGGCGAAAGGCATTCCGCAAAATAAAAATAACAAATTAGCGATGGCTTGCGTCCGGCGAAGTTTTTCGGACTGTGGATCTTTATAAAGCAGCGTGTGTAATTCGTTTATAGGAATTGCTTTTTTCTGACGAGTATCTACTCCGGTAAAGACATCACGAAACAAGCGATGAATATAAGGAGCCTGATGAGTATCTACTCCCTTATTGTATATGCAACGTAACATTCGCATATAGGTGGAAATCGTGTTCAACTTCAAGCGGCAGGACATCAGATAACTGCTATACCGCTTCAAGTTCTCACGAGTAATCAAACTGAATGACACACACTCTGTTCCACAAAATATGGTGAAAGAGCGAAGTGCATTCTCATAAACATGTGCTGTGGCATAACGCCCTTCCTGACGCAAACAATTTATATAATTATTTGCACATACGGTAAATCCGTCTTTTCTCATAATTTACTTTCTATATTAATTGATTAAAATAAGTTTGATATTACGAGAAATAGAACGAATTTACAACAAAGAAGGTGATTTACGGTCGTTTTCTTATAAAGTTTTTAGTAACCTATACGATTTAATACTAAATTTGGCTATTTATCAGAAAGTGATAGTGCAAGAACTTCCCCATTGGATACTGGTTTTGTTTTCCGTATTCCACAAACATTCACGAGCCGTTAACAAGCGTTGATTCACATCCATGGTAACTACAATAAAGGAAAGTAGACGTTCGTCAGCAGAAGAATACTCACCTTTCATAGGGGAGTCCACCCGGAAAACAGGTAAATCAATTGTTCCATTTACCCCATTCCAGGTATAAAATTCATTGTAATTCTTATCTCCATGAAAGTAAGCCTTAATCATAGAATGAGAATGGATAAACTGCTCCAGCTTTTCCCAATTCTTTGTGGCTTTCTTTTTGACATCAGTCACCAGACAGGTATCTGCCAACAAATTCTGAAACTTATCTACTGAATTGATCGTATGCTTACCGTTCGGATTCGTAAAATGCTTGGTATCGGCAATGGGAGGATCGTGGGTAAATAAAATAACAGGAATAATCGTATCGGTTCCTATTTCCTGATCGAACCATTGACGCATATATGCATCAGGCCACATTCCCATAAAAACAAACCGTACCCCGTCCTTTACAAAGGAATAATGCACCTTATCCGTTTGATAATTAAAAGTCTCCGCCGTACGTTCCACCGCAGGGCGCATCATCCGGTTGAAAATACCGGCAGCACTGGATGCATCTTTTTCTGGAGATAAAACCTTGGAATAACCTATCGCATTAGAAATATCGTGATTACCCGGTACCAGATACAAAGGAGAACTTATCGATGAATCCCAATCACTGCAAAATTGACTCCATGATGTAGTAGCAGATTGAACTCCTTCTTCCATCCGATTGGCAATATCACCCGTACAAACAACAAAATCAGGAGAACCGAATTTTATTCCTGCACCCACCCCACTATCTTCCGGCAGCCGAGTTTCAGAAAGCAATTTGAAGGTTGCCAACATAGCACGACTTACCTCATCACTTCCCACTTCTTTTCCCCGAAATTCACGTTCAAGACCATAATGTACGTCTGAACAATATATAAAACGAAGAATTCTTCCTTCGTCTGCTCCGACAGCGGTGCAGCTAAAAAGAAGAATTCCCGTAAATAATAAAAGGATTAGCTTTCTCATTCCTTACAATTATAATCTTACCATTCTATTTTTGTACTTAGTCCGGCAGTGGTGCTATTACTCTCACCTTGAGTGGCTTTCATCATATACCATTCAGCACCGTTATCCTTACGGGCATACGCCATTCCCTCTGTTTCTCCATTGTATTTAGGTGTTTCTCCCCAAACCTCTTCACCGGCATCCGTTAGATTCTTGAATACGTCTATGGCAGTTTCTTCCGGTGAAAGAAGCTCAATCTTCACAGATTTTTTAGCGGAGAGTCCACTTGTAAAGCCTGTAGAATAATCCGCTTGATCCGAAAGAAGCACTAAAAAACCATGAGACTGTATTTTAGTCCCTTCGGGAGCTATATAAACAATATCCCCATCATCTTTTTTAATCTTTACTCCGGTTATATCCAGTTCACGACCTGTACTATTATACAACTCAATATATTTGGGTTTATTACCGTTCAACTCATTCAGCACCAATCCAATATAATCAATACCGGAAGGTCCTTCAGGTTCCGTAATTTTATTAGCTGTTCCTTTAGTAGCTTTCAATACAACAGTCCATTCTCCCGTACCGTCAGGAATACGTGAATAACTGCCTCCCACTTCATGTTTACCTCCATCACCAAATTCCGCATCCTTATCAAATTTGTCTATATCTTTACCAGAGGGCATTTGCAAAGTGATAGAAACAGATTTAGTATTTGAGATTCCTTGAGTAAAATCAACGCCTTTGACTTTCAGCAAATATGCTTTACCGGCAATGGCTGCCCCTTCCCCAAATGTATAAATAATCTCCGAAACACCTTCTTCATCAGTTTTCACCAGTTTAACGCCATTGAGATTAATTGTTGTATTGGAAGTATTATAAATCTCAATCCAATCTTCTTCACTTGCATTCCCATCGTTTCCACAAATTTCATTCAATACCAATCCTGAATAATCAATATCAGTAGGAATTTCCGGTTCCGAGTCATCTTTACATCCAACCAAAGCCAAAGCACAAAGTGTGCTCATCAGCAAAAACTTTTTCATAATCATCTTTTTTTAATTTATATCGTTATTCGCGTTTAAAAAGAAATCATTGTACGCAACTGAAATACATTAAAATCGATTCCTGAAGGCATTACTTCACTTAAAGGTTTACCTCCCTTGGTAATTTGTCCTTTAGAGTCGGCATATTTATCATTATTCATATAAATGTAATTCAGTCCAATCACCACATTACGTACAGGATACCAGTTCAACGAAGCAGAATAGCTGGTTGCCTTACCTCCTGTAATATACGCAGCCGGATCATGGAAATCATTCATATTTATATTACTGATACGAGCCGCAACTTCCAAATTCCCCCCTTTACGACGCATTTTCATTGGACCAAATTCCGCCTCATCCGGGGAGTATTGACGGTTTTCTCCCAATATCATATAAGATGCCGTAGCATACCAACCATTAAATACTGCATTTTTCAAATCAGTCTTTTGATTATTAGCACCATAGATATAGCGGGATATGTTGTTATAAATATATTCTCCATAAGTCAGTAACTTACGATAACGGAATCCCAGTTCGAAGCCTGTAGTATAATAATGATTGACATTCGAAATCTCGGCTTGCACAAATCGGCGACGGTCTACCCTGCTCTCCGGGAAAGTCCGGAAAAGAACCGTCTTATCCTCCAGCCCTGAACCGGAAGGTGTCTGATAGTTAAAGTATCCGCCGACATGAATCGTCATATCTTCATTGTAAATAGGCGACACTGCTACACGGGTAGCCAGAGCATAACCGTCATTCCCTCTATTACGCTCTTTCTGAATGATATCCACTTCCCTACCAAATACTCCAGCGGAAGCCCACCAATGTTTTCCCCAACCAGTTCCGGCAAGTCCCAGACGGCGCCCGTCAGCAAAAGCTTCCACTGCCATCGGACGTTCCGAAGCCATCAGATATTTAGAACTCGTTGTACGTTCCATACTCATCGGAACTTTAAAATTTCCCGCCTTTACAAAGAAATGATTATTAAATTTATAGCCCAGATACATATCTTTTATTTCCACTTCATTGTAAGCGAAATCCAGATCCAGTTCTGCAAACCATTTTTTGTATAAAGTGGCTTTCACACCGAAACGTGCACGACGAATACTCACCCCGTTGCTAAAACGGAATTGATTGTCATCGTCCTCCAGATCCTTGTTCGTTTTGGATGTCAGATCATCCACATTCGACGTGGGCGAATAAACCGCTGCATCCAAATAAATTCGATTATCAAACCATAAATGAAAGTTTTCATTTTTAGAAGCAAAGTGAAGTTTTCCACTCTCAAAATAAGCCTTTACAGGTATCTTACCCGATTCATCTTCCCAACCGGAAGTCGTGTTTTGTCCCCATACTGAAGTAAATGCCAGCAGACCGGCAACCAGAATCATGTTTCTTTTTCTCATATCGTATCTCTATCGTTTTGCAGGCGCAAAGTAAACGACATGGAAATACCAATGAATGACAGAGTTATTACATTTCTACAACAACAAAGACCGCTCCCGAATAACAGGAACGGCCTTACCATTTTCATTTCAATATGATGTCAGCCTCTTTTCAAAAAGATGACATTCTGCTTATTTATACTCTGCCCAGCTCTTGATAGCTATATCATCCACACTCATCGTACAGAAGGCATTGATAAATGCACTAGCCAGACGGGCATTCGTAATCAACGGTATATTCAAGTCAATGGCAGCACGACGGATTTTATACCCATTACTTAATTCTCCGGCTGTCAGATTCTTCGGGATATTGACTACCATGTCAATCTCCTTGCGATGAAGCATCTCCAATGCTTGCGGATGTCCCTCCTCACTCGGCCAATAGACATGAGTACTTTCAATTCCATTCTCTGCAAGCGTTTTGTGTGTACCACCCGTTGCAAAGAGTTTGTATCCCTTATTCACCAACATACGGGCCGCATCCATCATATCGGCTTTCTGTTTCATTGTTCCCGTAGACAGCAGGATATTCTTCTTCGGAATACGATAGCCTACGGAAAGCATCGCTTTGAGTACGGCACAGGAAGTATCCATTCCGATACAACCCACTTCACCGGTAGAAGCCATATCTACTCCCAACACCGGATCAGCCTTCTGCAAGCGGTTGAAAGAGAATTGGGAAGCCTTGATTCCCACATAATCCAGTTCGAAGAGATTTTTTTCCGGTTTCTCCACAGGCAGACCGAGCATTACTTTCGTTGCCAGCTCGATAAAGTTGATCTTCAACACTTTGCTGACAAACGGGAAAGAACGACTGGCACGCAGATTACATTCAATCACCTTGATATCGTTGTCTTTCGCCAGATACTGAATATTAAACGGACCGGAGATATTCAAAGCCTTAGCAATCTCACGGCTGATACGCTTAATACGGCGAACAGTTTCTACATACAGCTTTTGCGGCGGGAACTGGATTGTTGCATCGCCGGAATGTACTCCCGCAAATTCGATATGCTCACTTATAGCGTATGCTACAATTTCTCCATTCTGCGCCACCGCATCCATTTCCACTTCCTTGGCGTGTTCGATAAACTGGCTTACTACCACCGGATGTTTCTTCGATACATTAGCTGCCAGTTTCAAGAAACGTTCCAATTCTTCCTGGTTGGAACAAACATTCATCGCAGCTCCCGAAAGCACATAAGACGGACGAACAAGTACGGGGAAACCTACCTCTTCAACGAACTCCTGAATGTCATCCATAGAAGTTAATTCACGCCAACGGGGCTGATCCACACCGATACGGTCAAGCATGGCAGAGAATTTCTCACGATCTTCGGCATTATCAATACTCTTGGCACTCGTACCTAGAATATTGATCTTCTGTGCATCCAGACGCAAAGCAAGGTTATTTGGAATCTGACCGCCGGTAGATACAATTACCCCATGCGGATTCTCCAGTTCCAGAATATCCATCACACGTTCAAAAGTCAATTCATCAAAGTACAAACGGTCGCACATATCGTAATCCGTAGATACGGTTTCAGGATTATAGTTAATCATGACACTGCGCCATCCCTCTTTGCGAATGGTATTCAAAGCCTGTACGCCACACCAGTCGAATTCTACGGAAGAACCGATACGATAAGCACCGGAACCCAATACGACGATGGATTTATGGTCGCCCAGATAACGCACATCATTTGCTACACCGCTATAAGTAAGATACAGATAATTGGTTTGTGCCGGGTATTCGGCTGCCAACGTATCGATCTGTTTCACTACCGGAAGAATGCCTGCCTCTTTACGGTGTTTGCGGATATAAAGAATTCCATCTTCCATATCACCTTCGTAACCGATGGCACGGGCAATCTGGAAATCGGAGAAACCTTGAACCTTAGCTTTACGGAGCAATTCGTTCGGCAAATCGGCAATCTGTTTGTGATTGTTTCCCCAACTATGCAGTTCTTCGGAAGTCTTCATAATATTCATTAACTTCTGCAAGAACCATTTATCAATCTTAGTCAATTCGTGCACCTGATCGATGGTGTAGCCGGCGCGAAACGCTTTCGAGATCACGAAAATACGTTTATCGGTCGGTTCGCGCAAGGCTTTATCAATGTCGGAAATAACCAATTCTTTGTTCTCCACAAAACCATGCATTCCCTGTCCGATCATACGAAGACCTTTCTGGATAGCTTCTTCAAAAGTGCGTCCGATAGCCATCACTTCACCCACAGATTTCATAGAAGAACCCAACTCTTTATCTACACCGTGGAATTTACCTAAATCCCAACGAGGAATCTTACATACGACATAATCCAGTGCCGGTTCAAAGAAAGCGGAAGTAGTCTTGGTTACAGAATTCTTCAGGTCGAAGAGTCCATAACCCAATCCCAATTTGGCAGCAACGAAAGCCAGCGGATAACCGGTTGCCTTAGATGCTAAAGCCGATGAACGGGAAAGGCGGGCATTTACTTCGATCACCCGGTAATCTTCGGATTCGGGATCGAAGGCATATTGTACGTTACATTCACCCACGATACCGATATGGCGGATGATACGTATTGCCAATTCCCGAAGTTTATGATACTCTTTATTGGTAAGCGTCTGTGAAGGAGCAATAACGATAGACTCACCGGTATGAATACCCAGCGGATCGAAGTTTTCCATATTACAAACGGTGATACAGTTATCGAAGCGGTCACGTACCACTTCATATTCCACTTCTTTCCAACCGCGTAGTGATTTCTCCACCAATACCTGTGGGGAGAAAGAGAATGCTTTTTCTACCAGCACATCCAGCTGTTGTTCATTATCACAGAAACCGGACCCCAAGCCTCCTAACGCATAAGCAGCACGAACAATCACCGGATAGCCCAGTTCTTTTGCTGCGCGACGTGCATCTTCCGCATTTTCTACGGCTTCACTCTTGATGGTTTTTACATTGATCTCATTCAATTTCTGAACAAAAAGTTCACGGTCCTCGGTATCCATAATGGCCTGTACCGGAGTACCCAACACTTTTACATTATATTTTTCAAGAATACCTTCTTTATACAATGCTACTCCACAGTTCAGAGCCGTCTGACCACCGAACGCCAGCATAATACCTTCCGGTTTTTCTTTTTGGATCACTTTCTCTACGAAGTACGGAGTCACCGGAAGAAAGTAAATTTGATCTGCCACTCCTTCGGAAGTCTGCACCGTAGCAATATTCGGATTGATAAGAATGGTTTCAATACCCTCTTCTTTCAAGGCTTTAAGTGCCTGTGAACCGGAATAGTCAAATTCACCAGCCTCACCGATTTTCAGGGCACCTGAACCTAATAGCAATACTTTCTTTATATTTTCTTTCATTGTTACAATAGTTTTACAAATTCGTCGAACAGGAATTCCGTATCCGTAGGTCCACTCGCAGCTTCCGGGTGGAATTGCGCAGAGAACCAGGGATTCTTTTTATGTTTGATTCCCTCGTTGGACCCATCGTTCATATTGATAAACAACGGTTCCCACTCTGCACTCAACGTATTATTGTCTACGGCATAACCATGATTTTGTGAAGTAATGAAACAACGTTCCGTACCTATCATACGCACCGGCTGATTGTGGCTACGATGTCCGTATTTCAATTTATAAATCTTGGCTCCGCCCGCTTTTGAAAGCAACTGGTTACCCATACAGATGCCGAAGATAGGCAGTTTCTCATTTACCATCGCCTTCCGTATATTCTGTACCGCAGCATCACAAGTATCCGGGTCACCCGGTCCGTTGGAGATAAACAACCCGTCAAATTCGAGTCCGCTATAATCATAATCCCAAGGTACACGGATCACTTCTACATTACGTTTCAGCAGACAACGAATAATATTTGTCTTTACACCGCAATCTACCAGGATAACCTTCTTAAATTGAGAATTGAAAGTTGAGAATTGAGAATTAAGCTGCGCATAGGAACTATTTACGGAGAAAGTTTGTGAAGTTCCGGCAGGAAGATAGCAAATAATCTCTTTGCAAGATACACGATCTACATAATTGACGCCTGCGTATACTGCTTCAGGCACATTATCCGGTTCATCATCGAAAACGATTTTTCCCATCATTACTCCATGTTCACGAAGAACCTTAGTCAGCTCGCGCGTATCAATGCCTGTGATACCGGGAATCTGCTCGCGTTTCAACCAGTCACCGAGACTTTCCACCGCATTCCAGTGGCTGTATTCATAAGAATAGTCACTTACGATAATCGCTTCCGCATGGATTTTCTCACTTTCCATGAAAGTGGCAAGTCCATTCGGTTCGATGGTAAAAGGAGGAACACCGTAGTTGCCTACCAGAGGATAGGTAAGCGTCATCAACTGTCCGGCGTATGAAGGGTCAGTAAGGCTCTCCGGGTATCCGGTCATGGCAGTATTAAAAACTACTTCGCCTGCCACCGGCTTCTCGTAGCCAAACGACTTACCGGAAAACCGGCTCCCGTCGTCAAGGATTAATGTCACATTTCTCATTCTTATTATTGAATCGTTGTATGGTTGTTAGAATTGATACATTTGTTCTATATAGTCGATGAACGCCCGGTTCACCATTTTCACACCTCCCGGTGTAGGGTAGTTACCGCTAAAATACCAGTCGCCTTTATGATGCGGACAAGCCTCGTGCAATCCCTCCAACGGTTGATAGACAATTTCCACTTTCGCCTTTGTTCCCTTGGGAGTCAGCAGTTCCACCATCTTGGCAGAGATTTCCTCATCGGTGAACGGAGCATAGATATTCTTCACATAGTTTATCATCTGCTCTTTCGGCAGTCCCACCTGATCTTTCGATTTACGGTAGGCAGCCGCAATCACATCTTTCATATCCCGCTCCTTTAAAAGTTCGACAGCAGCTCGGAAAGCGATAAACTCACTCATCTTTGCCATATCGATACCGTAATAGTCAGGATAACGCACTTGCGGAGAAGAAGATACTATCACAATCTTCTTCGGACCGAGACGGTCGAGAATACCGATAATACTTTGTTTCAACGTAGTACCACGCACAATGCTGTCGTCAATAATCACCAGATTATCAACACCGGGTACCAGACTTCCGTATGTAATGTCATACACATGGGCTGCCAGATCATTACGACTGTTTCCTTCGGCAATAAACGTACGGAGTTTGATATCCTTGATCGCCACCTTTTCGCTACGGATGCGGCGGGAAAGAATGACTTCCAGTTCCTCCATATCCGGATGATGCCCTAATGCAGCAATTTGCTGCACTTTCTCCTCATTCAAGTAATCGTCCAGTCCCTGCAACATTCCGTAGAAAGCCACCTCCGCAGTATTGGGAATAAAAGAAAAAACCGTATGATCGATGTCATTATTGATAGCTTTCAATATTCTCGGAACCAACTTTTCACCCAACCGTTTCCTTTCCTTATAAATATCGACATCACTCCCACGGGAGAAATAGATACGTTCGAAAGAACAGGCATGATTTTCGCGCGGCTTGTTAATTTGCGAAGTACGGATTTTACCTTCTTTGCTGATTAACAATGCTTGCCCCGGTTGCAATTCTTTGATTTCCTCAAACGGAACATTCAAAGCAGTCTGGATCACCGGACGTTCGGAAGCAAGAACAGCTATCTCATCATCCTGATACCAGAATGCAGGCCGGATTCCCCACGGGTCGCGGATGGCGAAGGACTCGCCGCTCCCGGTCAATCCGCAGATCACGTATCCCCCATCCCATTCGCGGCTGGAAGTGCGCAACACGTTTGCCAAATCAATATATTCTTCTATATAATGAGTGATTCCCATGCCCGTAAGCCCCTCGGCTTCGGCAAGATTGAATACACGCTCCACTTCACGGTCAAGACGGTGTCCCACCTGCTCCAACATGATATATGTATCGGCATATTTACGCGGATGCTGACCAATGGCAGTGATACGGGCAAATATCTCGTCCACATTTGTCATATTGAAATTTCCGCAGAGGGCCAAATTCTTGGCACGCCAGTTATTTCTTCTTAAAAATGGATGCACATAAGAGATTCCGGATTTTCCCGTAGTGGAATAACGAAGATGTCCCATATATACTTCACCGGCAAAAGGCAAAGTTCGTTTGGCATACGCTGCATCGTGCAACTGTTCGGGAGTGAGATCCTTAAAATTGTTTTGAACGTTTTCAAAGATTTCCGTAATGGCTCCGGAACCTAAAGCGCGTTCACGAAACATATATTCTTCACCCGGATTTGCTTCCAGTTTCACACATGCCAGTCCCGCACCTTCCTGTCCACGATTATGCTGCTTCTCCATCAACAGGTAGAGTTTATTAAGACCATACATCCATGTCCCGTACTTTTTCTCGTAATACTCTAACGGTTTGAGCAAGCGTATCATGGCAACGCCACATTCATGTTTCAATTGTTCCATCTCTCTATATACTAGTTACTACTTAAAGTTACTCTACTGTTACCGACTTCGCCAGATTTCTCGGCTGATCCACATCCATCCCTTTGCATACCGCAATGTGGTAAGCAAGAAGTTGCAGAGGTACCGTAGTAATTAACGGATCGAGACATTCGATTGTTTCAGGAAGTTCGATACTACAGTCAGCGATTTTGCTGATAACGGTATCTCCTTTCGTCACAAATGCAATCACTTTTCCTTTCCGTGCCTTAATCTCCTGAATATTACTTACTACTTTCTCATACAACCCATTCTGGGTAGCAATCACCACTACCGGCATTTCCGCATCGATCAGGGCAATCGGTCCATGCTTCATCTCCGCAGCCGGATAACCTTCGGCGTGAATATACGATATTTCTTTCAATTTCAATGCACCTTCCAGAGCAACGGGATAACTATATCCGCGTCCCAGGTAAATAAAATTATGCGCATAAGTGAAAGTTTTCGATAACTCCGCCAAAGTATCATTCAATTCCAACACCTCTTTCATTTTTTCCGGAATATGATTTAACTCCTGTACGATTGAAAGATAATGCTGTTCGTCAATGGTTCCTTTCGCTTTGGCAAGTGTCAATGCCAACATCGCCAATACAGTGACCTGTCCGGTAAATGCTTTGGTAGAAGCCACCCCGATTTCTGGACCCACATGAATATATGAACCGGTATGAGTGGCACGGGGAATAGAAGAGCCGATCGCATTGCAAATGCCATATATAAATGCCCCGCGGCTTTTCGCCAATTCCACAGCAGCCAATGTATCTGCCGTCTCGCCACTCTGGGAGATTGCTATCACCACATCCTGCCCGTCAATCACCGGATCACGGTAGCGGAATTCGGAAGCATACTCCACTTCCACCGGTATGCGGCAAAAACTCTCAATCAGATGCTTACCGATCAGTCCGGCATGCCAGGAAGTTCCGCAAGCAACAATAATAAACCGTTTGGCATTCAGCAGCTTTTCCCGGTGATCTATCACAGCAGAAAGCACCACATTATCAGCTTCCACATTGATACGTCCGCGCATGCAATCACGAATACAATCGGGCTGTTCGAAAATCTCTTTCAACATAAAGTGCGGATATCCCCCTTTTTCCAACTGACCGAGGTTGAGTTCCACCTTCTTTATTTCAGGTATCATTTCGACATTGTTCAAGTTGACTACCTTCAACTCCTTCCCCAGATTCAAAACAGCTATTTCCCCGTCTTCCAGATAAACCACTTTATCAGTATATTCTACAATCGGAGTAGCATCTGAAGCAAGAAAGAACTCATTCTCTCCAATCCCCACTACCAATGGACTGCTCTTACGGGCAGCAATAATCTCATCGGGATGCTCCTTATCAAGAATCGCAATCGCATAAGCACCAATTACCTCCCCTAACGCCAACTGAACAGCCGTCAACAGACTGACCTGATTAGTGACTTTCATGTATTCTATTAATTGAACGAGGACTTCGGTATCTGTACTACTTTTAAAAATATAGCCTTTGGCTTGAAGTTTTTCTTTAAGAACGGCGTAGTTTTCAATAATACCGTTATGAATGAGAGCGAGCTTTTCGGAAGAAGAGTAATGAGGGTGGGCGTTAGCAGAACAAGGTTCCCCGTGAGTAGCCCAACGGGTATGGGCAATTCCGATTGTACCGGAAATATCTTTCTGTGTGACGAAATTTTCAAGATCAGAGACTTTTCCTTTCGTCTTATACACATTTAACTGTTGGTCATCACTAATGATTGCTACCCCCGCGCTGTCATATCCACGATACTCCAGTCGCTTCAGCCCTTTGATAAGGATAGGGTAGGCTTTTCGTTTACCAATATAGCCTACTATTCCACACATATTATGATATTTTTATTTCGCCTGCAAATATACACATTACAAATAACATAAAGACAACAAAAAGCATATTTATTTGACAGAAACGCATAAAAAAGTTGCAAACACATCAAAAAGTTAAATAATATATTATTTTTAGCTCAAAAAGAAACAAATTACAATCAGCTTCAAATAAGGATAAATAAGCTAACAAATTAAAAGCAAATTTCCTGTTTTTAATAACAAATTAAAAGAATAAAGATTCCTATTCTCATTTCGCGTCACACAAAAGCTAAATTTCACTATCATTTTGAAATTAAAATATTAACTTTGCCAAACAATTTGATACATCAAACAGGTATTATCATACAATAAAGCTAGTAAGAATGAAGAAACAAGAACTTTTTAACAACGTAACAGAAGGATTCCCTTACCAACGACAGCCCCAACAGGTAGGCTTGTACGATGCGGCATACGAACACGATGCCTGCGGTGTCGGTATGCTGGTTAACATTCATGGAGAAAAGTCACACGACATTGTTGAGTCGGCTTTAAAGGTATTAGAAAACATGCGCCATCGTGGTGCCGAGGGTGCGGATAACAAGACCGGTGACGGTGCAGGTATCATGCTTCAAATTCCGCATGAGTTTATTTTATTACAAGGTATTCCTGTCCCCGAAAAAGGACGGTACGGCACAGGATTATTGTTTTTACCGAAAAACGAAAAAGACCAGGCAGCTATTCTAAGTATTATTATTGAAGAAATTGAAAAAGAAGGACTCACATTGATGCATTTACGCAATGTGCCCACCTGCCCCGAAATCCTGGGAGAATCGGCTCTGGCAAACGAACCGGACATCAAACAAGTGTTCATCACCGGATTTACGGAAACGGAAACTGCCGACCGGAAGTTATATCTGATCCGGAAAAGAATCGAAAATAAAGTCAGATTGTCATCTATTCCGGCAAAAGACGATTTTTATGTTGTGTCACTCTCTACCAAAAGCATTACATATAAAGGTATGCTTTCATCATTACAGCTGCGCAACTATTATCCGGACCTGACAAATAGCTATTTTACCAGCGGACTGGCATTGGTGCACTCTCGTTTCAGTACCAATACATTCCCTACATGGGGATTGGCACAGCCGTTCCGTCTGCTGGCACACAACGGTGAAATCAATACTATCCGTGGTAACCGAGGATGGATGGAAGCCCGTGAAAGTGTACTCTCCACTCCCACTTTAGGCGATATAAAAGAAATCCGCCCGATTATACAACCGGGCATGAGCGACAGTGCTTCTCTGGACAATGTACTGGAGTTCCTGGTGATGTCAGGATTGAGCCTGCCACATGCCATGGCTATGCTCGTGCCGGAATCTTTCAACGAGAAGAACCCGATCAGTGAGGATCTGAAATCATTCTACGAATACCACTCCATCCTGATGGAACCGTGGGACGGACCGGCCGCACTACTATTCAGCGACGGACGATTTGCCGGAGGTATGCTCGACCGCAATGGCCTGCGCCCTGCCCGTTATCTGATTACTAAAAACGATATGATGGTAGTGGCTTCGGAAGTCGGTGTTATGGATTTCGAACCGGGAGACATCAAAGAAAAAGGTCGCTTACAGCCCGGCAAAATCCTGCTGGTGGATACGGAAAAAGGCGAGATCTACTATGACGGCGAACTGAAAAAACAGTTGGCTGAAGCCAAGCCTTACCGCACCTGGCTATCTACCAACCGAATCGAACTGGATGAACTGAAAAGCGGGCGCAAAGTTCCTCATCACGTAGCAAACTACGACCGGATGCTTCGTACTTTCGGCTACTCCAAAGAGGACATCGAAAGGCTGATTATGCCGATGGCAAGCACCGGAGCAGAACCGATCAATTCAATGGGTAACGATACGCCACTCGCCGTACTTTCAGATAAACCACAGTTGCTTTACAACTATTTCCGTCAGCAATTTGCACAGGTAACCAATCCGCCCATTGATCCCCTTCGTGAAGAACTGGTGATGTCATTGACGGAATACATTGGAGCAGTCGGTATGAATATTCTGACGCCCAGTGAAAGTCATTGCAAAATGGTACGCCTGAATCATCCGATTTTAAGCAATACCCAACTGGATATTCTTTGTAATATCCGGTATAAAGGCTTCAAAACAGTCAAACTACCCATGTTGTTTGAGGTTGCCAAAGGGAAAGCCGGACTGCAGGAAGCACTGACCCATCTTTGTAAAATGGCGGAAGAATCCGTGACGGAAGGTGTAAACTACATTGTCCTGACCGACCGTGAGGTGGATATTACCCATGCTGCCATTCCATCATTGCTGGCAGTAAGCGCTGTTCATCACCACCTGATTTCAGTTGGTAAACGGGTGCAAACGGCATTGATCGTAGAAAGTGGTGAAATACGTGAAGTGATGCACGCCGCGTTATTGTTGGGTTTCGGAGCAAGTGCCCTGAATCCTTACATGGCATTCGCTGTCCTCGACCGACTGGTAAAAGACAAAGATATTCAGTTAGATTATACCACTGCTGAAAAGAACTATATCAAATCCATCTGTAAAGGCTTGTTTAAAATCATGAGTAAGATGGGTATCTCTACGATCCGCTCCTATCGTGGTGCTAAGATTTTCGAAGCTGTCGGTTTGAGTGAAGAATTGAGCAAGGCTTATTTTGGAGGACTCGGTTCACCGATCGGAGGTATCCGTCTGGAAGAAATAGCCAGAGATGCCATTGCTTTCCATAAAGAAGGATTTGAAAGTATTAAAAATGAAGAGTTATTAAAAAATAACGGTTTGTATGCTTTCCGTAAAGATGG
Organism: Bacteroides sp. LFL-34; assembly: GCF_027257075.1. Taxonomy (NCBI): domain Bacteria; kingdom Pseudomonadati; phylum Bacteroidota; class Bacteroidia; order Bacteroidales; family Bacteroidaceae; genus Bacteroides; species Bacteroides sp. LFL-34. The sequence goes on along the minus strand of NZ_JAPQKZ010000005.1, from coordinate 6,602 downwards.
AGAAAAGCACGCATGGAATCCGGAAACAATCAGCACTCTGCAATTGGCTACACGACTGGGGAGTTATAAAAAATTTAAAGAGTACACCCATCTGGTAGACGAAAAAGAGAAGCCTATTTTCCTTCGTGACTTTCTGGGATTCCGTCGTAATCCGATTTCAATCGATCAGGTAGAACCGGTGGAAAACATTCTGCATCGTTTCGTCACGGGGGCTATGTCTTTTGGTTCTATCAGCAAAGAGGCTCATGAGGCAATGGCTATTGCCATGAATAAAATTCACGGACGCAGTAATACCGGTGAAGGTGGCGAAGACGCTGCCCGTTTCCAACCGCTGCCCGATGGCAGTTCTTTACGAAGTGCAATCAAGCAGGTAGCTTCCGGTCGTTTCGGTGTAACGGCAGAATATCTGGTTAATGCGGACGAAATTCAAATCAAGATAGCACAGGGAGCCAAACCGGGTGAAGGCGGACAACTACCGGGATTTAAAGTGAACGATGTGATTGCGAAAACACGTCATTCCATTCCGGGAATTTCGCTGATTTCTCCTCCGCCTCATCATGATATTTATTCGATTGAGGATTTGGCACAATTAATCTTCGATTTGAAAAATGTAAATCCACAGGCCAAAATCAGTGTGAAACTGGTAGCAGAAAGCGGCGTCGGTACGATTGCTGCGGGTGTGGCAAAAGCAAAGGCGGACCTAATTGTCATCTCTGGTGCTGAAGGGGGAACAGGTGCTTCTCCGGCTTCTTCTATCCGCTATGCGGGTATCTCACCGGAATTGGGATTGAGCGAGACACAGCAAACACTGGTTCTGAACGGACTTCGTGGCCAAGTAGTTCTGCAAGCCGACGGACAACTGAAAACCGGACGTGACATCATCTTAATGGCACTAATGGGTGCCGAAGAATATGGCTTCGCCACCTCGGCATTGATTGTATTAGGGTGTGTAATGATGCGCAAATGCCATCAGAATACTTGTCCGGTGGGAGTTGCCACACAGAATGAAGAGTTACGTAAACGCTTTCATGGACGCAGTGAATATTTAGTAAACTTTTTCACATTCCTGGCACAGGAAGTCCGCGAGCATTTGGCTGAAATGGGATTCACCCGGATGGATGATATCATCGGGCGTACAGACTTAATCGAGCGCAAGTCCGATGCCAATGACCCAAATCCGAAACATGCTTTAATCGACTTCACCAAATTGCTGGCACGTGTTGACAACAGTGCGGCTATCCGTCATGTCATCGACCAAGATCATGGAATTTCTGCTGTAAAGGATGTAACCATCATCGATGCCGCACAAGAAGCTATCGAACATGAGAAAGAGATTTCTTTAGAATATACGATTGCCAATACAGACCGTGCAATAGGTGCTATGCTTTCCGGAGTAATCGCCAAGAAATATGGTGCCAAAGGATTGCCGGAACATACGCTGAATGTAAAATTCAAAGGTTCGGCAGGTCAATCTTTCGGAGCTTTTCTCGTACCGGGAGTTAACTTTAAACTGGAAGGTGAAGCGAATGATTACCTGGGTAAAGGATTGAGCGGCGGGCGTATCTCCGTATTGCCTCCTATCCGCAGCAATTTCGAAGCCGAAAAAAATACAATCGCCGGTAATACCTTGCTTTATGGCGCAACAAGCGGTGAAGTATATATCAACGGCCGTGTAGGAGAACGTTTCGCTGTTCGTAACTCCGGCGCAGTTGCCGTCGTAGAAGGCGTGGGTGACCATTGTTGCGAATACATGACCGGAGGTCGTGTGGTAGTCCTCGGACAAACCGGACGTAACTTTGCAGCCGGTATGAGTGGCGGTGTGGCTTACGTATGGAACAAGGATGGCAACTTCGATTATTTCTGCAACATGGAAATGGTGGAACTGTCACTCATCGAAGAAGCCAGCTACCGGAAAGAGCTACACGAACTAATCCGCCAACATTATCTGTACACAGGCTCAAAACTAGCCCGTACCATGCTTGACAACTGGAATCATTATGCAGAACAGTTCATCCAAGTAGTACCCATCGAATACAAAAAAGTATTGCAGGAGGAACAGATGAGAAAATTACAACAAAAAATTGCAGACATGCAAAGAGACTATTAGATTTACAATTTGACTATTTACAATTTACTATTTGAATGTATAGTCTGTAAATAGTCAAATAGCAAATGACAAGATAGTCTAAAAATAGTAAATAGTAAATCGTCAAATAGTAAATAACAAGATGGGAGATCCTAAAGCATTTCTAAATATACCTCGACAAGAGGCGGGATACCGCCCTGTAAACGAGCGAATCGCTGACTATAGTCAGGTAGAACAGACTTTGAATACAAACAGCCGTAAATTGCAGGCGTCACGCTGTATGGATTGCGGCGTACCTTTCTGTCATTGGGCATGCCCGATAGGAAATAAACAACCGGAATGGCAGGATGCATTATACAGGGGAAAATGGAAGGAGGCATACGAAGTATTGTCGTCTACTTGCGATTTTCCGGAATTTACGGGACGTATTTGTCCTGCCCTTTGCGAGAAATCGTGTGTGTTGAAACTTTCCTGCGATCAGCCGGTGACTATTCGCGAGAATGAAGCAGCTATCGTGGAAGCGGCTTTTCGTGAAGGATATATACAGGTAAAGACGCCGAGAAGAAACGGAAAGAAAGTGGCGGTGATTGGTGCGGGTCCTGCCGGATTGGTGGTGGCTAATCAGCTGAATTTAAAAGGATATAGCGTTACTTTATTCGATAAGGATAAAGCGCCCGGAGGGTTATTACGGTTCGGTATTCCTAATTTCAAACTGGATAAGAATGTAATTGACCGACGGATGAAGATATTGGCTGCTGAAGGAATACAGTTTGAGATGGGAGTAGAAATAGACGTCAATCATTTGCCGGAAGGATTCGACGCTTACTGCATCTGTACCGGAACGCCGACTGCACGTGATTTGAGTATTCCGGGACGTGAACTGAAAGGCATCCATTTCGCACTTGAAATGCTGGCACAGCAGAACAGGATTCTGGCAGGACAAACTTTCCCGAAAGATAAATTGGTGAATGCCAAAGGCAAAAAAGTACTTGTGATAGGTGGCGGAGATACCGGTTCCGACTGCATCGGAACCAGTGTACGACAAGGAGCCGTCAGTGTCACTCAAATCGAAATCATGCCGAAACCTCCTGTCGGCTACAATCCGGCTACTCCTTGGCCACAATGGCCGGTAGTCTTCAAAACGACTTCCAGCCATGAAGAAGGTTGTACACGCCGTTGGTGTCTGGCGTCCAATCAGTTCCTCGGAAAGAATGGAAAAGTGACAGGCGTAGAAGTGGAAGAAGTGGAATGGATTCCGGCTGCAGATGGCGGACGTCCCACGATGAAACCGACAGGAAAAAAGGAAGTCATCGAGGCTGATATGGTATTATTGGCGATGGGATTCCTGAAACCGGAACAACCCAAATTTGCAAAGAATGTATTTCTTGCCGGAGACGCTGAAACAGGTGCCAGCCTGGTGGTACGCGCCATGGCGGGAGGACGAGAGGCAGCTGCGGAAATAGATGCTTATCTGACGAAATAGCTTTGCAGTAAGGAAAAAGCAGAAGTTTGATTAGTACTATCTGATTCGTTCCACCATGGTCGAACGAAAGAAACACCCAGGTGGAACGGAAAGACAACCTTGGTGGAACGAAAGGGAAACCAAGGCGGAACGAATTAAGAATAGCTAGTCAGCTTCTTTGAAATAGCGAATAAACAATCAACAGATTACATTACCCCCTCTAAAAATTAAAGTTATGTGTGGAATAGCAGGTATACTCAACATCAAAGTTCAAACGAAAGAGCTAAGAGATAAAGCACTGAAAATGGCCCAGAAGATCCGTCATCGCGGACCGGACTGGAGTGGAATCTATGTAGGCGGAAGTGCCATCCTGGCTCACGAACGTCTTTCCATTGTCGACCCGCAAAGTGGCGGACAGCCGTTATACTCTCCCGATCGTAAACAAGTGCTCGCCGTCAACGGTGAGATTTACAATCACCGTGATATTCGCGCTAAATATGCGGGAAAATATAACTTTCAGACCGGAAGTGACTGTGAGGTAATTCTTGCCCTTTACAAAGATAAAGGCATCCATTTTCTGGAAGATATTAGCGGTATCTTTGCTTTCGTTCTTTATGATGAGGAAAAGGATGAATTTCTGATTGCCCGTGATCCGATAGGGGTTATTCCTTTATATATAGGAAAAGATAAAGAGGGAAAAATCTACTTCGGCAGCGAGTTGAAAGCCCTTGAAGGATTTTGTGACGAATATGAAATATTTCTCCCCGGACATTACTTCTATAGTAAAGAGGGAAAAATGAAACGTTGGTATTCGCGCGACTGGACAGAATATGAAACCGTAAAAGAGAATGATGCACAAACCGTTGATGTGAAAATAGCATTAGAAGAGGCTGTACACCGCCAGTTAATGAGTGACGTACCGTACGGAGTGCTTCTTTCGGGCGGGTTGGATAGTTCTGTCATCTCCGCCATTGCCAAAAAATATGCGGCAAAGCGTATAGAAACAGACGGAGCGAGTGATGCGTGGTGGCCTCAACTCCACTCCTTCGCCATCGGACTAAAAGGTGCTCCCGATTTGATTAAAGCACGTGAAGTGGCTGAATATATCGGTACTGTCCATCACGAAATAAACTATACTGTTCAGGAAGGTTTGGATGCCCTGCGTGATGTCATTTATTTCATCGAGACATACGATGTAACCACGGTACGCGCTTCCACTCCCATGTACCTACTGGCACGTGTCATCAAATCGATGGGTATCAAAATGGTGTTGAGCGGTGAAGGCGCCGATGAAGTTTTCGGTGGTTATCTGTATTTCCACAAGGCTCCCACTCCACAAGCATTCCACGAAGAAACAGTACGTAAACTTTCAAAGTTGCACATGTACGATTGCCTCCGCGCCAATAAAAGTTTGTCAGCATGGGGAGTAGAAGGACGTGTTCCTTTCCTTGATAAAGAATTCCTCGACGTAGCCATGAACCTGAATCCGAAAGCTAAAATGTGCCCCGGAAAGGAAATTGAGAAACGGATTGTTCGCGAAGCCTTTGCCGAGATGTTACCGGAAAGTGTGGCGTGGAGACAAAAAGAGCAGTTCAGTGACGGTGTAGGATATTCATGGATTGACACATTGAGGGAAATCACAGCTGCTGCTGTGAGCGATCAGCAAATGGAACATGCTACCGAACGCTTCCCTATCAACACGCCACAAAATAAAGAAGAATACTATTATCGCAGTATCTTTGAAGAGCATTTCCCCAGTGAAAGTGCAGCACGCACCGTACCCAGTGTTCCCAGTGTGGCCTGCTCCACAGCAGAAGCGCTGGCGTGGGATATTGCTTTCAGGAATCTGAATGAGCCTAGCGGACGTGCGGTGAGAGGAATACACGAAGAGGCCTATACTTAACTGATAAGAATAACAGAATCTGCTCTTTCTGTTATTCTTTTGTAACATTTCTATTTTAAAATCTCAAGGATTAACGCAGATTAGCATATTATTGTCTGATTTGCGTTTTCTTTTTTATAATTTTGAGGCCAAACCAAATTAAATCTATCAAACTTTTAAAAGACCAAACAAATGAATTTAAAAAAAATGATGATGGCTTCTGCCCTTCTAATGGTTGCTTGCTGTATGCAGGCACAGACAAAAGTGATAGCCCACCGTGGATTCTGGAAAACTCCGGGATCATCACAAAACAGTATTTCATCACTTCTAAAAGCAGATTCCATCGGTTGTTACGGTTCAGAATTTGACGTATGGATCGCTAAGGATAACAAGTTGGTGGTCAACCATGATCCTGTATACAAGATGAGACCGATGGAGTATTCCAAAGGTGACGCACTGACCGGACTTAAATTATCCAACGGAGAAAACTTACCCAGCCTGGAACAATATCTGGAAGCCGGGAAAAACTGTAATACCCGACTGATTCTCGAACTGAAAGCACATAGTAACAAGAAACGTGAAACCAAAGCCGTACAGGGAATCCTTGCCATGGTGAAGAAAATGGGACTGGAAAACCGCATGGAATATATCACGTTCTCCCTGCATGCCATGAAAGAGTTTATCCGCCTGGCTCCTGCCGGTACTCCGGTATTTTACCTTAACGGGGAACTGTCTCCCAAAGAATTAAAGGAACTCGGTGCTGCCGGTCTTGATTATCACATGGGAGTGATTAAGAAACACCCCGAATGGATCAAAGAAGCTCATGAACTCGGCTTGAAAGTAAATGTGTGGACTGTGGACGAAGTGGAAGATATGAAATCGCTGATCGAACAGAAAGTAGATTTCATTACCACCAACGAACCAGTCATCTTACAAGAAGAACTGAAAAAACATCAATAAGATAAAATCATTACAAAGTAAACTATTTAATATCCGTCTTTAAAGAAACAGCTCGTTCCTTTAAAAGAAACAGGATGTTTCTCGGTGTCGAACGAGGTTGTGTCAAAACGTTGGCACAACCTCTTTTATATTTTACAGTTCTGCTATATTTTCTTTTGGCTATGCTGCTTTTTCCTCATGCATTTGGCAACAAGTTGCTATATTCCAATTAT
>NZ_JAPQKZ010000004.1:0-231819 GCF_027257075.1 Bacteroides sp. LFL-34 | reverse complement strand
CTGCCTTGGCTTGTTTAACGCTATAGCCCCGTCTGGACATCCAGGAACTCATACCACCAAAAGTGGTATGCTGATCGCGGCAAACATCGGCTAAAGAACAATTGTAGTCTACTTTCAATGCTTCAAGGAAATGTTTCCAAGTTTTTCCAAATCGATTTTCTGCTAAATCCATAATGCTTCATTTTTATACATAGCAAAAATATAAGAATGAAAAAAGGGCGACAAGATAGAATCGCGGAGACGCTTACGCGGTAACGAATGATTTTACCTTATTTCAATCCTCGCTTTCACCCGTAATTCTCTCATTCATAACAGTTTTGGCTATAAGGTGAAATCGGTGAAACTTATGAATTAAAAGTTCATGTTACTGATCCGTATTAATAATAATTGTGATCTACTCATACATAAAGAAATCCCCTGTCGAACTAGTCGGCAGGGGATTCTGTCATTAATCAAATTAAGCTCTCGCTATTGAAATCTAGCAGTTTCTAGTCTTTTAATTTTGCGATGATGAAGTCGCGGTTCAAGCGAGCGATGTTGCTGATAGAAATATTCTTCGGACATTCAGCTTCACAAGCACGAGTGTTTGTACAGTTACCGAATCCCAGTTCATCCATCTTTGACAACATAGCTTTTGCACGGCGCAAAGCTTCCGGTTTACCTTGCGGCAACAAGTTCAACTGGCTGACTTTTGCAGAAACGAACAACATAGCAGAACCATTCTTACATGCAGCTACACAAGCACCGCAACCGATACAAGAAGCAGCATCCATAGCTTCGTCAGCGATAGGTTTCGCGATCAGGATAGCGTTAGCATCCTGCGGAGCACCTGTGCGTACGCTTACATAACCACCAGCCTGCATAATCTTGTCGTATGCAGTACGGTCTACCATCAAGTCTTTGATGACAGGGAAACCAGCCGAACGCCAAGGTTCAACAGTGATGGTATCACCGTCGTTGAAACGACGCATATAGATTTGGCAAGTAGTAGCACCTGTTGCAGGACCGTGCGGGTGTCCGTTGATGTAAAGAGAACACATACCGCAGATACCTTCGCGGCAGTCATGATCGAATACTACCGGTTCTTTTCTTTCGCTGATGAGCTGTTCGTTCAGAATATCCAGCATTTCGAGGAAGGAAGTATCACCGGGGATATCTTTCATTTGGTAGGTTTCAAAAGCACCTTTAGCTTTCGGACCAGCTTGGCGCCATACCTTCAGTGTAAATGATATATTTTTATCCATTTTCTTCTAATTCTTTTAAATGTTTAACTTCACCGATTAGCTCTTGTAGTTACGAGTCTGAACCTTGATAGCTTCGTATACCAGCGGTTCTTTGTGCAATACCGGAGCCTTTTCATCGTCACCTTGATATTCCCAACATGCTACATAGAAGAAGTTTTCGTCATCACGTTTAGCTTCTCCTTCTTCAGTCTGGTATTCTTCACGGAAGTGACCACCACAACTTTCGTTACGGTTCAATGCATCGTAAGCAACAAGCTCACCCATTGTGATGAAGTCGTACAGACGGATTGCTTTGTCAAGCTCTACGTTCATACCTTCTTTGGAACCGGGGATAAACAGATTCGTTTCGAATTCCTTGCGGATTTCTTTCAATTCGGCAATACCTTTCTTCAAGCCTTCTGCCGTACGTCCCATACCTACATATTCCCACATGACATGACCCAGTTTCTTGTGGATAGAATCAACAGATTCTTTACCCTGGATACTCATGAACTTGTCGATCTTAGCTTGAACTGCTTTTTCTGCTTCAGCAAATTCAGGAAGATCAGTAGAGAAACGAGGAACAGTGATTTGATCTGCCAGATAATTCTGGATTGTATAAGGCAATACGAAGTAACCGTCAGCCAAACCTTGCATCAATGCAGAAGCACCGAGGCGGTTTGCACCGTGGTCGGAGAAGTTACATTCACCGATAGCGAACAGACCCTTGATAGTGGTTTGCAGTTCGTAGTCTACCCAGATTCCTCCCATTGTGTAGTGGATAGCCGGATAAATCATCATCGGATTATAATATTTTACGCCATTAATTTCTTTTGCCAGTTCGCCCGGATTAACGTCAGTGATTTCCTCGTACATATCGAAGAGGTTACCATAACGTTGGAGGACAACATCGATACCCAAACGGTTGATAGCTTCAGAGAAATCGAGGAATACGGCTAAACCGGTGTTGTTTACACCGAAACCGGCGTCGCAACGTTCTTTAGCAGCACGGCTGGCAACATCACGCGGAACCAGGTTACCGAATGCCGGATAGCGGCGTTCCAAGTAATAATCGCGGTCTTCTTCCGGAATATCACTTCCTTTGATTTCGCCTTTCTGAAGTTTCACAGCATCTTCTTTTTTCTTCGGAACCCAGATACGACCGTCGTTACGAAGAGATTCAGACATCAAAGTCAGCTTAGACTGCTTGTCACCGTGTACAGGGATACAAGTCGGGTGAATCTGAACGTATGCAGGGTTAGCGAATACAGCACCCTTGCGGTAGCAAGAGATAGCAGCTGTACAGTTACAACCCATAGCGTTGGTAGACAGGAAGTAAGCGTTACCATAACCACCGGTAGCGATAACTACTGCGTGAGCGGCGAAACGTTCCAATTCACCTGTTACAAGGTTTTTAGCGATAATACCGCGAGCACGTCCGTCAACGATGACAACATCCTGCATTTCATAACGAGTGTACAGTTTAACAGTACCTACGTTTACCTGGCGGCTCAATGCAGAGTAAGCACCCAGCAATAATTGCTGACCTGTCTGGCCTTTAGCGTAGAAAGTACGTGATACCTGTGCACCACCGAAAGAACGGTTGTCCAGTGTACCACCGTATTCGCGAGCAAAAGGAACACCTTGAGCTACACATTGGTCGATGATAGCGTTGGATACTTCAGCCAAACGATATACGTTTGCTTCACGGGCACGATAGTCGCCACCTTTTACAGTATCGTAAAACAGACGGTAAACCGAGTCACCATCATTTTGATAATTTTTTGCAGCATTGATACCACCCTGTGCAGCGATAGAGTGTGCACGACGGGGAGAATCTTGAATACAGAAATTGAATACTCTGAAACCCATTTCACCAAGTGAAGCAGCGGCAGAAGCACCTGCCAGACCTGTACCCACAACGATGATGTCCAAACGACGTTTATTAGCGGGATTCACCAATTTCTGGTGAGCTTTATAGTTGGTCCATTTCTCAGCCACCGGGCCTTCTGGAATTTTTGAATCTATCTTGATCATAATATTATTTACAATTTAATCATTTACAATTTACTATTTAGCAAGCACCGCCACAAATCAGTGTTTTCACGAAGAATACCACTACTACCAGTGCGAAACCGAGTACAACAATCGTAGAATAGATGTTAGAAATGCATTTCCAACGATTGATCCATACTTTGTTGTTCCATCCCAGTGATTGCATAGAGCTCCAGAAGCCGTGAGTCAGGTGGAACCACAACGCAAACAGCCAAACGAGGTAAAGAACTACGTAAACCGGGCAAGAGAAAGTCTGCTGGATGTGATAAGCACCATTGGCAGCATAAGCCAGCGTCAGTGTATCAGCGTGCATGCCCATGTTGTGCATCAGTTCCGGCAACTGCATTTTTGCCCAGAAGTTGAAGAGGTGCAAACCAAGACCTACGATGACGATCAGACCCAGCACCAACATGTTTTGAGATGCCCATTCTACAGTTTTCGGTTTGTCAACCACTGCATAGCGTTCGCTACCACGCGCTTTGCGATTCTGCATGGTCAGCCAGAATGCGTAGATGATGTGAATCACGAAAAGAGCAGCCAGTCCTGCGGTAGCCACTAATGCATACCAGTTTGCTCCCAGGAACTCACAAATCATGTTGTAACCATCAGCCGAGATGATCGCAACCAAGTTCATCGCCATGTGAAATGTTAGAAACAGGACAAGGGCGATACCGGTAACGCTCATCACCACTTTCCTTCCTACAGATGAATTACTTAACCACATAAATGATTGAATTTAAATTATTTAATTGTTAGAACTAAAATTTCGACGTTTTACACCTCTTACAGACTGCAAAAATAGGGGAAATAGATTGATTGAGCAAGGAATTAAAGAAATAATTCTTTAATAATGGATCAATGCGCCAATGTGTCAATATGCCAGCCAGTATGTACGCATGGTGCAACTGATTGGCAGATTAGTAGGATGGGACTGTTTATTGTACCTTTCCGATTTTCTCACCGCCGGCTGCTTTTTTGCGTAGAGCGCGTGGGGTATCGCCAAAAGAGTCTTTACAGAAGTGTGCGAAATGAGACAGAGAGTCGAATCCGTATCTGTTACAGATTTCAGTGATTCGCATTTTGGTGTGCTGTAGGTCTTCCAGGATTCCTTCCCGTTTCTTTTCCAGTATCCATTCGTATACGGGCACACCATAGAGGTTTTTGAATAGTCGGCGGAAAGTAGTGGTCGTATATCCTCCCAGATGCGCAAATTCTTCCACGTTCTTCACCTTGCTGTAATTCTGCATGACGAAATAGTGGAAACTTTCCGTATAAGTGCTGATCGGATAGAAGAATGAACCCAGTTGGGGCAGCGGATAGAAGTTGGTAATCAAGAAAACCAGTTCTTTGCATTTTAAGTCGATATACTTGCTGCAAGGGTTTTCTTCAGCGAGGAATTCGGGCATACTGGTGACAAGGTGGTAAAGCCTTTCACTCATAATCAGTGGAGTGTAGGTCAAAGGAGCTTCCGCCTGTTCCATCATTTCCTTATATCGGTCTTCGCAAAGCAAAGGCAGTTCGTTGAACCAGTAGATAACGTATTCCACATCTGTCAGTGCCAGTATTTCGACCTTGGAGCCAATAGCTTGCAAAACAATTTGTCTCTCGCGTAACGTTATTCCGGGATGCTCTTCGCTATTGATAAGTAATTCGCCCTTTATCATAAAAAGCATACAATTCTGCGTACACTTATCCTTGGGGATATGCTCTCCTTTAGGTAAGTTTCTATATACAAGGATATTCTCAACATTTTTTGGACATCCCGTACAGTTGGTATATTGTATGCAAAATGAATCTCTTGGCATGAGTTTTATGCGTGATTTATTATCTTAACGGAACAAAGATAGGCTTTTTTTGCGGAAAATGGAACTCTTTCTTTTATTTATGTTTTAGTAGAAACCTGCAAATATTATTCTTATCCCTTTGGATGATGTTAGAGAATTCAATATTTATCTGTTGTAAATTTCTGAATAGAAAACTTTATGTTGATTTTTGGAAGTATTATAGTTGTTTTTGAACATCTGTTTCCCTTTGATATGCGTATTTTTGCAATCTAAACGTTTTAATTATCAATCATTATGCTAATGCTAAGAAAAATTGTATTCTTCTTCTTTTTTTTGTTTGTTGGATTATCATTGTTTGCACAGCAAGACTATATGGTCAGTTCTTATGTGCGGGGTAATTTTTACAACCGTGGTCGTATCTCTACAGAAAGCTTGCGGGCAAGTGACGACCTTATTTTCTTGAATGTTCATCCTAATAAAGACGGATCATTGTCATTTGAGAATCCACGTGCATTTCAGGGAAAAGGGGTGACCACTTGGGAAGGTTTGATTAAATCGGTTCGTGCAAAAGTAAAAGGTACAAAAGTGAAAATACGTTTGGGAGCTTCCAGTGGCGAATGGAAAGCGATGGTGGCCGATGAGGCCGCTCGTACGACGTTTGCAAAGAACATAAAGACTGTACTGGAAAAGAATAAACTGGATGGCATTGATCTTGATTTTGAGTGGGCAGAAAATGAGAAAGAATATAAAGATTATAGTTTGGCTATCCTGAAGATGCGGGAAGTGTTGGGAAACAAGTATCTTTTCAGTGTATCTCTGCATCCTGTTTGTTATAAGATTAGTAAGGAAGCTATTGAAGCTGTTGATTTTATTTCACTTCAGTGCTATGGTCCTTCACCGGTTCGTTTTCCGATAGAGAAATATTGTTCGGATATACAGATGGTATTGGAGTATGGTATTCCGAAGGAAAAACTGGTGGCAGGAGTTCCTTTTTATGGGGTGACCAAAGATAATTCAAAGAAGACAGAGGCTTATTTCAATTTTGTACAGAATGGATTGGTTACGAGTCCTGCACAGAATGAAGTGATCTATCAGGGAGATACTTATGTGTTTGACGGTCAGGATAACATTCGTATCAAAACCCGTTATGCAAAAGAACAGAAGCTGAAAGGTATGATGAGTTGGGATTTAGCTACGGATTTGCCGTTAAGTGATAGCAGGTCATTACTAAAGACAATGACTGAAGAATTGAGGGAATGACTTAGTTCGCACGACTGCTACTTGTAAATCCTTTTTGTAGATGCTGTTTAACAGGTTCTGTTTTAATAGGTTCCTCCCCTCCTTTATTATAATTAGATTTATAAAGAATGTGTTAAAACACTTTTCTTTAGAGAAATACTCCTGCCGCATCGTTTGAAGTGGCCTCCAAAAGTTGGAGGTTTATAAATTAGCAAGATAGATAAAGAGTTCGGTATTAGCACCGGACTCTTTCCTTTTAATTTAGGCATTATGACTTTACCCTCTTCTTTTTCGGTAGGAGCTTAATTTGTTTCTCAAAACGTATTAAGTGTAAATGGCTCTCTCCCTTTTTATGATTGTATGATCTGCTTCAGGTAATCCGAAGGCGAGACGCCAAATTCCTCTTTAAAGCATTGACGGAAATACCCCGTACTGTTCATTCCTACTTTATAGGCGATTTCAGAGATGTTGAACTTCCCTTCAAGCAATAAACGTTCTGCATTTTGCATTTTCACTTTCCGGATATATTCGTTGGTCGATAATCCTGTCAGTGCTTTCATTTTCCGGTAGAGGGTGGAACCGCTCATACACATCTTGTCTGAAAGATAGGTAATATCAATCTTCTCCGAAGAGAGGTTTTCTTCGATTAAAAGGGTGATTTTTTCAATAAATTCATTATCCAGCTTGCTTAGAGCTTCGGCGATTACGATACGTTTTTCTTTTAAATCTGCCTGATTGCCCGGAACGGATTGTGTCTGGAATTGAGCTATCAGTTTCTTTCTTGATTCCAGCAGATTATTGATACGGCTACGCAGCAGAGAAGCACTGAAAGGCTTTGTCAGATAAGAATCGGCTCCTACCTCATATCCTTCTTCTTTATCTTGCAGAGAGTCTTTGGCTGTCAATAGGATGACAGGGATATGACTGGTCCGTACGTCCTCTTTCAATTGCCGGCAGAGAATGATACCGTCCATGACAGGCATCATAATATCGCTGACTACAATATCCGGGATGCGGCTAAGAGCTTGTTGCTTCCCTTCTTCTCCGTTGTAGGCAGTGAGTACTTCGAATGAATCTGCGAAGGACTCAGCGATATATTTCTGTATCTCTTCATTGTCTTCTACAATCAACAGGATCGGTTTACCGATATCCAGTGTGGTTTCTTGTGGATATTCAAGGCTTGCTTCCTGATTCGTATCTTCTTGAATCGGTTCTGTAGAATCTGCGTGTAAAGCATTGGGATAGATATTATCCGTCAATAGGCTGATATAGAAAGTACTTCCTTCGTTTTGTATGCTTTCTGCCCGGATTTCTCCTTCATGCAGGGTGACCAGATTTTTCACTAGGGCCAAGCCAATGCCTGTTCCGGATGCCTGATGCTTGCCGCTTTCCTGATAATAACGGTCAAAAATATGTGGCAGGGCTTCAGCAGAAATTCCATATCCCGTGTCACTGACTTTTATCTCTGTATAAGCAACCTCATTGCGCATTGTCTGATACAAACTTAGAGTGACGCGTCCCTGTTCCGTATATTTGATCGCGTTGGAAATCAGGTTGTCCAAAACGATGGTAATGATTTCCTTATCAAAGAAAAGGAGCATTTCTTCTTTCTCTATCTGAATTTGGAAATCAATCTTGGTCTTTTGATTTAGTTCTTTGTATTTAAGCCCTATCTCATAGATCAGAGGAGCGATATTGCCTTTGCTGACACACAATTTCTTGTTTTGTGTCTCTGTCTTCCGGAATTCCAGTATTTGATTAATCAAGTTGAGCAACCGTAGTGCACTCTGATGGATGACAGATAACTTCTGGGCTTGTTTTGCCGGAAGTGAGGTCTCTTTTTGCATATCTTCCAAAGGACCGAGGATTAAGGTCAATGGCGTACGCAGCTCATGGGTAATATTAGTATAGAACCGCAAACGTTCCTGGTTCAATTCCTGTTCTTGCTCATGGTTTTTCTTTTCCAGCGTATAGAGGCTTTCCAAATCCAGCTTCTTTTTATATGCATGCAGGATAAGATAAATGATGCTGATAGATACCCAAATATAGATAAGTTTTGCCCACCATGTCAGCCAAAGAGGGGGATTGACACGGATGGTAAGTGAAGTCGCTTCTTCCGGCCATTCCTGATTATGTACCCTTGCTTTGATGAGGAATTCATATTTTCCCGGAGGAATGTTTCGGAAAGTGACGCTGTTGTTCTCATTGACGGTGTACCATGAGTTTTCAAGCCCTTTCAGCATATAAACATATTCCACTTGGTTGACTAGTGAATAGTTTTGTACGTTAAATGTAAGTCCAAAGCTATTTTGCGCATGACTTAATTCTACATTCTGTCCTTTGGATAAATTGATAATCATGTCATTATTTTCCAGGTTGCTCAATCGTCCGAGTATTTTCATTTCCGTAATAACTGCCGATGGAGTGGGTTGTTCATTCATTGCAATGTCAGGATTGAAGCAACATACGCCATTGATAGAACCGAAATAGATCCATCCGTTGTTATTTTGTGTTACACAACCGCTTGAGAAACTTCCGGCCGGAACATCATCAGAGTGACCATAATTGTAAAAACAGTCTTTACTTGTAACATAACAACTAACGCCTTTATTATTGCTAAACCATATATTACCCTTCTTGTCTTCGGTTATTGCACAGATATTTGTATTGGTTAAACCATCTTTTCGTTGATATGTTTTGTAAGTTAATGCATCGGTTGAAGGAAAACATACTAGTCCTTCTCCTGTTCCTATCCACATCCTTTTGTGCTTATCCTGTATGATCTGATTGACGGTGTTGGAACAGAAACCATCCCTTTGGACAAAGGTCTTGATTTTCTGTAGATCAGGCGTGTATACGCCAAGTCCGTCTCCGAAGGTTCCAATCCAGAAGCGCCCTTTCTCATCTTGAGCTATAGAACGTACGAAATCGCTATGTAGTTCACTGTTTTCTGTGTTGTAGTGTCGGATAATTTCCATATTAAGGGGATTCAATACAATGATTCCTCCGCTGTATCCTACCCAGATATTGTGTTGAGTATCTTCGTAGATCGTACGGACATCCTGATTGTACTGTCCCATGAGAGAGATGGAACGAAATCTTTTATTCCGAGTATCATAATAACTGATTCCTCCTTGAAAAGAACCGAACCATAGATTTCCTTTTGAATCCTGCAAAGCGGTCAATATAAAATTCGAGGGGATGTCTCCTGTTTCTTTTCTGTAAATAGCAATACGTTTGTCCCCTTCAAATACATTGATACCACCTCCGTCTGTTCCAATCCATATACGTCTTTGTCTGTCGGTACAGAGACTGCTCACTACTTTATTGTTCAGGCTGTTTTCATTGTTAGGAATCGGAGAATAACTTAATGTTGTGAATAAGGGTGGCTTTCTGCTGATAAAATTGATTCCTCCTCCCCATGTGCCTATCCAGATGTTGTCAAAAGAATCTTGGAATATACACCGGGCACTTGCATTGGAGAGACTTCGGCTATCATCGCCTTCCTGAATATATTCTAGGGAAACCTGTTCGGGTGAGAGAAACATACTTTGTTTGAGATCCAGTATAGTAATGCCATTAAGTTCTGAAGCGATCCAAAGTTTGCCGTCATTTAATTGTTTAATAGCTAATATCCGATTGCATAAGGCTGCATATCTATCATTTTTGTTATTCTTAAAAGTGATAAAGCTTTGATCGGCAACATTGAAAAGAGCCAGGCCTTTATCTGTCCCGAGCCATATATTACCGTTTGTATCTTTAGTGAGACATCGCACATCATTGCCGGGCAGGCTCTTCGGGTCTCCCGAATGATTCTGGAAGTTTTTTACATTTTTATCTTTAAGTGAAAGAATACTGAATCCGTGACCGACATGACCGATGTATAGGTTTCCATCCCCTCCGTCCAGTACAGTCCATGTTTGTTCGCAAGATAAGGCCGGCACTGTATTCTTGTTATAATGAGTGAACTGCCCACTGTTAATATCGAGATATTCTATGCCTCTATAATAAGTACTGATCCACAGGCCATCTTCGTGTTGAGCAGAAGGAGCGATGTCTGTTACATCATTTGTAATCAAACTATGAGGATCGTCCGGATTATGTGAATAAGCTGTAAATGCTTGCTTGTTGTAATTATATGCATTTAATCCGTCCCGTTGAGTCGCTATCCATATAATGGGACGTTTATTGTCAGCGTATACCCGATTGAGTTCATTACCAGTGATTCCTTGGCTACTTTGCGATAAGTCATTCTTATAATAGGTAATGAAACGGGTGCCATCGAATTTATTAAGTCCTTCTTCTGTAGCAAACCATAAGAAGCCTTGTTTATCTTGTGCGATACTAATCACATAATTATTAGATAATCCCTGTTCAATGCCCAATCGTTTGATAGAATGGGATTGAGCTATTGATTGAGAAACTGATAGCAGACACAGAAATAAAATAGAAGCAATGTGTTTCTTCATGATTCGTAATTATTCGTTTCATTTACAAGCTCAAAAATAGGAATAAATATTTTATTTAGAGTATGCAAATCGTGCATTGCACGATTTATATAGCTTCTCTGCATGATTTTTATCGGTTTATATAGTTGGAATCGTTTACATTTGTCATGTCGATTTGCCGATATTTTATATATTGAGAAGTCGTACCGAGATAATATTAATCATTAAATACTAATTATTATGAAAGCTAAATTGTTGCAAAGCACGGTTTTGTGGACTTTCCTTTCAGCAGCGACCTTGTTTGTTGGATGTAGTGACGATGAGGACTATAGAGATGTAGACGGACAATCTCCAACTCTTGAGTTAACGTCCGATCATATCCGTACATTGACAGGCTATGAATTTAAAATTGCAGGTAAAATTGCAGATAAAGACGGTATTCGTTCTATCAATCTACAATGTGCAGAGCTTTACTTGGACAAGACAATTGAATTGTCGGCTCTTTATTCAGAACCATTGTATGAGTATAATCTGAATTATGGTTTCACTATTCCTGAAAAAACGAAAGGTGACAGTTTTACTATAAAGGTAACAGTTACCGATTTAGGTGGGCGTACATCAACAAATGATGTCCTGGTTACGATGGATGGTGATTATACAGAACCAGTCTTGACTCCGTCTATTGGTCTTTTAAGTGATAATATTAATATTGTGTTGTCCGAAGGTACTTCTAAAACATTCCGGTTCACTGCAGAAGATAATAAGGAATTGGATTATTTGGAATTAGCTGTTCCTGATTTGGAAATCTTGGAACGTCAGGATATTGAAGAAGGAGAGAAGAAAGGAACATTGAATACTACTGTTGTATTTCCTTCTGATAAGACTGGGACCTATACATTGGTTATACGCGCTGTCGATACTTTCGGTAATGTTGCGGAAAAGAACTATTCAGTACTTGTTTCCAGAGTGAAAGATTATGAAAATATGTATTTGGTTGATTTTGAAGGAACAGACAGTAAATTACTTACAGGCAATGACGTGTGGGGAGTTCCGATGCCTATAGAACGAGTAACGAATTTCACCTATAAGGCTCGTTGTTATTCACCTGCTCCAAATACCCCGATCCGTTTCATTACAAGCAAATATAGCTTCAGCATCTGTTTTGGTGATGATAAAAATAATCCGGGAAAATTAACTGGTATCTCTGAAGATGTACAGCCGATCATTCTACCCGAAAAGAGTTATTATGAAATAAACTTTAATACAGAAGAGGGAACCTATACAGTAGAGGCTTATTCGCCGGGAACACCAATTATTGACGGACTTAAAATGGGATTCGTTGGCGGATGGTTTGATGGCGCCAAAGGCTGGGACGGACCTAAGAATGTCTATGAATTGACTCAAGATCCGGACAATCCGCATTGTCTCACTGCAGAATTGACTTGGAGTAAACAAGATTCTTTTGACGTGACAATAACTCCCTATAATGCCAATGGCGATTGGCTGGAGCCAGGTTGGCGTTTTGACGGTAAAAACGAATCATTTGCTACTAATACGAATGATTCATCTAAAAAGGTACCCGCAGGTAAATACACCTTTATATTTGATACACATCTTGTTCAGTCTAAATTGCTGAAGAAATAATTAAAATAATGCCATAAAAACATGAAACGATATCTATTTTTATTATTATCGTTCTTTGCGCTGAGCCTTTATGCTCAGCAGGGAAGTCTGACTGGTACTGCTATTGCAGCTAGTGATAAAGAACCAATGATTGGTTTGACTGTTCTGGTGAAGGGTACTACAAATGGTACTGTCACGGATCTGGATGGAAACTATACACTGACTAATGTTCCTAAAGATGCGACTATTGTATTTTCCATGATTGGGTATAAGACACAAGAAGTTAAAGTCAATGGAAAGAATGTCATAAATGTAGTCATGGAAGATGATACACAAGCTTTGGATGAAGTAGTTGTTATCGGCTATGGTGCAGTGAAGAAGAGTGACTTGACAAGCTCTATATCTGCTATCAAAGGAGATGAACTGAAAAAGCTGACTGGCGGTAATGCCATGAATGCCTTGCAGGGAAAGATTAATGGTGTGCAGATTACCGGTGGTGGCGGTCCGGGTACTTCACCTCGTGTTATTATTCGGGGGGTATCTACCGTCAATGGTTCTGATCCGTTGTATGTCGTTGATGGAATGCCGGTGGGAACCAATATCAATTTTCTTGACCAGAACGATATTGAATCCATGCAAGTGCTGAAAGATGCTTCAGCAGCAGCTATTTATGGTACACGTGGCTCTAACGGTGTTGTCCTTATTACTACCAAGAAAGGTAAAAAGGGAGCTACCCAATTCGGTTTCTCTGCTTCTGCCGGTTTTCAGACATTGAAGAAACCGGAGATGGCAAAAGCTTCCGAATACGAATATGTGTTCAAGGCGCGTTATATTAATGATAATGCAGAGCCCCGTTATAACAGCAAGGAGAATATCACAGATGCGGAAGGTACTGACTGGTGGGATGAAAGCATGAAGAAGACAGCACTGATTCATAATTATAATTTTAATTTCTCCGGAGGTACGGATAAGTTGCTTTACTCTGCCAATATTGGTTATTTCGGGCAAGACTCACAATACACTGTAGGTAACTGGCAAAAGCTGACAGCCCGTTTCAGTATGGAATACACTTTTAATAATATAGTAAAAGCAGGTATTGACTTTACCCCGAAATATGAGAATTGGACAGATACTCCCAGTTTATTGGGAAATATAATGGCTATGGACCCCACAACTCCGATCATGCGTCCTCAAAGTGAATGGACGACTAATGAATACGACAACTATGCCCGTTCCAGCAACAACTTGGTGTGGAATCCGGTTGCCCAATTAGCCCGTATGGATAAACATAGTGATGAGTATGGTTTATTAGCCAATCCGTATGTAAACATTGAACCGATTAAAGGCTTGGTTATTCGTTCACAGTTTGGTGTCAATGCCCGTTTCCGTATTTCAGATGAGTTTACTCCTTCTTTCAATATCGATACATTAGAGAAATCCGATTACAGCAAAGCATATCGTAAAACCGATAATTGGGTGGACTGGAACTGGACGAATACAGTAAACTGGATTAAGAGTTTTAATCATAAACACAATTTGAATGTGATGGCTGGTTATACGATGGAACGTTTCCAGGAATATTGGTTGGAAGGATCAAAGGAACGCACTCCTACCAATGAAGAGAACCTGCATTATGTTTCAGCCGGTACGCAGAATCCGCAGACAGCAGGCGTGAATGCCTATTCTTCATTGATCTCTTATCTGGGACGTGTGATGTATAATTACAACGACCGTTACTATTTGACTGCTTCTATCCGTGTGGATGGTTCTTCTAAATTCATGAAAGATAATCAATACGCAACTTTTCCGGCAGTATCTGCAGCATGGCGTATTTCAGAAGAGCCATTCATGAAAAAACAGCATATCTTTGATAACTTGAAGATTCATGCAGGATGGGGACGTGTGGGTAATCAGAATATTGACAATTCGGCTTATCAGTCTACTATTGGAGCTGCCGATTATGTATTTGGTGGTAATCGTGAGATTGGTACAGCGGTAGGTTCGATTGGTAACTCATTGATCCGATGGGAAACTGTAGAAGATTATAATATCGGTATTGATATGGCATTTTTGAAAAACCGTTTGTCGGTGACTGCAGAATGGTTCCGTAAAGAATCCCATGATATGCTGCTGAAAAAAGATAATATGCTGATTTTAGGGTTCCCGATGTGGAATGGACAGATGTGGGAGAATGTAGGTAAAATGAGAGCTACGGGTTGGGAACTTTCTATTAACTGGGAAGATCGTAAAGGTGATTTTGATTATGGAATTGGATTGAACCTGTCATCCGTTAAAAATAAAGCTATTAAACTATTGGGTTCTACTCCGATTAATGCCGGAAGTTTTAATGGAGATTACATCATACGTAATGAAGAAGGTGGTGAGATCAGCCGTTTTTATGGATATGTGGCTGATGGTATTTTCCAAAATCAGACTGAAGTAAATGCACATACCGATGAATATGGAACAGTCATTCAACCCAATGCTCAACCGGGAGATATTCGTTTCAAGGATTTGAACCATGATGGTAAGCTGGATGATAATGATAAGACTTTTATTGGAAATGCATTTCCAGATCTTATGGTTGGTATTAATGCCCGTTTAGCATGGAAGAATATTGACTTTGCAGCCAATTTTTATGGTACAATAGGAAACGATGTATACAACACGACTAAAGGACGCTATTCGGGAGTGTCGGGTGAGAATGTATATGCCGGAACCTACAATGCTTCTTGGCATGGTGAGGGAACAAGTTATGATTTACCCCGTCTGTCGTACAATGATGCCAATCAGAACTGGACACGTGTTTCTTCTTTCTATGTGGAAGATGGTTCTTATTTACGTTGCAAGCAGTTGCAGATAGGATATACATTGCCAAAGAAATGGACGAAGAAAATTTCATTGCGCCTGTCTTTCTCGGCACAGAATCCGTTCACTATTACCGGATATTCAGGAATGGACCCTGAAGCGGCTGCCTTAGGTACTGAAGGAAAAGTAACAGAATCGGGTATTGATTGGGCAGGGTATCCTAACCCGCGTACATACCTTTTTGGAATCAATATGAATTTCTAATGCTATTAACAGAGATAAGAATATGAAAAAATATATTTTAGGCTTGACTATAGCCGCTTCTACATTGTCATTAGCCGGTTGTTCGGATTTCCTGGATACGCCAGTACTCGGTCAGCAGGATTTGAGTGAATATTTTGTGAATGAAGATCAGTGCAAGCAGCAGATTACAGGATGTTATCAATCCATATTCTGGGATGACTGGTGGCAGGTACAGAAATTTTATTTGTGCGGTGATATGTGTACGGATGATATGTGGGTCGGTAATACTGGTGAAGATCAGGGGGCTTATGAAGATCTGGCCTTTTTTACAGGTGATGCATATGGTGGAGGAGAATGTAGTCAGAACTTCTGGCAATATCGTTACAAGGGTATATTGCGGTGTAACATTGCGATTGAGAGAATACCAGGTGTAGAGTTTGAGGACGAATCGTTGAGAGATCGTTATGTGGCTGAAGCTAAATTCTTACGCGCTTATCAATATTTTGATTTGGTGAGATACTTTGGTGGTGTGCCGTTAGTACTGGGGATGAAGATGCCTTCGGAGATAGAAGGGATTCAGCGTGCTTCTGCAGCAGAGGTGTACACACAGATTGAGAATGACCTGAAAGATGCTGCTAATGTATTACCTGTTAAAGGTGAATATGCCAGTGCCGACTTAGGGCGTGCCACTAAAGGGGCAGCACAAGGGCTATTGGCAAAAGCTTATCTTTATCAGGAAAAATATGAGGAAGCAGAGGATATGCTGGAACAAGTGATGGGTTTGAATGGGCATGCATCACAAGGGTATGATTTGTTGGATGATTTTGGAGATGTGTGGAGCATTTCTCATAATAATAGTGTTGAATCACTGTTTGAAGTGCAGACTAATAGTGATATAGCCTATAATTTAGGACTTAGAATGCCTGTTGTATGTGGTTCCCGTGATGACGGTGGCTGGGCATGGGGCTTGCCGACAAGTAATTTGGAGACGGCTTTCAAGACAGCAGGAGATGACATACGTTTGAAATGGACTATTATTAAAGACAAAGCAACCAGTGTGCCGGGGGATACCCATTGGTCTTCTACTGTACCTTATTCGGTTTCGACCGATTCACATAAGTCAGGTCGTGTGACTCGTAAAGTATACATTCCTTATGCCCAACGTCCTGAACCATACGATGCTTCTCATAATCCATTGAACTATCGTATTCTACGTTATGCGGATGTATTGTTGATGTATGCCGAAGTTGAAAATGTGTTGAAAGATGACGGACAGGCTCGCTGGGCTTTAAATAAAGTCAGAGAACGTGTAGACTTAGGTCCGGTAGAATCCAGTGGTACTGAACTTCGCGATGCGATACGTCAGGAACGTCGTCTTGAACTGGCATTGGAAAACCAACGTCTGTTTGATATTCGTCGCTGGAAAAATGATAGTGGAAAGTCTGTTATGAGTGATATTATGGGACCGAACGGTTCATTTGTGATATACAATACAAAAGAATCTACCGATACGTATGAGCTTGGAAATCAGAAGGAAAGTAGCTCTAAGGGACGTAATTTCAAAGAAGAGCGTGACTTGGTATACCCGATTCCGACCACAGAGATTAGTCAGAGTAATGGTAGTATAGTACAGAATCCCGGATATAATTAATTAAATGATTATGAAACACAGAAATTTATTTATAGGACTTTCATGCATGGCGGCAGGGCTTTGCGCATGTAATGATGAATATACATTCGTGCCGGAATATGAAGTGAAACTGCCGACCGATACCACTATCAATGTTACAATTGATGCCTCAACTGTATATCAGACTATTGATGGTTTTGCATCTTCCGATGCATGGGATATGGAATATGTAGGCAAATACTGGAGCACTTCCAATAAAGAAGCCATTGCAAAATTGTTATTTTCCCGCGAAGTTGATGACAAAGGGAATTCGCAGGGCATCGGTTTATCCATGTGGCGGTTTAATTTGGGAGGAGGTTCGGAAGAACAAGGAGATGCAAGTGGTATTGTTTCAGATAAAAAGGAACGACGTGTCGACTGTTTTTTGACAAGTGCAAATGGAAGTTATGATTGGTCCAAATCTGCGGGGCGGAGATATTTTATGGAAAAGGCTAAAGAGTATGGCTGTGAGGCATTCGTACTGTTCAGTAATACACCTCCTGTATACTATACTTATAACGGACAAGCACGTTCGGATAAAGGGGCATTTAGTAATTTGAAGACAGAACATTATGGTGACTTTGCTGATTTCCTGGCTACTTGTGCCAAGCATTTTGTTGATGAAGGATATAATATTACTCATATTAGTCCGATTAACGAACCGCAGTATAACTGGAATGGCAATGAACAAGAAGGTTCGGCCTGGCAGAATACAGAAGTGGCAACGTTAGCAAAAGCATTGGATGCGAGTTTGACAACCAAAGGGCTTTCCAATACCCAGATGTTATTGGCTGAAGCAGGAAAGTGGGATTATCTATATGGAAACGGTGATGCGGGAAGTGCCCGTGGCAATGTAATAGAGGCTTTTTTCAACCCCAATAATACAAGTACTTATATTGGTAATCTTACTCATTTGCCTAAATTGATTTGCGGGCATAGCTATTATTTGGATACGAACTGGAGCAATATGTACTCTGTCCGTTCTTCTGTTAAGTCCAAAGCAGACCAATATGGTTTGAAGGTATATCAGACGGAGTGGAGTATGTTGAGTGAGAACTATGAAGATTATGCCAGCTATGGTGATGCTTCTTATATGGACTTGGCTTTGAGTATGGCAAAAGTGATTCATCAGGATTTGGCAACAGCTAATGTAAGTTCTTGGTCATACTGGACTACTTGTAGCCGTGAACGTTGGAGTCAGAAAAGCCGTTTTTATCTGATTCGTCTTTCTCCTGATAGCAATGATGGCGAAAGTTATGCCGATTTAGCTACTAATGGCACTTATAAAGCTAGTAAGAACCTTTGGGTACTGGGCAATTATAGTGCATTTGTGCGTCCGGGCTACCAGCGTATTGATTTGAAATTGGAGGAAGAGACAAAGGATTTCTTTGCTACTGCCTATATTTCACCGGAGAAAGATAAATTGGTAGTGGTGTACACTAACATGACCGATAAACGCGCGGAAATAAATAATACATTTGAAGGATTGGGCAAAGAAGTGGGTGAATTTGAACAGTATACTACTTCAGAAGCAAAAGATTTGAAGCGTGAGCCCAGCTATAATAAAGGTGTTGTTCCTGCTAAAGGTATATCTACTTTTATTTATACTCTTCAATAAAATAGTTTTCAACAGGTATTAGACTATAGACTAGACAATGAAAGGTAAAAAGATTTTAGCCGCTTTAGGCTTCTTCTCAATAGCCGGTGTGGCAGGTGGATGTTCCCAACCTGCCCCCGAAATACGTTATCAGATAGAAACAGACCAACCCTGTCAGACGATGGCATACTTCAGTGCTTCTGATGCCTGGAGTATGCAATTCATCGGGCTTTGGCCGCAGGAGAAACAAAACCAAATAGCCGATTGGCTGTTCAGCACGGAGAACGACGCCAACGGACAGCCGAAAGGTATCGGCCTGTCACTCTGGCGTTTCAATGTCGGAGCAGGTAGTACGGAGCAAGGAGAGAACAGTCAGATTGCTTCTCCCTGGATGCGTGCCGAATGTTTCCTGAATCCCGATGGAACATACAACTGGAACAAACAACAAGGGCAACGCAATTTCCTGAAACTGGCAAAAGAACGGGGAGTCAACAAATTTCTGGCTTTCTTGAATTCGCCTCCCGTATATTACACACAGAACGGATTGGCTACCAACACCGGACGTGGAGGTACGGCGAACCTGAAACCGGATTGTTATGAAAAGTACGCTCGTTTTCTGGCAGATGTAGTGCAGGGAGTAGAACAACACGATGGCATCAAGTTCAACTATATCTGTCCTTTCAATGAACCGGACGGACACTGGAACTGGGTCGGTCCGAAGCAGGAAGGCTGTCCGGCAACGAATAGGGAAATAGCTCGCACGGTTCGTCTGTTGAGCAAAGAGTTTGTAGACCGGGACATGGATACACAGATTATGGTCAATGAGTCTTCCGATTATCGTTGTATGTTCCGCACTCATGAAACGGATTGGCAACGGGGGTATCAGATTCAGGCTTTCTTCTGTCCGGATAGTGTAGATACGTATTTGGGAGATACTC
Organism: Bacteroides sp. LFL-34; assembly: GCF_027257075.1. Classification (NCBI taxonomy): domain Bacteria; kingdom Pseudomonadati; phylum Bacteroidota; class Bacteroidia; order Bacteroidales; family Bacteroidaceae; genus Bacteroides; species Bacteroides sp. LFL-34. The sequence continues at coordinate 212,192 of NZ_JAPQKZ010000004.1, read as the reverse complement.
CGAATGTTCCTCGTCTGATGCTCGGGCATAGCTATTGGACAAATACACCTTTAAGCGATTTGCGCAATATCCGTCTTCAACTACGGGATACACTAGATAAATACAATGTTGACTTCTGGCAGACGGAAACTTGTATTATGGGCAATGATGAAGAGATCGGTGGCGGAGGTGGTTTCGACCGTACCATGAAAACGGCACTTTATGTAGCACGCATCATTCATCACGATATTGTATATGCGGGAGCAAAAAGTTGGCAATGGTGGCGTGCCATTGGCGGTGATTACAAAGATGGATTGATTCGCGAATATACTACGGACAATAATTTCTTAGATGGCAGAGTAGAAGACTCCAAACTGATGTGGGCTTTAGGTAATTATAGTCGTTTTATCCGTCCGGGGGCAATCCGGTTATCCGTTTCGGCTTTCGATCAAACAGACGCTTTGATTCCTGATGGCGACACCGACCAGCAAGGATTGATGTGTTCTGCTTATAAGAATGTAGACGGAACGTATGTGATGGTAGTTATTAATTATGCCAATGAAGAAAAAGAGTTTTCTATTCATAAAGGAAAAGTAGGAAATACGCAATGGCAGATTTATCGTACTTCGGATAAAGAAGGGGAAAATTTGCTTCCGGTGGGGACAGTGAAAAGTGGAAAGATTGTTCAGATTCCGGCGCGTTCTATTATAACGCTTCAGGGCAAATAAAAAACTGTCTCATATTTTTGAGTGGTATATTTGTACGCCAGCCCATTGCTAATTAAGATAGTAATTAACTTGTGTAATTTTTGCACAAGTTAGACGAAAATAGAGGGAAATTCAGTTGTTGCAAAATTTGCGACAACTGAATTTCCCTTTTTTATTTCTTCTGATTTCCTTTTATTCATCTGTCTTTATCTCCGCCTTGCCATAATATCCCGGCATCGGCATGTAAATCGGATGATAATAAGTATTGATATTCTTCAACTTCTTCTCCTCCTCTTTCAGCCGTTTGATTTGCCGTGCGGCAGTGGTAGGGGCAAAGCCGCACAATCCTTGAAAGTCGCGACGGGTTAATACAGGGTTGCTCTTGAAGTAGTTTGTCAGCAATTTGTCTATCTCGTCATTTGAAAGGACAGCCGAATGGGGTTTCAGTTTACTTCGCTCCACATGAACAACACTGACAGACTTTTTCAGTTTGACGTCCGCTTTAAAGCTGATATTGGCTTTGAGTTTTATCTGATTCGCTTTTAGTTTGGGCGAAGTGATAGGTTCTTGACTATTCAGCTTTATCTGGAAATAACCGATGCCATCCAGATGGACGCTTTGTCCTTCCCGAAGACGATCCCCCATAAAATGACTTAGGGATTCGAGAACTGACTTTACATCCCCTTCAGTTAGAGAAGTTGCTATCTGGATTTCTTTTGCCAAATAGTCTGTGTCAATGTGTTGGAAGTTGACTACACGTGCGTGATACACTTCTTTGTCTTCCTCATCCTTGGGACGGGGAGTCTTGTACAATTCAAATTGTATTGCCATTATTTATTTGTTTTCGCCTTATACATTACTACGTATTTTAAATTTACCGTTGTAAGTCTATAAGGACATTGTTTTCTGTTGTTGCAAAGCTAATTGATCATCTTCGGACTTAGGGGGAGGGTGTTATATAGCTGTTGTTTGTTTGTTATCAAGCGGCTTTTATAAGTTATCCTGCCTTTATTCTTGGACTAAGGCATAGGGATAGTTGTCTTCCGGTGCCTTTATCATTAGTTTCCCACGGCCGTGGAGAGATCTCTTCATGGCTGTGGTAGTATCTTTCCACGGCCGTGGTAGGAATTCGCCACGGTCATGAAGAATGAACTATATCGGTAACAAAGATAAACTATATCAGGGAGAAAAGCAAACTATCTCTGCTTGTTTGAGGTATTTATACGCCTTGTTCTATCTGATAGATATAGGGCAGGGGAGAATTAAACTATTCAACAAAAACAAGCTATCTTATGCATATAGGGCCTTTATTCGGCTATTTTGTAGATGATAGATAACCTGTTTTTGCTGGTAAAAGTATGATAGATACCTTTTTAAAAGCTATCTATCATACTTATTTCTTTGATAATGAGAAGAGTATCAAAATGAATGATACTTATGATAGATATTTTTTCACTAGGGGTGAGTATATATGTCCACCAAACTGAAAAATGGTGTCTTATGATTGTTTACTGAATACCCTGTTTCAGCTTCTTCTGATACTCATCCGAATTCAGTATCTCCAGCGCCTTTTGTATACTCTCATTGGTGGTATTCATTACCCGGAAATATTCGTTCATATCCCAAAGATCACGGGCTATTAGTGCTTTAAGCTGCGTCTTGATAAGAGGGAGCGACTTCTGATATTGCTCTTCATTGAATTTCACTCCTTCTTTCTCTCCTATTTCCTTTAAAATGGCGAGCATATCATCATCGACTACGAACTTCTCATCAAACGATTCGAACTTTTTATATTTGTTTTTCAACTCTTTCCGGTGCCCTTCGATAAACTGCATGGTGAATTTAATCACGGCTCCTTTAGCTACCAGATTACGATGATAATCCGTATAAAGAGTAGTGTCAATAGGTACGAAATAGTCCGGCATGATACCCCCTCCGCCATAAACAGTACGTCCTAGTTTCTTAGTTTGTACTTTCAGCGAATCCGGGAAGTGAATACTGTCAGCATTCATCAGTTCACCGTGGTTGAAACGTTCTATCAGGTCCTTGTTGTAATCGACAGTACTGTCGTACGGTTTCTGGATGGAACGTCCCGATGGAGTATAATAGCGCGCAATAGTCAAACGAATCATGGAACCGTCCGGCAGGTCGATAGGACGTTGCACCAATCCTTTGCCGAAAGAACGGCGTCCTACGATAATTCCTCTATCCCAATCCTGCACTGCACCGCTGACAATTTCGCTGGCGGAAGCCGTATATTCATCTACCAGGATGATAAGGCGTCCATTACGGAAATCTCCGTTTCCTTTGGCGTAGAAATCACTGCGTTTGGCAGTCCGTCCTTCCGTGTAGACAATCAATTCTTTTTGCCCCAGGAATTCGTTGGCAAGGTCGATGGCTGCATTCAGGTAACCTCCTCCGTTTCCTTGCAGGTCGAGAATCAGGTCCTTCATACCTTGTTTCTGAAGGCTTGTCATTGCTTTCTTGAATTCTTCGGCAGTGGTTGCTCCGAAGCGGTTGATGCGGATATAACCTGTTTTAGGCTGAATCATGTAAGAAGCATCGAGGCTAAGGATAGGTATTTTATCTCTTTTCACTGTGAACAATAAAGGATCTTGCACGCCACGACGAACGATAGTCAGGTTGACTTTAGAACCTTTCGGACCACGAAGACGCTTCATAATATCTTCCGTACTCATTTTCACTCCGGCAATGGCGCTGTCATTGACCGCAACAATACGGTCACCGGCAAGGATGCCGACTTTTTCGGAAGGTCCGTTGCTGACGGGTTGCACTACTAACAGGGTATCTTCAATCATCTGAAACTGAACTCCAATACCTTCGAAGTTACCTTGAAGAGGTTCGTTCATTTTCTTCACTTCTTCTGCGTCCGAGTAGGTAGAGTGTGGGTCGAGTTGTGCCAGCATCTTGATGATGGCTTCTTCCACCAACTTGTCTTCATCTACTTTGTCTACATAGAAATGGGAGATTGCGAACTCTGCCATTTGTAGCTTGCGCATGGCTTCAGAACCGAAATTTTGGGCCTGTAAGGCTGATACTGCCCACAGGCAAGCCAAAAGGACGTATATTTTAATCTTATTCATAATCTTACTTTATATTAATAGCCGAGTATTAACAACCGGGCACAGATACGCCTGCATCCTTCTCAACTCTCCATTCTCAACTCTCAGCTTATCCTCATTCCTTTGGGAATAAACTGGCTGATATCTTTATTATAAGTCAATAATTCGCGTACAATCGTCGAGCTGACGCAAGTCAGTTCCGGTTCTGTGAAGAGCAGGATGGTTTCAATGCCTGCCAGTTTGCGGTTGATGTCCGCAATTGTTTCTTCATACTCGAAATCTTTCACTGTACGGATACCGCGGACAATAAACCTGGCCCCTACTTCCTGCGCAAAATCAATGGTCAGACAGTCGTAGGACATCACTTTTATACGAGGCTCATCCTTGTAAAGCTCCCGAATCATTTCCTCTCTTTTCTCAATGGGAAAGTATGTATTCTTGTTCTCATTGATACCGATTCCTATCACGATTTCGTCCATAAAGGTGAGTGCACGTTCCACTACCGAATAATGTCCGATGGTGAAGGGATCAAAAGTACCCGGGAATATTGCTTTTCTCATGATGCCAAATCTTCTTCTATAACCAGATTATCTATAATAAAGTTCTGTCGTTCCATGGTATTTTTACCCATGTAGAATTCAAGTAGTTCTTTCACTGCGTCCGTCTTTCGTAAAGAAACTTGCTCCAGACGCATGTCTTTACCGATGAAATGCTTGAACTCGTCCGGTGAAATCTCTCCTAAACCTTTAAATCGCGTGATCTCCGGATTCGGGCTTAGTTCGTTAATTGCATTGACACGCTCTTCTTCACTATAACAATAGATTGTTTTTTTCTTATTGCGTACACGGAACAAAGGCGTTTGCAGAATATATACGTGGCCTTTTTTTATAAGGTCAGGGAAGAATTGCAGGAAGAAAGTAATTAGCAGCAGGCGGATATGCATACCGTCCACATCGGCATCGGTTGCTACGATGACTTTGTTGTAGCGTAGTCCGTCCAAGCCATCTTCTATATTCAGGGCTGCCTGAAGCAGATTAAATTCTTCGTTCTCGTAGACCACTTTCTTGGTTAACCCGAAAGAATTCAGCGGTTTACCACGTAGACTGAACACTGCTTGCGTGTTCACATCACGGCTTTTGGTGATGGAACCACTTGCAGAGTCCCCCTCGGTGATAAAGATGCAGGAGTCTTCTTCCAGTCCTTTTCCTTTCGGGTCGTTGAGGTGAATACGGCAGTCGCGCAATTTGCGGTTGTGCAGGTTTGCTTTTTTTGCACGTTCACGGGCAAGTTTGGTTACACCTGCAATGGCTTTACGCTCTTTCTCGGATTCTTGGATCTTTTGTTGTATCGCTTCGGCTACATCCGCATTCTTGTGCAAGAAGTTGTCCACTTCCAGTTTGATAAAGTCGCCTACATATTTATTGACTGTCACTCCGCCGGGAACCATATTGGTAGAACCCAACTTCGTTTTCGTCTGACTCTCAAAGATAGGCTCTTCCACATTGACGGCAATGGCAGCAACCAGTCCGTTACGAATGTCGGTATAGTCCATATTCTTGTTGAAGAACTCTTTGATGGTGCGGGCGATGTGTTCCTTGAAAGCACTCTGATGTGTACCTCCTTGGGTGGTATGCTGACCGTTGACGAAAGAGTAATATTCTTCTCCGTATTGTCCGGTATGCGTGAAGGCGATTTCGATGTCTTCCCCTTTCAGGTGGATGATCGGGTAAAGTCCCGTTGCCGTCATATTGTCGTTCAAAAGGTCTACCAGACCATTGCGCGACAGGATACGGTGTCCGTTATAGATAATGGCAAGCCCGGTATTGAGGTACGTGTAGTTACGTAGCATTGTCTCAATAAATTCAGGCTTGAAACTGTAATTCAGGAATAATGTATTATCCGGTTCGAAGAAGATGTAAGTTCCGTTTTCCTCTTCGGTATTCTGCGTTTCGTCGGTTAGCAGGTTTCCTTTTGAGAAAGTGGCGATACGTACTTTACCGTCGCGGTAACTGCGTACCTCAAAACGGGAGCTCAAGGCATTGACGGCTTTCACACCGACACCGTTTAGTCCGACACTTTTCTTAAATGCCTTGCTGTCGTACTTACCACCGGTGTTCAGCATGCTGACGGCTTCGATGAGTTTTCCCTGCGGGATGCCTCGTCCGTAGTCACGTACGCTGACACGGAGGTTTTCTTCAACGGTAATCTCGATTTTCTTACCGGCTTGCATTTTGAACTCGTCAATACTGTTGTCAATTACTTCTTTCAGGAGGACATAGATTCCGTCTTCGGCATGTGCACCGTCGCCCAACCTTCCGATATACATACCGGGGCGTGTGCGTACATGTTCCATGTCACTTAGGTGACGGATGTTGTCGTCAGTGTACTCTACTGCATTGTTGTTGTCTACAGGTATCAATTCGTTCTCTTCCATAGCTGTTTTTTATTTTATCTCTTTGATGAACGCACGGCGGCGCTTATGTTGTTGAGTCTCAAAGTAATCCCATTGTGCCTGAACTTTTCCGTTCAGTTCCAGTTCGGGGTTGCTTTCCGCAAAGATAAAACCTAATTTTTGATAAACTGGAATTAAATCGGAAAATAACAAAGCGTTAACACCTTTGTTTTGATATTCCGGTTTCACTGCAACGAGTAGCAGATCAAGCATTTTGGCACGGCGTTTCATAAATAGTGCCTTTAACAGATAGAACCATCCGAGTGGCAACAGACGTCCGTGTGATTTCTGTAAAGCCTCGGCAAGAGATGGCATGGAGATACCTACACAGACCAATTCGTCATTGGCATCAGTAATCAGTGTAACCATCCGTAAGTCAAGGATCGGCAGATACATTTTCACGTATTGGTCGATTTGCCGCTGTGTCAACGGAGAATAGCCATAAAGAGGACTATATGCTTCATTCATCAGCTCGAAAATCTTCTGTCCGTAGTCTTTGGCTATTTTTCTTCCGGAAGTATATTTCTTTATCTTGAGGTTATATTTTCGTTGGATCAGTTCGGAGATACGTTTATGCTTGTCGGGAATGGCATCCGGTATGTAGATTTTGTATTCCACCCAGTCGGCGTCTTTCTCGAAGCCTAACTTTTCCATGTGTACAGGATAGTATGGGTAGTTGTAGATAGTGGCCATGGTACTAAGTTGGTCGAACCCTTCAACTAACATACCTTCCGCATCGAAATCAGTAAATCCGAGAGGACCGGCAATGTGAGTCATGCCTCGTTCTTTTCCCCATTCTTCCACCGTTTTGATGAGTGCGGATGATACTTCGGGATCGTCGATGAAGTCTATCCATCCGAAACGAACGTTTTTACATTCCCACTTCTCGTTCGCCTGATTGTTGATGATTGCAGCTACACGTCCTACTATTTTATCGTCCCGGTATGCGAGGAAATAATCTGCTTCACAGAATTCGAATGCTGCGTTTTTCTTCTTGTTGAAGGTGTTGAGCATGTCGTCATAGAGGTCAGGCACAGAGTAAGGGTTACCCTTGTACATTCTGTAATTGAAACGGATAAATTTCTTAAGTTCTCTCTTTGTGGAGACTTTCTTGATTGTAATAGCCATATCTCGTATTTATGATTTGAGCAGGCAAAGATACGTGATAATCTTTAAATTACAACGTGTGGGGTGGCAAAAACTGTATCTATATAATTTTAGTGCTTATGTACCATTTGAGTTTATGCATTATGATAGTGAAGAGGGAGTTTACTTCGATGAAAAGCAATAAACATTACCCGCAAAATCACAAACAATCATCTTATTCCCGGATACGGCTACGGTTGAAAATATAGGCGCTCCAATGTGTCGTTTATCTTTTATAATTCCTGTAGTTTGGTCGATGGCATATAGATAACCGTCGGAAGCTCCGATGTAGACAATTCCTTGTGATGCAACAGGACTTGTTTCAACTCCGGCTTGCGGAGTGGTGGAATAAGGAGCAGTATATACAAGTGAAGGTGACGTTTCTGCTTTCCATTTATTGAAAAGTGTAGATTTGTCCAATGCGAAAACTCCCCGGTCGGCAGTACCGAAAATGATTTCCTGTTCGGTGATGAGTGGGGTGGATGTAACATCCAGATTGGCTGATAACTCTTTTTGTTGCAATACTTTTCCGGTTTGTGGCTTTATTGTGAAGAAGCTCTTGGAAGAGATAATCCATAATTTCCCGTTTTTATAGACAGGAGAGGCTCCCCGGTTGCCAAGTCCGTTATCAGATAGTTTCCAGAGTTGCTTTCCTGTGTGGATATCATTGCCGTATAAACCTCCCCATTGGGTTCCGCTGACTAATACATCTCCGGCAATAGTGAGTGTTGTAGTAGAACCTTCCCGCTGTTTCCAGTCCTTGTTAATCCATATCGTTTGTCCTGTTTTTAGGTTGTAGGCAGATAGTCCGGCGCCGATTCCGGCATAGACCACTCCTTTGCCTACTGTCAAGCCTTCAGTCAGATAGGGATAGCTGTCCAAATTAATAGATTGTTTCCAGAGTAATTTCCCTGATTCACTGTCTAAGGCATAGAGGTTGCAGGAGGCGTCTTGAGCCACTACAATTCCATTTTCACAGGCTATTGTGTTCTTAACAGAATTTGCAGTACGGAATTTCCACAACAGTTTGCCGGAATTAAAATCAAATGCGCAGATAAATGTGTTCAGTGATACATTATCGTCGGTGGTAGCGATAAATACTTTCTGTCCGGCGATAATGGGAGAACACATAAAAATGTTACTGCCTGTATTAGCTGTCCATTGTAATTGCAGGGGGAGCTTGATTTGAGAGTTGTTGACTCCGCCGGAGTGTGCTGCGTTTTGAAGTAATGTATTCCAGTCTTCACCTGCAATAGTGGATAATTTGAAGTCCTTTTGATAGATAAACTGGCTGGTAGCAGTCACTTTCTTTCCGTTGCTGAAGAATGAAGTCACTGTAAGATTTAGTTTTTTCCCCATTTCATTGGCTGGCATTTGAATGTTTCCACTCCAATTCCATTCAGTACGGGAGGCTAGATCGCCTTTTGCTATTTCTTGATTATTTTCCGAATCGCTTAGGATATAAGAAACGTGAGACGTTTTTGCCTGCGAATAATATGTATTGACGGAAACAGGAAGCTGATCTTCAGTGATGGTGCAGGCTGCGGCCGTCTGATTATTCATCGGAGAGACTATTGCGATTTGTGGCTCGATGAAAGCATATCGCAGTTGGGTGGTGATATTGTCGTTTGCGTCTACTTTTATTTCTCTAAAAGAAGAAGGGGAGTGGTCAATGCCTCCTTTATCCAATGTGCCGGTACAGATTGTATAAATCCCATTTTGGTTGCGGACATAGTTGTAATGCATGTGTCCGTAGATTTGGGCTTTGGTATTGAAAGAACGAAAATCAAGCAGATGATCGTCATCTGCTTTAAAGACGAAAGAGTCATTTGGAGTAAATAAGTCGTGATTGAAAAGGATAAGTGCCTGGTCTTTTTTTATGAGAGCAAGATCGTTTTTTAGCCAGTTGTATACATCTTTTTGGGTATAGTTGGTCGGGTTATCTCCGTGGTCGATTGGGGTGACTACATAATGAACGTTACCTATATCAAATGAATACCATGTCGGACCATAGAGAGATTCGTAAAGCTCTTCGCCATAGTTGCCTTTCACTAAGTCATGATTACCGATGCAATAATAAACAGGACAATCCATTGTTTGTGCGTTTACCACTTGATTGTGGATGGTGAGTCCCGGTTCGTAGCAGATATCTCCGGTGTGAATGAGGAAGGCAGGCTTCTCATTGTGAATGTATTGCTGGAGATCGGTTACCCAACGCCCCATTCCACCCGTCACTTCGGTGTCGGTGATTTGCACGAAAGAATGTTTTCTGGGTTTTGTCCGCTCGCTTTCAGTTAAGATAAAATCGTAGCTTTTTCTGTTCTCTTTGGTAGAAAGGTAGAATTGTTGTGTTTCAAATCCCGTGGGAGTTGTAATACTTATGAATCTTGTTTTCTCGAATCCCGGCAAAGAGAACCGACCTTTCTTATCTGTTTTTACTACGTTCAATCCATCTGTTACCATAACTCCCGCTAGCGGCTTATCGCCTTTATCAACTATGCCCGATTGATTAGTGTCGACAGAAACTGTTCCCTTAAATTGAGCGCATAGAGGCAGATATAGTAAAAATGATACCAGAATTACAGATAGTCTTTTCATGGTCGGTTCTCAATTTTTAGTGTGTTAAGCTAATTATTCCTTATTTTGTTTTAGTTGTTTTATTTCTTCATTGTATCTGATTTCTTCTTTACACAGAGGCTTGTACCAAGTCTTTCTTAGTATCAAGGTCGTAACCAGAAGCAATGCAATAGAGCTCCAGAGCCCCAGTTGCTGGCGGACCACGAGATACATTGGGATAATGGTAAGGCTGCATTGCCACACAATGCCGATTGCCACGTTGAATGCGTCTCTTTTGAAGTTGCGGTTTGGCTGGATATGAGGGTAACGGGCCAATGCTTTTTCTTCAATCGGCTTCCACCATCCCCATGGGCGTACACGGGTGTAGAAGTTGATGAGCGTCTCTTCGTCTGTTGGAGGTGCGCTATAGGTTCCTGCGATGCATCCTATCAGGGAAACTCCGAACAGTACGGGGAAGAAATAGAGTACCCATGCGTCGGGAACAGTGAACTTCATGACGATGGCTGCTATTACTCCGGCGGTCATTCCCCAGAAATAGCCTTCACCATTGAAGCGCCACCAATGCCATTTCAGTACGTTGGCCGCGATGTATCCTCCGAAGAGTGCTCCAACAATCCATTGGAATATTTCATTGATGTCTTTCAGGAAGAACCCTATGACAGTGCTGATAACTACTACTGCGACAGAAATAATATAGCTACTGCGTATTTGTGTTTTCACACTCGCTTTCGGATTGATATATTTCAGATAAATATCATTCACGATATAAGCCGGTGCGGCATTAACAGTGGACGCAAAAGTCGACATGAAAGCTGCCAGTAGTCCGGCTAGTAGGATTCCGGCTAATCCTACAGGTACGTAACGTGTGATTAGATGGGGGAGGATGGTTTCAAAATCCGTTCGTGTCACTTCCATTTGTGTCAGACCGCCATCTTCTTTAAAGAAGTAGATAGCCAGCAGAGCAAATCCCATAATCATCAGGTAGCGGGGGATTAATAGTACGACTGATACGGAACCGCTCATCATAGCCGCTTCTTTGGGGGATTTGCAAGATAGAATTTTCTGCATATCATAGTTGGGCGCCGGTCCTGCCATACTCATAAATATTCCTTTGAGCAAGGCCATCATGACGAAGATGCTAATCAGGCTATATGGTTCATTCGCCATCCGTTCCGTCAAGAGGCTCATCCGGCTGCTCCAGTCGATATCCAGCGTCCATCCGAAGAAAGGAGAGTCCCAGCCGGCCGGAACGAAAGAATGAATCATGTCCGGCGCTACCATTTGCATTCCGATAACAACAATTACGATACCTGCCACTGTCATAATCAGGAACTGCACAACGTCTGTCCATACAATACTCAACATTCCTCCGAGCATTACATAGAAAGTAGCGATTGTGGTAAAGAAAATACCATATACATGAGGAACATATTCTGCAGGCACATTGAAAGGAATGAATGGAGATACTACTTCCCAGGGGATGAATATCTCCATAAATTTACCAATACCTATGAATCCATAACTTAAAAAACCGAGTACGCTAAGTAATGCAAAGATGATAACAATCGTATGTGAAAGAGTCGATCCTTTACCTTTACCGAAACGTGTCTTAATCCATTCCGCTCCGGTGAGTACATTGGAACGACGTAACCACACGGACAGATAAACCATTAGAAAGATTTGGTTGAATACTGGCCACAACCAGGGAATCCAAAGGCTTTTGAATCCGTAGGCAAATGCCCAATATACCATCAACATGGTTCCTGTGATGTCAAACATTCCGGAAGCATTGGAGAGTCCGAGCATATAAAATGGCAATGATTTCCCTCCCAGGAAATAAGAATCCATATTTTGGGCAGCCCGTTTCTTCAGGATAAGTCCGATGACAATCATGGCAATGAGATAGGCACAAATGATGAGAATATCGATTTCGTGTAGTTTCATATCGTTATTTCGATTAGGTTTTTATATATCATTATTTTATTTGATGCAAAAGTAGGGCGAAAGTAGTGGGGAAACAAATATTATTTTAACTCATTCTGATACTATATTAATATATCTGTGTTTACTTCAACTTTGGTTTTCCTTTGAAAAGTCGGTTTTCCCCTGTATAAACGATAAGATATGCGATTTTATCGTTTATAAAAAGGAATATTGTTGAGGCCTCAATCTTATGAATAAAATGAAAGAACCAGAAAAAGCACGCCATTGTCAAATTCCGGAAGGAATGGCGATGGTGTGCTTTCCATATTGAAAATTCAGTTACTATACTTTCACCTTATTAGCTTCTATCAGTTGATAAATATTTTCTACGGACGTAGCGGATCGAAGTTTATCTTCCGGAGTATGCAGGCAATAATCTACAAGTCGTTCGATTGTAGAGGTAGCTACATGCATCCGTGTATCTGAAGAAGCATAATAGATGTAGACCGTTCCGTCTTCATCTGTAATCCACCCGTTCGAAAATAATACGTTGGAAACGTCTCCGATTCTTTCTTCTTCTACGGGTGCCATGAAGTAACCTCCTGGTTGGGCAATCACTTTATTGGGGGCATCTAAAGAGGTCATGTACAAATACAACACATACCTGAGTCCTGCTGCGCAAGCACGGACTCCATGCGCGAGGTGCAACCATCCCTGTGGCGTTTTGATAGGATGAGGCCCTTCACCGTTCTTCACTTCTTTGATGGTGTGATAATAACGTTGTTCTACCACCGTCTCTTCTTTAACTATTGCATGAGTGATATCATCTACTAGTGCCCAGCAAATTCCTCCACCAGTGCCTGCTTCAATAAACCCGTCTTGAGGGCGGGTGTAAAGCGCATATTTCCCTTTGACAAACTCCGGATGGAGTACCACATTGCGTTGCTGGCTTTTAGAGATAAGATTAGGCAGACGCTCCCAATTTCTTAAGTCCTTGGTGCGTATGATGCCTGCTACCGCAACGGCAGAAGTCAGATCTCCGGCGGCTGCGTCCGGATCTTTGCTTTCCGAACAGAAAATGCCGTATATCCATCCGTCCTCATGCTGGGTAAGGCGCATATCGTAGACATTCGTTTCTTCCGGGTATAAGTCGGGAAGCTGGATTGGATATTCCCAAAAACGAAAATTATCTATCCCATTCGGACTTTCGGCTATGGCGAAAAACGACTTACGGTCGTAACCTTCCACTCGTGCCATAATGAGATATTTTCCGTTATATTTGATAGCTCCTGCATTGAATACAGCGTTAATACCGAAACGTTCCATCAAAAAAGGGTTTGTTTCCGGATTAAAGTCATATCTCCATTCGAGTGGAGTATGGGCTGCCGTCAGAATAGGATATTTATAGCGTTCAAATATGCCATTGTTGGATCGTATTCTTTTATTTTCACGTGAGATGAGCGTTTCATATTCTTCTGTAAGAATACGTAATCTGTTATCATATCTATTCATATCTGTTCAAAATTTATAAAAAGAGACTGATTACAATACAGATAGTAATAAGGAATATACTGTGTTGTAAGGACAGTCTCTTTTTATGTTGGTCACTTCAAAAGTATGGGGGTACTTCCGAAATACATGTGTGTCAAGTTTATAAATTATTCTTTGGTTATAAAATAGGAACGTACAGTGTATCCGGGCTCCAGGAAACTCACCCAATACCAGCCGTCTTCTACTTTATCAATCCGGCAATCTTCTATCGGATATCCTACATTCTTGTCTACTGCGTTTCTTGTCACCTTATAAAGTGTTGCATTCGTCTTGCTGCCTACTCCCAAATCGCCGGTAAACTGAACCGCGTAACCGGATGCGGATGAAGTTGTCGAACTCTTAACAAGCAATTGCGACAAGTTGAAATCCGCCGAATGCATTATTTCTCCTACTTTTGAAGTAGAAAGGCTTTGGTAAGAATAAGAACCTGCCAGCATATAGCGATATGACGGGTTCTCCAGGTAAGGATCGTCAATAGCGGTAATGGTCACTTCTATCTTTTCACCGTCCTGGTCGGCGATAGTGACTTTGTTGTTGTAACGGTATCTTTTAAGTCCTTCAATTATCACTTCTGTACCGTCTTCAGACATGGAGCATTTCAGGTAAGTTGCAGAACCGCCTGCTGTGCAGGTATATCCACCATTGCCATCCAGGATTTTGATAGTAGCCGGAGTGCCGATAACTAAGTAAGGGATATTTTCACTATTGTCGACTACCATTCTCTTTTTCACTTTTACGATGAGTTCTGTCGTTTTGTCCCGTCTGTCTTTTACGGTGAAAGTGGCAGTACCCGGAGCCAGCGATTCAATTTGAATCTGCCCTTTATCATTTATCGCAGCCTTTGCTATTGATGGATTATCAACAGTGATACTGTATCCTCCATTGCCTGTATAGACCTCTATGGTCTTGTCTTCATTCGGATACATAACTGTAGAAGATACTTTCAGAACCAAGTCTACCAATTGGTCAACAATTACTTTTACGTTGGTTGACATCCTGGCCCAGTCGGTAATAGTCACATTTGCGTCACCGGCTTTCAAACCTGTCACTTGTATTTGGTCATTGTCGATTGTAGCGGTAACCACATCTTCGTTCGAACTGGTAACCTTGTAGTTACCGTTTCCCTGAATAATCTGAATCACTCCTTCTGCTTTTTCATCTAGATTGATTGTCAATTCCTGCTTGTCCGCAACCAGATTGGCATAGGACGGATCATCTTCACTGCAACCGGAGAACAAATTGACGGCTGCAAGCAGGAATCCTGCTATATATAATCGATTCTTTTTCATGATATTCTAGTATTATTTTGACTATTATTCTGCTGCAATATCTTTTATCTTACCAGTAACTGTCACCACACTGAGCTTGGGAACCGTAATGGAACGTAACCCGCTTAAAGAAGGATTGAACTTCTTGCGCTGCCATTTTACGTCTTCGCTGGATGTGTATGCAATCATGTTCTGAAAACTTTTTCCTTCAATCTCAACTAAAGTGGAGAATGACTCCTTCTCCGAACTGTTCACTAATACGATGGTATAAGTATTATCCTTAACATAAGCTGACATCAGAAGTTCTGCAGGGAATTGATTCTCTTCAGAAGGAATAGCCTCAACATCTACACGATGACTGCCGGCTTCGATGAATCTGGTGAACTGCCCGTATGTATAATAGCGGGGGACTCTGTAGTAGGTAGTGCCCGGTATGGCTTCTTCCAACTGGATAAGGTTCTCGCCTGTCGTGCTGCAAGGACGGGCTCCGGCCCACCAGATATAAGCATTTACATTAGCTTGTGCCAGATAGTAATGGAAGTTTCTTGCCCATTTCATGGCATCATTCCAGTCCTCCGAACGTTTTAAGTTGTCACAGTTCTCGGTCATCCATACAGGAATATTGGCATTAACTGCTTCATCGAAAGGTAAGATATTATCTAAATTGGACATACTGTATCCGTGTCCGGCCGCTATGACGTTGTCATTTGCCAATGAAGCTTCGCTTTCCAGACATTTCTTGAAGAACTGATTGGATGCAGTGAGGAAAGACGAGTAACTTGCTTTCCACCATGAGGAACATTCTCCCATTATAATCTTTTTATCATTATATCCGGCCGCGTCCAGAGATTTCCGGAAAGTGTTATGGCTGAAATCTGCCAATTGTTCAGGAGTCCATTTACAAGTAGACCATGCAGTGAAAGTATTATCAGGTTCATTGGTAGGTGATAAGCCATAAATGTTTATTCCGAATTTCTTTTCGTATTCTTTGACGAAGTCTATCAGATAATTGGCGTAATCTTCATAATGAATAGCTTTCAGAGAGCCACCGGAGTTGCTGTCTTTATCTTTCCATTTTTTAGGTGGACTCCATACGGAGAACATATACTTCATGCTTTTATGCTTTCTGGATAGATAGTCCACCAGCCACATCTGGCCTAGCTGTACCTGTTCGGCACATTCCGCACCGTGATATTTGAACCAATAGTTGTTCATGTATTTAGGTTCGTCGGCAGGCAGGTTGAAGTTACGGTCCATGCCAAATTCTATTTCACCCGTGACGTCGTCCTGATAGTGCGGGAATACTTCTCCACGGAATATGTTTAGCTTCAAGCCATTGTCACCGAATAGGTCTGCCATAACGGCATCTCTGTGGTTATTGTTCCAGATACGGTGAGACCATTCTGCAAAACCACATCCAAATCCGTCAATCATCTGATGCTGATGTCCTTCGCCGATAGACATCCTCACAACAGACGTTGTTGTAGGCTCTGTCGCAAAACCATCATCCTCGTCCGACTCTTCCACGGGATCCGGGATGTATACATCACCATGGCTCAGGCTACCGTCTTCACAAGAATATCCTATAAATAAGAGTAAGGATACGAATAATAGTGCATATATTTTTTTCATAATTTTTCTGTTATAAGTTATTGGAAAGATTATTTCCATAAATCTATTTGTTGCATTGCAGAGTTGTTGTTCAATTCGCCTGTCGGAATCGGATAATACCTGTTCCTTTCCTGAAAATTGTCTGCCCCTTGCTTGTCATTTGCTTTGAGGATTGTTTTGATTTCATTGGTTGTGTACCAACGTTTCAGGTCGTCAAACCGGTGCCCTTCTCCGAAAAATTCGAGTAAACATTGATGTTCGATCTGATCCATAAGCTGATCCTGGGTGAATGTTTTGTCTGCCAGTCCGGCTCTTTCGCGGATAAGTTTCAGGGCATAGCTGGCACCTGTCACATCGTTTGTTTTGGCGCAAGCCTCGGCATACATAAGCAGTACTTCTGCAAAACGCATGACACGTACATTGTTGGCTTTTCCTTCTTTGTTTCCCATATTGTCTGCCGCTTCGTCGTTTACATAATAGGCAGTGTATTTCTTCAGAAGGAATTTACCGTCACCCATGCTGAAAGTTGGAGCACCGCCGGCCATTTTACCGGCATTGCCTTCCCACAGTTTCTCCATGGAATAATTTCCGCCGTACCAGCTCTCGTTCTTCACAACATCGCCAAGTGCTTCGGGGTTAAAGAACAGACTGGGATACATACGTTTGTCAAACTTGGTATCGGCTCCCGCAGGGCGTTCTTCAGAAATGAACTGCCCGACAATAAATGAAGTCGGCATGATTTTTGCCCAGCCACCGGAGTTTACCGGGCCGATGAATTGCGGAATAGAACTTCCTAAGTTGATGCCGCTTTCATTCCCCCACGTCAAGTCGCCGTCGCTGCTGTATTGCAATTCGAAAACAGATTCTTCGTTGTTTTCTTTGGCAGTAGTGAAATTCTCCGCGAAGTTTTCCATTAGGTTATAACGTCCCGGATAATAAGGCGCTTTTAATAATAAATCCAATTGAGCTTTAGCTTCCGGATATTTATGCTGTGTCAGATATACCTTTGCCAGCATAGCGATAGCAGCTCCTTTCTCAATACGTCCTTTTTCATCTGCTACACGGGTGACGGGCAGGTTGCATTTGATGGCCTCTGTCAAGTCATCTTCCGCTTGTTTCCAGAGTACCGCTTCGCTGGCTGCCGGTTTGTTCGGCTCGTCCTCATTAGAAGGAATGATACGCAGGGGCACTTCTTTGTAGTTATTAACTAACAGGAAATATTGATAACCTCTCAAAAAAGTGCCTCACCTTTAATCATGGAACGGTCTTCTTCGGTGATTCCTGTAGCCGGTACATTGTCAATGTATCTTAGTACAACATTTGCGCGCTGTACTCCTGTAAAGAGTGCGCCATAAGGATCATTTCCCGTAGTCGGTGAGTTTTGGAAATTAGCGATAGCCCACATGCCCGGTTCTTCATTAGTGATTGTGAAGATATCGTCTCCACGTCCATTCAGGTTTAGCCAACCGTCAAAAGCCCCAAAATAACCATACATCTGGTACTTGATAGGAGAATATGCGGCGGCAAGAGCGCTCTCGGCATCTGCCTTGTTTTTCCAGAAGTTATCCCCCG
This sequence comes from Bacteroides sp. LFL-34, assembly GCF_027257075.1. Classification (NCBI taxonomy): domain Bacteria; kingdom Pseudomonadati; phylum Bacteroidota; class Bacteroidia; order Bacteroidales; family Bacteroidaceae; genus Bacteroides; species Bacteroides sp. LFL-34. Next base: position 194,323 of record NZ_JAPQKZ010000004.1, on the reverse strand, counting down.
TGAAATGATTGGGATCTTTCAGATCCAGAAAGCTGGATTCATTGCACGAACTAAGTATTCCTGAAAGAAGGACTGCCATGCATATATATGATAACCAATTTTTTTTCATACTATATTCAATTATACGTGTTAGTTCTTTCTTATAAATTCACTTGGATACCAAAAGAGAATGTACGTGGGAGCGGGTAACGTCCCTGGTCGATTCCTCTTGTGAATACATTGTAAGTGGTACCTAGATCTACACCGCTTTCACCGAGGTCGGGCGTGTAGCCGGAGTATTTGGTTAACGTAAAGAGATTTTCTATGGAAGTATAGATTCTCACATTTTCAAGCTTGATCTTTTTTAGCAACTGTTTGGGTAATGTATAACCGATATCGAGTGTTTTCAAACGTATGTATGAACCGTCTTCGAGCCATCTGTCGGTATAAGCCCATTTGTTGTCCGCACCGTCGGTAACGGAGAAGCGGGGCATGTCGGTATTCTGGTTGTCGGGTCTCCACGAGTTAGCCAGCGTCGTACTGTAGTTACCGTTGAAGTTTCCTGATTCCAGGCGATAGCGCGGGTAGTTATAGATTTTATTTCCTACCGTACCGTCAAAGAAGAGGTTAAAGTCGAAATTATTCCAGTCTCCACCCAGTCTCAGGCCGAAAGTCATATCGGGGAACGGGCTGCCTACATCATGCTGGTCGTCGGTGGTTATTGAGCCATCGCCATTCCAGTCTTTGTAACGTACGTCGCCTACTTGGGCGCCCGGCTGAATCAGTTTGCCATCGGCTGTTCTATAGTTCTCAATTTCTTCTGCACTGCGGAAAATACCATCTGTTTCAATTAAGTTAAAATAAGACATGGCATGACCTTCCTGGAACATATTGATACCACGTCCGCCCTGACCATGCGCCGAATAACCGGAGATAGTCATATTGTCACCACCTGTAGATATTTTGATAACTTCGTTCTTGTCCGTGCTGATATTAGCCCCTACATAGTAGTTGAACTTATCTTTAATAGAACCACGGTAGTTCACCGCAAACTCGAAACCTTTATTACGTATTTTTCCTGCATTCTGTATCGAGAATCCGCTGATACCGGCAGAACCGGCGTAGGGGATAGGAAGTAGTACATCATTCGTGTTTTTCACATAAGCATCTGCTGTCATTGTCAGTCGTCCGTTCAGTAGGCTAAGATCTAAACCGATGTTGTAAGTCTCTGTATTTTCCCAAGTCAGGTTAGTCGGAGATACGGCGTTTACATAGGGCATTTGTCCGAACCAGATATTGTTGCCTTGAAGATAGTTCATACCACTACCCACCACACTGATAGTCGGGTAATAATTGTCCCCAATTTCCTGATTACCCAGTTTACCGTAGCTGGCACGAATCTTTAGTTGGTCGAATACATTCTCTAATGGCTTGAAGAATTTTTCGCGATTGATGTTCCAGCCTACAGACACGGATGGGAAACTACCATACTGATGTCCTTTGCCGAAGCGTGAAGAACCGTCCCGACGAATAGATGCGGAGAATAAATAACGGTCATCATAAGAGTACATAACACGTCCGAAGAGAGAAACCAGTGCCAATTCTTTGAGATTGCTGGAAGCGCTCATGGTGGTTGTGTTACCTGTCATCGTCTCAATAAACTGCGGAATGTCGGAGTTGCTTCCGTTCAGGCCGTAATGTTTGTCTTTTTGGGCGGAATAACCGGCTAACAAAGAAATATTGTGTTTGCCGAAGACTTTATCGTAGTTCAGGGTGTTTTCTATTACCCATGAATCGTATGTGGATGAACCTTCTTTTAAGTCGGGAGCATCATTCTTCCCAAAAGTTCCCAAGTCATATATACCCGTATAGGTACGTGATTTGGTATGGTCCTTTCTGATACCTACGTTAAACTTATATTTTAAGTCCTTAATGATTTCGGCTTGCAGGTAAGCATTCAGGAAAATTCTGGTGCTTTCGTTAGTGTTGTCTATTACATTAGAGTATCCTAGAGGATTCGGCAGGTTGATATTGGCAGAAGTACCCCATCCGGTTGCATTGGTCGGATCATATACCGGAACTACTGAAGGGAATTGCAAGATACCGAACATTGTATCCTGATCAATATTACCTTTTCCTTGAGCCAGGCGAACAATCATAGACTGTCCGATAGTTAGTCGGTTATTCAGGAAAGAATAGTCGCTTTTCAGGCGGATGTTATAAGACTCGTGGTCGGTATTGCGCAGGATACCTTCTTTGTTCAGGTAGCTTATAGATGCGCTATAGGCTCCGGTTTTAGAACCGCCGCTGATGGTTGCGTTGGCCTTGTAGGTCATGGCTGTATTCAGCATGACATCCTGCCAGTCTGTTCCTTCTCCGACGAAAGGAACTGCACCCGTTTCAGCTCCGAAGCCGTCACCAGCCAATTTATAGTAACGGGCAAAGCGGCTATATTCTTCTCCATTGAAAACATTCAGCTTTTTAGGATTATGGCTGATACCTGTAAAGAGGTTGATGTCCAGTTTGGTAGGAGTGTCTTTGCGACCGCTTTTAGTCGTGATAAGGATGACGCCACCTGCCGCGCGTGAACCGTAGATAGCTGCTGAGGCGGCATCTTTCAATACCTCAATAGACGTGATGTCGTTAGGATCGACCATACTGATGTCACCAAATGATCCGTCGATTACATAAAGCGGGTCATTATTAGATAATGAACTGATACCACGTACATTGATCGTCATGCTTCCATTGGGGTCACCGCTGGAACTTGCCACTGATACTCCGGGAATCTTTCCTTGTAAGGCTGTTGCGGCATTGGAAGCCACCTGTCCGTTAAGCTCTTTTGCGCTGACTGAGCCTACAGCACCCGAAAGATGACTTTTCTTTACTGTACCATAACCGATCACTACCATCTGCTCAAGAGCGATATTGTCTTCTTCCATTGTGACATTGATTGGGGCTCCGGATGTAACAGCTCTTTCTATTTGTTTCATACCTATTGTTGAGAATACTAGTGTATTCCCTTTGCCTGCTTTGATGGAGTATTTACCATCTGCATCTGTTATTGTGCCGGTGTCTTTGTCTTTAACTCTTACCGTGACTCCAGGTAAAGGTTCATTTGTCGTAGCTTCTGTTACTACTCCTTTCACTTCAATGTCTTGGGCTGCTAGTGGAATACTAGCCATGCAGAGAAATAAGAATAGTAAGAAATGAATTTTTCTTCTCATAATTTATTGCATTAGATTTATAACTCTAGTTCAATTATCAATCGATCCATGGAAATTTCAACTGATAATCGTCTGATGCAAAAGTAGAGGATAATGGCATGTATGGCAAATATTATTTTAGCCGCTTCTGATACAATTTTGCTTCTTGTTTTCTTGTGTAATTAATTGTTGATTAAGAACTCATACCTTGTAAGTGAAGCCCAAATATTCTGTTTATAAGCTATATAGGCTTTGCTTATTATGTTTGTGCAACCAGTATATTGTATATTTCTGTCTTTTTTATTATATTTAAAAAAGGAATTGTGGTATTATAAGAAAGAAATATGGTATTATTATATTTGAATAAATGATACTATTTTGCTATCGATTGTTTGAATATTACTTCTATTGTTCTGTTTCGTATAAGAAATAAGATAGCTATATTGGTTTATTCTATAACTTATAAGAAATAAAAAAGAGAGGAAATAATTCCCTATTTATACCCTGCAATGCGCACTTTTGATAAGCGTTATTTCACCTGCAATACGCACTTATCTATGTCGGTTTGTGTCCTGCTTTATAAGAAGCCCGTCATTGACGTGGAATTTGTCAATGACGGGCAACTAATACTGCTCAAGTATTGAGCTCACATTACCTTAAAAATAAACCTGTTCTGCCATTACATATTTGTTAGCTTCTATGAGCTTGCAAATGTTTTCTACAGAAGCAGCAGAGCGTAAACCGTCTGCCGGGGTGTGAAGACAATAATCTATCAGCCTGTCTACGGTGGAAGTTGCTACGTGCATGCGGGTATCGGAAGATGCGTAATAGATATACACTGTTCCGTCCTCGTCTGCAATCCACCCATTCGAGAAGAGCACATTGGAGACATCACCTATTCTTTCCTCATCTACCGGAGCTATTAAGTATCCACCCGGCTCAGCGATTATCTTTGTCGGATCTTCCAGAGATGTCATATACAGATAGAGCACATAACGCAGTCCGGCAGCGCAAGCACGTACACCGTGGGCGAGGTGCAACCATCCTTTGGGGGTTTTGATAGGATGGGGACCTTCGCCATTCTTTACCTCTTTTATTGTATGGTAATGACGGTGGTTTATAATGATTTCTTCTTTCACTTCTGCATGGGTAATGTCATCTATAAGCGCCCAGCCAATACCTCCTCCGTTGCCGGCGTCGATAAAGTTATCCTGTGGACGGGTGTACAGTGCATATTTGCCATTAACAAATTCCGGATGTAATACAACATTGCGTTGCTGACTTTGGGAAATCAGGTTTGGCAGCCGTTCCCAGCTTTTTAAGTCTTTAGTACGCACGATGCCTGCTTTGGCTATGGCGGAAGACAGGTCGCCTGGTGCAGCGTTCGGGTCAAGACTCTCGCTACAGAAGATTCCATAAATCCAGCCATCTTCATGGGTCGTCAAACGTATGTCGTAGACGTTTGTTTCACTTGGGTCTGTGTCCGGCAAATGTATCGGGTATTCCCAAAAACGGAAGTTGTCTATGCCATTCGGACTTTCGGCAATGGCGAAGAATGATTTTCGGTCGTTTCCTTCTACACGTACTATTATTAGATACTTTCCATTCCATTTGATAGCTCCCGAATTCATGGTGGCATTTACTCCGATTCGTTCCATTAGGTATGGATTTGTTTCCGGATTCAAATCATAACGCCATTCCAAGGGAGTATGAGCAGCTGTCAGGATAGGATATTTATAGCGCTCGAATATTCCATTTTCGGAAAATATCATCTTATTTTTACGTGAGATAAGTGACTCATGTTCTTTTTTTAGAATATGAAGTCTATTATTGTATCTATTCATATCAATTCAACATATTAAGAGATAAAGATTTGCAGTCCATTTCCCTTGCATCTTCTTGACAAGATAAAAAGAAACTGTTCACAATGCAGATAGACATGAAATGCATACTGTGTTGTACGAACAGTTTCTTTTTATGTTTTATCATTCTAAAAGTATGGGGGTGCTTTTAAACGGATATGTCAAGTTTATAAATTATTGCTTAGTGATAAAGTAAGAACGAACGGTGTAACCGGGTTCCAAGAAGCTAACCCAATACCAGCCATCTTCTACTTTATCTATTTTACAGTCTTCTATTGAATAGGCAACATTTTTATCTATTGCATTTTTAGCAACTTTATAAAGTACAGCATTGGTCTTTGCTCCTTCTTCAAGATTACCGGTAAATTGGACTGCAAATCCGGAAGCATAACTTCCTGTACTCTTTATTGTTAGTAGCGAAATATTAAGTTCTTCAGAATAAATAGCTTCACCAACTTTTGCTGTAGAAAGATACTGATAAGCATAAGAACCAGCTATTAAGTAACGATAACTTGGATTTTCCCAATAAGGTTCATCAATAGTCTTGATATGAATGTCAATGGATTGTCCTTCTTTGTCCTTGATGGTGATTGCTTTATTGAAATAGTTTCTTTTCAATCCTTCAATAATAACTTCTGTTCCATTTTCTGCCATCGTACATTTGAGATAGGATGAGGAGTAGTTGGGGGGAGTGCAAGTATATTCACCATTTCCATCCAAAATTTTAATCGTAACGGGTTCGCTTGTTATTAGATAAGTAATATCTTCACTATTATCTACTACCAGCCTCTTTATTACTTTCACAGCAATCTCGGCTGTTTTGTTGTGACTGTCTTTCACGGTTAGTATTGCAGTACCCGGAACGATAGAAGAAGTGATTTCTATTTTTCCATCTTCACTGATTTTTGCTGTTGCTACTGACTCATTGGAAGATGTTATGCTATATCCTCCATTTCCAGTATATATTTCGAGCGTTTTGTGTTCTTCAAAGAACATAGTCGTGGAACTTGTTTTTACTGCTAACTCCTGTTCTTGAGCTACCACTACTTTCACATTTGCCGAATTCTTAGTCCAGTCGATAACGGTTAACGTTGCAGTACCATATTTCAAACCTGTTACAATCACCTCATTGCCCGAAATAACTGCTGTCGCTACTGCAGCATTTGAACTAGACACTTTGTATCCGCTATTGCCCCCAGTAATATTAAAACTCCCTTCGGTTGTCTCATCTAAATTAATTGTCAATGTCTCTGCATCCACAGTCAGACTTGTGTAACTAGGTAAGTCTTCATTACAACCGGAAAATAATCCGATTGCACAAAGTGCGATTCCTGTTAAGTGTATTATATTTCTTTTCATGATATTCTCTAATTTATAATTCGTTATTCAACTTCATGGTTTTTCATTTTACCAGTCACAGTTACAACACTATATTTGGGAACGGTAATAGAACGTAAACCGCTTTGAGACGGATTGATCTTTTTGTGTTTCCACTTCACATATTCACTGGAAGTATATGTTCTCATATTTTGGAATTCCACTCCTTCAATCTCAATCAATGTAGAGAATGATTCTTTTTGAGATAAATTGATTAGTACAATAGTGTAGGTGTCATCTTTCACATAAGCAGAAACCAACAAGTCTTCGGGGAGTTTATCTGTTTCTGAAGAAATAGCTTCTACGTCTACACGTACGGCATTTTGCTCAATAAATTTGCTGAACTGTCCAAAAGTATAGTAGCGTGGAACTCTGTAATAGTATGTACTAGGTAATGCCTCTTCTAATTGAATTAGGTTTTCGCCCGTAGTGCTGCAAGGACGTGCACCTGACCACCATACAAAGGCACTCATATTGGCATTTGCCATATAAGCATGAAAAGTTTTAGCCCATTTCATTGCATCCGGCCATGTCTCTTGGCGACCTTTATCATCACTAAGTTCTGTTTGCCACATGTGGACATTGCGCTTTTCTGCCTCTTCAAAAGGAATGACATTTTCATCTCTTGTAGAATATCCATGACCGGCTACAATGAAATTTGGATCTACCAGTTCCGGATATTTTTTTAAACTATTATTGATAAAATCGACCGCCCATTTCCACTGGGCATTTTCTGCATAAACAAGTTTCATATCACTGTGGCCTCTTTTCTCCATCGCTGGACGAAGTTTTTCGAGGACAAATTTAGCCATTTCTTCTTCAGACCATGCACAGGTTGCCCAACCACCTAAACTAGCAAGTTTATCCGGTTCATTCCATCCTGATAATGCATATATGTCAATGCCGAATTTTTGTTCATATGCATCGACGAAATCCAATAGATATTGGGCATATTCATCGTAATATTCCGACTTGAGGCTTCCACCATTAAGTTTGTTATTGCTTTTCCATTTGATAGGAGGACACCAAACTGAAAAGAAGAAATTGACATCTTTATATTTTCTACTTATAAGGTCAACTAACCACATTTGGCCAAGTTGACATTGTTCTCCGCACTCTTCACCATTGTAGTTTCGCCAGTAGTTATTAATCATAGAAGGATCATCGGGTTGCAACATAAAATTGCGATCCATCTTGAATTCAATGTCTCCTGTAGTTGGATTACCGTAAGACGGGAATATTTCGCCCCGGAAAATATTTAAATCCAAACCGTTTTCACTAAACAGGTCTTCTATCACTGCGTCACGCTGCATCGTATTCCAAATACGATGTGACCATCCGCAGAAGGCACAGCCGAAGCCATCAATTACTTGATGTTTGTTTTCTTCTCTGATTTTCATTCTTACAACAGCGGTAGTTGTAGGTTCTGGTGCAATTCCGTCATCGTCAAAATTTTCTTCAACTGGTTCCGGGATAAAAACATCACTATGGTCTAAACTTCCATCGTCACATGAATATCCTAAGAATAGGAATAATGCTACAAATAATAATGAGTATATCTTCTTCATATATTCTAAGTATAAATTGGTTGTAAAAATATTATCTCCATAGTTCAGTTTGTACCATGGCATCATTGTTGTTCAACTCTCCGGAAGGAATAGGGTAATATTTATGTTTTTCTTGAAAGTATTCTGCTCCCTGTTTTTCATTTTCAGTGAAAATATTTTTAATCTCTTCAGTGGTATACCAGCGTTTTAGGTCGTCAAAACGATGTCCTTCACCAAAGAACTCGAGCAAGCATTGGTGCTCTATTTCTAACATCAAGTCCGATTGGGCAAATGTCTTATCAGCTAATCCTGCTCTTTTGCGAACGAGCTTCAATGCGGTGTTTGCCCCGTTTACATCGTTTGTTTTGGCACAAGCTTCGGCGTACATTAACAGCACTTCTGAGAATCGCATAGCTCGTAAATTGTTTGCTTTCCCTTCCTTATGACCCATAATATCAGCATCAGAAGCATTTACAAAATATGCAGTGTATTTTTTTAGCAAAAACTTACCGTCACCTTGACTGTAAGATGGAGCACCACCACTCATTTTACCGCTATTGCCATCCCAAAGTTGTTCCATAGAACGGCTTCCTCCATACCATTTCTCGTTCTTCACTACATCTCCCATAGCTTCGGGATTGAAAAATAAGCTTGCATACATGCGTTTGTCATACTTCGTATCCGAACCGGCAGGACGTTCTTCTTTCACAAACTGGCCGACGGCAAAGCTGGAAGGCATAAGCTTAGCCCAACCACCGGCGGCAACCGGACCTACAAATGTTGGAAGTGAGTTACCTAGGTTGATACCGCTTTCGTTACCCCATGTCAATTCACCATCACTACTATATTGCAATTCGAAAACAGATTCCTTATTGTTCTCATTCGCTGTAGTAAAATTCTCGGCAAAGTTTTCAATTAAGTCGTAACGTCCTGGATAATAAGGGGCTTTCGTCAATAGTTCCAGTTGGGCTTTTGCTTCTGGATACTTGTGCTGGTATAAATATACTTTTCCAAGCATAGCGATGGCTGCTCCTTTCTCAATACGTCCTTTCTCGTCACCGGAACGAGTGACGGGAATATTGCTATTTATAGCATTTTTTAAATCATCCTCTGCTTGTTTCCAAATTTGTTCTTCTTTAGCCGCGGGTTTATTGCTTTCGTCTTCGTTAGACGGAATTAAACGTAGAGGAACTTCTTTATAATTATGAACTAATAGGAAATATTGGAATCCTCTTAAAAAGAGTGCCTCTCCTTTAATCATGGATCGGTCTTCCTCACTAATTCCTGCCGCTGGAATTTTATCGATGTTTTTTATTACAAGATTGGCACGTTGGATACCAGCATAAAGCGCTCCATACGGATCATATCCGGTAGTAGTTGAGTTTTGAAATGTTGCGATGGTCCACATAGAAGGTTCTTCATTCAGAACCGTAAAAATATCATCACCACGACTATTTAAATTTAACCATCCGTCAAATGCTCCGTAATAACCGTACATTTGATATTTTATGGGGGAATAAGCAGCGGCAAGACCGCTTTCTACATCCGCTTTATTTCTCCAGAAGTTTTCTTCCGTGAAATGATTAGGATCTTTCAGATCCAGAAATTTATTTTCGTTGCATGAAGTCAGTGCTCCGGATAAGAGAGTTGCCATGCATATATATGATAACCAATTCTTTTTCATGTTATTAATTCAATTAGTGGATTTTATCATTGTATCATAAACTAACCTGAATACCAAATGAGATAGTACGCGGGAGTGGATAGCGTCCTTGGTCTACTCCTCTTGAGAATACGTTGTAACCCACTCCGATATCTACGCTGCCACTTTGACCGAGGTCAGGGGAATAGCCGGAATATTTACTTAATGTGAACAGGTTTTCCATTGATGTATAGATTCTTACATTTTCCAGTTTTACCTTCTTTAACAGGCTCTTAGGAAGGGAATAACCGATATCTAGTGTTTTCAGCCGGAAGTAAGAACCATCTTCCAGCCATCTGTCGGTAAAGGCTAAACCATTGTCTATCCCATCTGTTTTAGAGAAACGAGGAATGTCTGTGTTCTGATTGTCCGGTCTCCATGAGTTAGCCAACTTCGTGCTGTAGTTGCCATTGAACTTGCCAGATTCGAGGCAATAACGTTGATAATTATATATTTTGTTACCAGTCATACCATCAAAGAAAAGATTGAAGTCAAATCCTTTCCATTCGCCTCCCATGCGCAGACCGAATGAGAAATCCGGGAACGGATTGCCTACATCATGTTGGTCATTTTCATCAATCATACCATCACCATTCCAGTCTTTGTAACGAACGTCTCCCGGTTGTGCACCCGGTTGTATTTGTCTGCCATCCTTATTCTTGTAATTGTCAATTTCTTCTTGAGTGCGGAAAATTCCATCACTTTCAACTAGATAGAAGTAAGACATAGGATGCCCTTTTTCAAATCTGTTGATACCATTTTTGGCAGCGGCGTGAGCGGAATAACCTGAAATACCCATATCGTCGCCTCCAGCCGTAATCTTCGTTACTTTATTTTTCTCTGTAGTGACGTTTGCACCTATATAATAGTTGAAATTATCGCCGATATTGCTGTGCCAGTTTACAGATAGTTCAAATCCTTTATTGCGTACTTGTCCAGCGTTTAGGATAGGAAGTCCGCTGATACCAGCTGAACCTGAAACAGGAATGGGTAGTAATACGTCATTTGTGTTTTTTACATAAGCATCGGCGGTCAATGTCAATTTACCGTTCAGCATGCTTAAATCAAGTCCCACGTTAAAAGTTTCCGTACTTTCCCAAGTCAGGTTGGTAGGTGAGACTGCGGTAACGTTGGGTAACTGACCGAACCATATATTATTTCCTTGAAGGTAATTCATGCCATCGGATACTATGCTAATAGTGGGATAGTAGTTGTCCATTTGCTGATTGCCTAGTTTACCATAGCTGAAACGGAATTTGAATTGGTCAAATATATTTTCCAGCGGTTTGAAGAATTTTTCACGATTGATATTCCACCCGATGGATGCTGAAGGGAAGCTGCCGAATCGATGTCTTTTTTGGAAGCGTGAAGAACCGTCACGACGGATAGAAGCTGAAAACAGGTAGCGGTCGTCATAAGTATACATCACACGTCCGAAGAGCGACACGAGAGTTAATTCCTTCAATGAACTAGAGGCTGTCATTGTCTTAACGTTACCTGTCATAGTGTAGATGAACTCTGGAATATCCGTGTTGCTACCGTTCAATCCATAGCTCTTGTCTTTTTGTGCAGAATAACCAACCAATGCAGAAATATTATGCTTACCGAATACCTTGTCATAGTTCAACGTATTCTCCAAAACCCACGATTCGTAATCGGATGATCCCTCACTTAGGTCTGGAGCATCGTTTTTACCAGCAGATCCCAAATCGTAAATGCCTGTATATGTGCGGCTCCTGTTATGATCCTTTCTAAGTCCGAGATTCAACTTATACTTTAAACCTTTAATTATTTCAGCTTGTAAATAAGCGTTGAGGAAAATTTGAGTTTTCTCATTGTTTTTGTTCACCGTTGAGTAATATGCATACGGGTTCGGGAGATTGATATCGGCCGAAGTTCCCCATCCTGTAGAGTTTGTCGGATCAAATACCGGTACGACTGAGGGAAAACGCAAGATTTCTCCCATTGTATCTTGATTGATGTTTCCTTCTCCTTTAGATAAGCGAACAATCAGCGACTCACCGATAACCAACCTATTATCCAGAAAAGAATAGTCACTTTTCAAACGAATATTGTAAGATTCGTGGCTAGTGTTACGGAGAATTCCTTCCTTATTTAAATAGCTTGCGGACGCACTATATGAACTTGTCTTGGAACCTCCGCTGATGTTTGCGTTTGCTTTGTATGTCATTGCGGTGCGAAGCATTACCTCTTGCCAATCAGTACCTTCACCTACAAAGGGAACAGCACCGACCTCGTTACCGTAACCATCAGCAGACAGTTTATAATAACGTGCGAAGCGGCTGTATTCTTCACCATTAAATACTTTCAGTTTTTTCGGTGTCTGGCTGAAACCTGTGAAAAAGTTTACCTCAAGCTTTGTAGGCATGTCTTTACGACCGCTTTTAGTAGTTACTAATACAACGCCACCGGCTGCACGAGAACCATAAATAGCGGCGGCAGCCGCATCCTTCAACACTTCAATGGAAGCAATATCTGATGGATCTACCATGCTAAGGTCTCCGAAAGAACCGTCAATGACGTAAAGTGGATCATTGCTAGAGAGAGAACTGATACCACGTACGTTAATGGTCATTCCTTCATTCGGGTCACCGCTAGTACTTGTTACGGATACACCTGCAATTTTACCTTGGAGTGCTGTACCTGCATTTGTGGCAACGGCACCATTCAGTTCTTTTGCGCCTACTGAACTTACAGCTCCGGAAAGGTGACTTTTCTTTGCTGTACCATATCCGATGACAACTACTTGTTCGAGAGCCACATTGTCTTCTTCCATACTGACATTAATCGGAGCGTTAGATGATATTGTATGCTCTATACTTTTCATACCTATTGTAGAGAATACCAGTATGTCGCCTTTATTGGCTTTAACGGTATATTTACCGTCCATATTTGTAACTGTACCAGTGTCTTTTCCTTTAACTTTTACTGTGACTCCTGGTAAGGGCTCGTTAGTCGTAGCTTCTGTTACGACTCCTTTAACTTCAATATTCTGGGCTACCAATGGAATACTGGCTAGGCAGAGAAAGAAGAAAAGTAAGAAATGAATTTTTTTACTCATGATTTATTGCATTAGATTTATAAACTCTTAGACGTATAATTCGTTTTGTTAATTGTGAGTGGCAATAGGGAATATTTTCCATCAACATTGCTTACACTGGAAGTCTATTTACTGATGTAACTTAATAGATGTGCTACTCCAATAAGATAAAATAATTTGTTTTTCATTGCATATATAATTTTATATTGTTTGAATCTGGGAGCAAAGGTAGGGTGGTTTAGTACGAGGGACAAATATAATTTTATCAAATACTAATACAATATTAACAAAAAGCATAAATATGAGTAAAAAAGACAATATAATTTCTTTAATGTGATACTTAAATACCATTAATTGACGAATTTATTGGTATGAATATTAAAGCCTGATTTATATAATGCCCTCTGGGATATATAAAAATTTCCGGCAGAAGATAAATGAAATAAAGAATGAATGGCTTTGATTTACTATTTGGTTCCATTGGATCTGCGATAAACTTCATCTTCAAAATTGGGTATATAATCATTTGCTGTTTGCAGGCAGCAAATGGTTGTGCCTTTTTCTCGTTTTAATAATTCCGGAATTTGGCTGATACCATAGTTGAAAGTTGCATATCTTTTCTCTATTAATGTGCTATTTTTAAGATTTTGTTGAAAAGTGATTATGCTAAAATTGATGAACTATAGAAGATATTGCATAAATAGCTGCATGTATATACGAAAATATAAGCTGATATTGTATAAAACTATACGGAATATGCATCTTTTCCTGTTCGTAAAGCACTTGTTACTTTAAAACCAATGAGGTGTTCCTCGGTGTGCATCGGTTTGTTTCTCACCGGAGAAGCTATTGTTTCTCGGTGAGGAAGATGTGAAGGGGGTATTGAGTGCTTGTTTTCCCTCTGGTTTATTATAAATGTTGAGAACAAGACAGTGACAGGAATGTGTAATATTCGAATTTATTCCTTTTAAATGGTAGGTAAAGAAGGAAAAATGTTGCGATTTGATTGGGGAATCATTTAAATAATAATAAAAAAGATTTTTGTACTTGTAAATGCCGGCGCTTTTCTATTCTTTTCAAACGGTGGATGTAATTAATGCCTTTCCAGACTGTTTAGATATTCTTTTTTTAAGAAGAGTCATTTTTTCAGTGAGTAGACTTTTTGTATAATGACTATATTTCAGCAATAATCTTTCAGTATATTGAAAGATTATTGCTGTATTTGTTTCAGTAAATAAGATGAGTATGGAGAAAAGAGTGATTATTTGAAAACAATCTTCATCGGTCTGCCTATCCAGACTTGTGGTTGTTCGAGATTGAAAATAGATGCTATGGTAGAAGCTACATCATATTGCATCATGCTTACGTCATCAAAACGAAGTCCTTTTTTAATATTCTTGCCGGAAATGATGAAAGCTGTTTCCATTTCTTGCATTGTCTTGCCACCGTGTCCTTTGTCAATGCCGCCGTGGTCGGAAGTTAATATAAAAATAGTATCATCAAGGATTCCTGCGTCTTTTACAGCCTGGACAATTTGACCGACATATATATCCAACTCTTTGAGTTTTTCATAATAGGCGGGAGTATCATGTCCTTCAGTATGTCCGGTATGGTCGGGGCCGTCGTAGCAGATGGCAACAAGGGCCGGATGTTTCTCTTTTATATAGGCTGATGCCATATTGCCTAATTCTTTGGGAGTTTTGTTGCAATCGGCAACATGATAATGATAGTTCAGAGAAAGGGTGTCCACTAAATATTTGATACCTTCCCATTCGTAGAGGCAACCGATTTCTGCTTCCGGACGGGCGTCGCGCAGCAATTGGAATACAGTCGGGAAGATTCCGTTCTTGTTCAATACACGCGACGGAAGTTCAGGTGTTTTGGATCCCCATTCGGTATATCCGTGAAGTTCCGGTCCGGCTCCCATAAACATGGATGCCCAGTTGATGGCGCTGGAAGAAGGAAGTGCCGAACGTTTCTTTAATGTATAAGAACCGTCTTCCATTAATTTTTTGACATTAGGCATATCTGCTTTGGGTAGGCTATATGCGCCCCAGCCATCTAAACCGATGAAAACAACGTGTTTGGCCTTGTCTTTTCCTTTGGCATTACAAAAATATGTGAAACAGAAGAGTAATGCGAATGTAGCGAGCAATGTTAAAAGGTTTTGTCTATTCATGATACTTTTATTTAAATGGTTAATGTTTTATTCGTTGTTTAATGAGCCGTCATCATTGACGATAAGCAAAGGTAGGGCTATTGTGAAAAGGAGACAAATATAATATTAGCATATACCAATACTTTTATACAAATTGCTTTTTATTTGTTTTTTCAGTGTGAATGGATAATAGTTTCCAGTACAACTGGAAACTATTATATGATGCTGATTATCACTTATTTCTCGTGATAAGAATGATCTCTTGGAAAATCATCTCCATCCCATGCTTTTTTCGAAGTCCAAGGCTGTGCGGCATCTGTCCAGAACGGATCATCTGCGGGAAGACCTAACGGCAGGAAGGCAAGTGACGCCATATATAAGCTGCCGTTATTGGTGTAATAATCGGAGATGCCGGGTTGTGAACCGTTGAAGCCCAGTGTTAGAAAACCTTTTTCATTGAAGTTGCGGTCGTTGCCAAACATACGCTCGATAACAGCAGTCATGCCGGCACGTACTTGTCCGTTTGTTAATTCTTTGGGAAGCCATTTTCGCCAGGCGAGTAAGGCTAAAGTTTGCAGGGAACCGGTGCGGTAAGTGATGGAACGTCCGACAACGGGTAGTGTTCCTTCCGGAGAAATAAGCCGCTCGAGAATCATGCCGAATCGTTGTGCCCGTGTGATTGCTTTCTGATAATCGCAGCCGGGCATATTCCATATATTTTTGTGTTTGCCGGCTTCGGTGATTATTTCCAGTGATTCTATATACATAGGATGTATCACGAAACTATTGTAATAATCGAATGCGAAGTTGGGGCCGTCCGAATACCAGCCGTCACCTACGTACCATTCTTCTATCTTCCGTAAGGAAGAACTTATACGGTAGGTGTCGCTGGGTGCGCCTGCTTTTCGAAGAAACGATTCAACAGTTGCACTGAACAATAACCAGTTGCTGTATGACGGATCAACTCGTCTGAGTTGAGTGAATTCATTGATGTAACGTTGTTTAGTGAGGCTATCCAACGGTGTCCATAAAGCATCATAGCCTCGTAGAAAACTTTCGGCGATATAGGCTGCGTCTACCAGTGTCTGACCCTCCTGGCGCCATAACAGATAGTCCGGACTTTTCGGGTCTACGGCATTGGCATAGCTTTTCAGTGCCCATTCGCGGAGCTGTTTACGGTGGGGGCCTTCTGTGGTGTTATCATCCGGCAGTGACAACCAGGGAGCCAGTCCCGCCATCAGTCGTCCGAAACATTCCATATAAGTGACATCTTTGTTGCGGCCGTCCCATGTCGGGCTTAATTCGACAAGCATATTTTGTTTTAGTGCTCCTTCGCTCATATTACTTAATACGGGAGCAGCCATCCGGTACATCACTTCGCACCATATTTCTCTGTCACACTTTTCTGTTTTCTTTTTTGCGGTGGCCTTTTCTGCCGGAATCAACAGAACGGTAACTATTAGTAAGAAGAACCAATTTAATCTATTCATGTATTATTTACTGTTTAAGGATTATTTTAATGGTCAGTTAACTGTTACTGACTGCTGTGACAAAGGTAGGGTTATTCAACTTGCGAGACAAATACAATCTTAGCATTAACTAATACTTTTGCTTTTTTTATCCCAAACTGATACTTTCCTGTGCGAAATGGGTTGTGATCTGTGTTCGTGTTTTGATTTGTTATATATTTGCCTGCAAACAAAATATTACTATGAAGAAGAATTGGATGTATGGCAGTGTGATGACTGCTTTATTGGCCCTGCTGGTAAGCGGCTGTGGTGATTCTCAACGGACTCTTGAGTTTCGCGGAATTTGTGTGGATGATCTGCATGGTGAAAATGGACTCTATAATCCCGGAAGAGGATTCCGGTTGGAGACGGCGGTGGATGTGTTGCACGAGAAAGATCGTCCGACAACGGAATTGTTGGAACTATCGGAAAAGTATGTAGCAGACAGTGTGTCACTCGCTCAAAGCTATTTCTATCTTACCTATTTAATAGGTGAAAAACTATCGGAGGAAAACTTCCAAACTATGCAAACCTATTTTGATGAACTACAGAAGTTGGGTAAGAAAGCGGTGTTGCGTTTTGCTTATGAGCGGGACTTTATGGGGAGAGCCGCCGTCGGTCCTACCGGAGAGCAGATTTTGGAACATTTGGACCAGTTGAAACCTTTCCTGGAGAAAAATAAAGACCTGATTTTGGTAGTGCAAGCCGGCATGATCGGTGCATGGGGAGAATGGCATAGTTCTATTCAGGGTTTGGAGAACTCGGAAGAAACAAAAGCAGCCGTGTTGGAAAAATTGCTTTCGGTGGTTCCCGTAGAGAGAAATGTACAAGTGAGACTACCGGAATTTAAGAACCTGTTGAAAGATAAACCGGAACTGTATAAAAGACTCTCGTTCCACGATGACTTTATTGTCATACGGCCTGACAGGTGGGATGCTGATATGCACGAAGGAACTGTCAAATTCGACCAGATTGTGAAAGAATCGCCTTATTTGGTGGTAGACGGTGAACTTCCCTGGGGATTTTGGAGTGTAGGTGCCGATCCGGACAGTCCTTCAGCAGGATGGATTATCGATGGTATGCAAACGGCGAGACGCCTGTTTCTCCAGCATTATACTTCATTGAGTATTATACATAATTATAAAGAGCAGCATCCTAATAACAGGTTTGATGAGAACAATCCTCCCGAATACTCCATGATTGTGTGGAAGAAAACAATGATAACGGAAGATTCACTTCGTCAGCATCATATGCCTGTATCCGACAGCTATTTTCAGAAGCAGGACGGAACGAAGGTACAACGTAATATGTTCGATTATATACGCGACCATCTTGGCTATCGGATTGAATTGCAGTCGCTTCAACTACCGGAAAAGTTACAGTCTGGTAAGGAAAACCGACTGAAATTAGGCTTGGTAAACAGAGGTTTTGCCACTGTCTTTGGGGAGCATCCTGTCTACTTTGTGTTGATTGACGACAAAGGGAAAGTCACCGAGTTCCTGACGAAAGCCAACCCGTTGGATTGGCAACCGTTCCAACCGGGAGACGCGGCATATACGCCATTGGTACATTCTGTAAATCAGTCTCTTCAATTACAAGGCTCAATGCCCGCCGGAGAATACAGACTGGGTCTGTGGATACCCGACGGTTCGGAACGGTTGAAATATAATCCTCGTTACGCCCTGCGCTGTGCGAATGGTAATACCACCTGGTGGGTGTCTGAAGACGGAAAATATGGCGTTAATGTATTGACAACAGTTGAGGTGAAATAACGATTAATTTTAATTTACCTGTATGAATAAAAAGGCTTCTGATAGTAGTGTCAGAAGCCTTTTGCTATTCTCAAGTGTTATAAATCAATACCACCGTGTACGCCACATAACAAAGTATCATAATCCCTCCTTCGATTCTTGTGATAGTCCTTTTGGCAAAGAACAGCCCGAATAACCAGAGCAGGATACCGGAACCTACTAGCGTAAGCAGGTCGAAGTTGGTAATTCCGCTAAGATGGAGAGGGGTGATGCTGGCACTACATCCCAGTACAAAGAATATATTGAAGAGGTTACTACCGATCACATTTCCAATGGCAATTTCCGGATTCTTCTTTAATGCGGCAACGATAGACGTAGCCAGTTCAGGAAGAGAAGTACCTCCTGCAACCAGTGTCAGTCCGATAATCGATTCGCTGACACCCAGGTTGCGGGCGATGCCCGTAGCGCCGTCAACAAACAACTGACCTCCAAAAATAAGGGCAGCCAAGCCTCCGATGATATAAAGAATGGATTTCCACCAGGGGAGTGATTTGATTTCTGTCTCCTCTTCTATGGTCGGAGGTGCTATCTGTCCCGCCTGTTCCGTTGTGCCCGGCTTGGAGGCGATGGCAAAGGTGTAACCCATGAAGATGACAAAGAAACAAAGTAATAATAAGCCGTCTACTCTGTTCAGGATATTCTCCGGAGCTTTATCCAGAAATACATCATTGGCACAAATCAGCAAGACAATAGAAGAAAGTATGCAGAGCGGTATCTCTTTTCTAAGTGTATTGCGGGTGATGACAATCGGGGCGAATAAGGCCGTGCAGCCCACAATCATCAACGTATTGAAAATGTTACTTCCCACCACATTACCTATGGCAATATCCGCGCTTCCTTTGAGGGCAGAAGATATACTGACCGTCAGTTCCGGGGCAGAAGTGCCGAATGCAACAATGGTAAGTCCGATCACGATGGGAGGGATGCGAAAACGCTTGGCTACCGAGGCGGCACCGTCTGTTAATCCGTTAGCTCCTAGAAGAATGAGGATTAATCCCCCGATAAGTAATAATATATTCATGCTTTTTTCTCTTTTAGTGGCAAAGATAATCAATTTGGAAATGGTAATGTCAAAAACAATCCGTATGTTTGCTCTGTTTTTAATGAAATGTTAGATTAACCTTAATTATAATCAAGGAATATAAGGTATGGAAATAAATAAAATAAAACGGTCGTTACTGGTGTTGTTCTTTTCTTTCCTGGCAATCGGAGCGCAAGCACAGTTGGAACAGGCGGTTAAGAAGATATTTGCCGGAGATACAATAACGGGCGGACATGTTCCTTTGAAGCGGGATTCGGATTCTATCCATCTGGTGAATATGCGGAAATCATTGGAAGAAGCCCGGCTCAACGAGGCGAATATGCGGATGGAAATGGAGCAGATGAAGCTCCAGATGGCTACCGCCGACTCCGTAAAATATGCACAGCAGCGACAGCGTATCGACTCCCTGCGGCAGTTCACTAAGGGCATGCCGGTAGTGGCGGACGGTGATACCTTATTTTACCTTTTCACCAAACGTGGCGGATATACTCCCCAGCAACGTGCACAGATGACCGGTGCAGCGATCGAAGAAATAGGAAGACGTTTTAATCTGAAACCCGATTCTGTTGCTATTGACCATTCGGACATTGTTTCCGATTTGATGTACGGCAGCAAAGTACTGCTTTCTCTTACCGATCAGGACGCCTTGTGGGAAGGAGTCTCTCGTGATTCGCTGGCTAAAGAAAGACAGCAGAACGTTGTCGCCAAACTGCATGAGATGAAAGCGGAGCACGGACTTTGGCGAATGGCAAAGCGTGTGCTCTATTTTGTGTTGGTAATTGTAGGACAGTATTTCCTGTTCCGCTTGACCAACTGGTTGTTCCGTAAACTGAAAGCGCGTATCCTGCGCCTGAAAGATACAAAGATAAAACCGGTATCCATCCAGGGGTATGAATTGCTGGATGCGCAGAAACAGGCGAACCTGTTGGTATTCCTGTCCAGTATCGGGCGGTATATATTGATGGGATTGCAACTACTGTTTACCGTACCGTTGATTTTCATCATCTTCCCCCAGACGGAAGGACTGGCATACCAACTGTTAGGATATATATGGAATCCGATTCGCGGTATCTTTGTGGGTATTATCGACTATGTGCCCAAATTGTTTACTATCATCGTTATCTGGTATGCCGTGAAATACTTGGTACGTCTCGTCTTGTATCTGGCACGTGAGGTGGAAGCAGGACGGCTCAAAATCAACGGCTTCTACCCGGACTGGGCGATGCCGACTTTCCATATCGCTCGTTTCCTGCTCTATGCATTTATGATTGCGATGATTTATCCTTATCTCCCAGGTTCCGATTCCGGAGTGTTCCAAGGTATTTCGGTATTTGTCGGATTGATTGTTTCGCTCGGATCAAGTACGGTTATTGGTAATATCATCGCTGGATTGGTTATCACTTATATGCGTCCGTTTAAGATGGGTGACCGGATCAAATTGAATGATACCACCGGAGATATCATTGAAAAGACTCCTCTAGTGACACGTATTCGGACTCCTAAAAATGAGGTTGTGACTGTTCCCAATTCATTTATCATGTCGTCTCATACGGTAAACTACAGTACTTCGGCACGTGAATATGGACTGATTATTCACTCGGAAGTATCTATCGGTTATGATATTCCCTGGCGACAAGTTAATCAGATACTGATTGATGCTGCGTTGAATACTCCCGGAGTGGTGGATGATCCGCGTCCGTTTGTGTTAGAGACTTCTTTGAGCGACTGGTATCCGGTCTATCAAATTAATGCTTATATCAAACAGGCAGATAAAATGGCACAGATTTATTCGGATTTGCATCAGAATATTCAGGATAAATTTAATGAAGCCGGCATTGAAATTATGTCGCCGCACTATATGGCTGTACGGGATGGAAATGAGACAACCACTCCCAAAGAATATCAGAAAAGTAACAATCCTTCCAATAAGGCGGGAGAAGAAAGTAAATCTGAATAGTTATTACTGTCACCGCCGTTATTATTGCTGTTGTGTTGTATAATGGATATCAAAACGTCCGTTAGTCAGACGTTTGCCGTTGCCGAAGGTTGCACTGATAATATTCAATTCTGGGTCGAAATGGCTTATAAAAGCTGTTCCGTCTTCCAGTTCTTCTCCTCTGAACCGTATATCGGTGAGAGTTGCTTCTTTGCCTTCCTGGGGAGATAAAATGATGAAGTGTATGTTGATGTCAGGTTTGACGGAAACATTGACGGATAGTTTGTCCTCCTCCGGATAGTAGTGGAATGAATCATACGTCCAGACATACGAGTGCCCCCAATTCAGGTATCGTCCTCCCACATAAATCCATCCGTCCATCAGACAGCCAAAGGTGTTGGCACCTGTAGTGGTGGCAGAAGGTAAAACTGTGATGTCAATCGATTCATCTTCCGTACAGCTCCAAAAGCTGATGATGGAAAAAAGAATGAGTATATATTTCTTCATAGTGCTTTTTTTAGTGAATGTTAGAAGTAATAGGATAATCCCGTAGTGAAATTTATTCGTGTGAGGTTGGTATCATCATTGCCATCGAGTTTTACAATAACCCTTTCTCCGTGATAGTGGGTTCTCATTCTAAGCAGTTCGCTATACATATATTGTACTCCTAGACTGACTCCCAGATTGGGATTCAGTTTATAGGTAAGATTGGCATTGGTCAGGAGACCAATAGTGAAGGCTTTCACTTTCCGTGTTTTGCCGAACACCTCACTGTTGTTCCGTAGAATGACTCCACCGGGACCAGTTGTTACGCGGATTTGCCAATGTTTGGTGTTGGCATTACACATTCCGATTTGAGTACCAATGAAATGAACCCATAAATGGTCCTTCCCTTCCGGATGACTTCCTTTGGAAGAAAATCCGGAGTAGATTCCTCCAAAGACAAAACGTTTGAGAGGGCGGAAATTATATTGTCCATCCCAGCTTACGCCTTGTGCGAGTGTACGTTGGTAACTATGGGTACTTAACGTGAGTGTAGGAGGGTGATGGAACATAACACCGTAGCCCGCGTGAAAAGAGAACTCGTGTCGCTCAAAATCTCTCTGTGAGAAAAGTGGAGTGTGACAGGACAAGGTGAATGCGATTAGTAATAGAATGGCTTTTATGAGTGTTTGATTCATCTGGATTAGTTTAGATTGTGTTTCTTTTTTGCAAAAATAGAAAATAGTTCAGACTTTCTCACAGCGAATCAGAACTTTTTGCCCATTATTTAATGTACTGGCAAATAAGTAGGTATCTCCTCCTTCAGCCAAATGGATTCGTTTGCGGAGTTCGGCTACTGTGGCGGGGAAGTTACGGACAGTTACATTTGCTTTTTTCAGGTCTGCCAGATTCTCCTTTACTTCTTTTTTATTGAAACTGCACTGGTTGACAATACGGAATATTCTTCCGGGGAAGTTTTCAATGAAAGTATCGGAAGTATAAAGATGGCTATTGGGATGCAGTTTGCGGACAGGGTAAGCTGCTGCAATGCTACGGAAAGCACCGGCTTTCAGAAGGGAGGCATTCGGTTCGTAAAGATAGGTTTCTAAAGAATCCGTATATGTACATTCACTGCATTGCTCCTGTTCGCGGGTGAATACAAAGTGTTGTTCTTCTTGAGTCCCTTTCGTGGAGAGGTTCACGCAATGAATGGAGATTTCTGTCGGTGATGTTTGTCCGAGTAGGATAAGTAGTTCCTTACATTCGTTGTTGACAGACAGAATGTGAACTTCCTGTGTCTGTTTCAACTCCTTCAGTGCCAATGAAAGATCGAGCATGGGGGAGAGTTTTATCATTACCCGGTTGGCTTTTTGAAGTAAAAGCTCTTCCAGTTCGGCTACGTTTGGTTCGCAGTCGGAGATGGCAACCGTTTTTCCGCCGTGCTCATTGCGACGCGCGGGGTCGAGGAAAAGGCAGTCTACGGGGGACATTGCTTGCAGGTAGGTTACTCCATCTTCGTTTTTTATGTTTATATGGTTTAGATTCAGTACGGGAAAGTTATGTGCTGCTATTTCGCAGAGTTCCTCCTGACGTTCTACGTAAGTGGCGGACTTGAATCCGGTGGCAAGAAAAGAACAGTCAATGCCGAATCCGCCGGTGAGGTCGGTCAGAGAATCTCCCTGCAAAAGACGTGCTTTGTAGCGGGCGGTGATTTCTGAAGAGCATTGTTCCAGCGACAGATGTTTCGGATACCATATCTTTTCGATCTCCCACCATGAGGGAATCTTTTCGGCTGCTACCTTCCTTCCTGCAATTTGGGTGATGGCAGTTGGCATATCTATATCCGGGTACTTTTTAGCTTGTAAAGCCAGCACACGTACATCGTCCGATGAATGTTCGCGAATAAAAAGTTGGGTTTCAGGAGAGATTTGCATCATGGTGTTATTGTGTTATAGGATATTACAATGAATCGTCGAGCTCTGATTATGGGGTTGTTGAGTGTCGGTTATGGTATTAACTTATACTTCTGTTTGGCTACGTCCCGGCTGCAAAAATTGAAATGCCACCATTCGCTGGGTAATGCACGGAATCCGGCCTCTTTCATCACTTTTCGTAGCAGTAACCGGTTCTGACGCTCTGTTTCACTCATTTTTCCATTATGTACCAATCCGATCTCGTCTGTGATGTGTGCTTCCATGCCTAAGTGGTCTACTTTGGTTCCCATCGGTAGGGGCTGTCCCAGAGAGTCTTGGATACTGATGTCTACTGCCAGTCCGTAGTTGTGTAACCCGCCTCCACGGTTGGGGTTGGAGACATATTTATATTTGGACGTTCCTTTCACTACGTTCCACATCTTTTTCTGTACCGACATTGGACGCGCCGCATCGTAAATGATAAGACTATAAGACGGGTGTAGTTTCTTTAAGGCTTTTTGTGCTTCTATCAGAGCGTATGCCGCATCCGGATGTAGGTAGGCTTCCGTTAAGTTGTCGTAAAGCACTTCGCCTGTGAAATTATCAGCCTGTGTATACATCAGTTTTACAACGAGACTGCTATCCAGGTCAGCTATATTGACGAGTCCTAATGAGTCCATGTAGAGAGCCATTTCGCTTCGCTCCGGTGGTGAAACGGTGGAACATTCTTCGCGTGGTTGTATATCCTCCGTCGTTTGTTCGTATTCCATGAGGGGAGTGCTCTCCTTTTCCTTATGACTGGAAAAGAAGGAGCATCCTGTCAGCAGTAAACAGAAAATAGCTAAACTATATTTTAGAATAATCATTCAACCTTTTGTTTTTAGTGTGCCAAAGATACTTCTTTTTGGTTTTAGCTCCAATAAGCTACCTCTCTTACCGTTGGATATTAGCCACTGCTTTCTTCAGATTGGGCACTCCTTTCCATGCGTCAAGCAGGTGCAAAACGTGTTTGTCTTCGGCTTTGCTATGGTTGATGGATAACAGCTCCGCATATATTTCCAGTAATTTCTTTAAGTCTTTGACAGGCTTTTCTGGAAGTCCGGCCAACATTGCCACGATTAGTTTCTCCAATTCCCGGTTATGCAGCGGACTGACGTTTATCATTTGTTGCTGTATCAGGTCAGTGAGTCTTTTCAGCGGTCCCCAGCCGGTATGTTGATGCGAGCTTAAGATGCTGCCTATGCGTCCACTGTTTATGCAGCCTTGACCTACACGCTCTATCCAGATTTCGGCAGCATAGGAACGGGAAGTTTTATCGGATACCAGCATGCAAGTGGCTTCCAGCAGATAAGACACTTCGTGCCATGTATGCCTTAACTGATGAAGCGCTTCAATAGCAGCTTGGGTGATACCTGCTTCCCTTACCTCATTTAACGTCGGGGCGTATATGGCACTGCGGATGCACCATACCAATAGTGGCTCCGGTATATTGGGAGTTAACCATGCCAAACGTGGTAAGTCGTTCTGTATGTCGTCAAAACGTTCTATCTGTGGGTACATTTCAACCAGTAACGGATGCGGATCGTATGAATAGTAACTGACTCTTTCATTATATTTGTCTTTATTGATGATATGAGAGTTCTCGCTTTCCGGAATATCGAAAGTAAGATTTGAACAAAGCCATTCTACTGTTTTCTTGTTATAATCCGTGTACGAGTCAGTATACTGATAGGTTCTCCATTTAAAGTTTCCAGTCAGAAATTCACGTGGACTTTTATTGTAAGAGAAGTCTTTAAATTCAGAATAGATTGTTTCCGGTGATTTCATTAATCCTGCCATCATCCACCAGGAAGGATGATTGAAAGGTGGTTGGGGGAGTACATCTTTTTCTCCCAGCAAAAAAGTGAGTAGGTGTCGGTATTCTCCTTTCAAACTTTGGAGGAGCAGAGGAAGCTCTTGCGACGAACTTCCCAGTGCCACTCGTGATAGTGATGTTTGCATATCCATATCGTCCGGTTCGACATTTGCTTGTTGATATTGTTTTAACCTTTCTATCAGGGTTGCCGGAGCGATAAACATCGGTGTGTGAGTGGGAGTGGACAATAGGGGCAAAGGTTTCTCTTTGCTTTCCAGAAGGTCTAATGTCCGGCATAACAGTTGCTTATGAACGGGGAACTTTATTTTTTTGTTCGTTTTTTCACGAATGGTGAGTTTTTGCAGATTACGATACCCCCATTTGCCTTTTTGAAGTTCGTCTTTTTGTACCATTTTCTGATGTAAGTCGCTTAGCTCTTGGGCTTCTTCCGGGAAACGTTTAATCAGCAGTTTGGCATAGTCAAGGAGGAAGGTGGCCATTAACTGGTCTAATATACCGTTTCGGGAACTTCCTCCGCTCATCAGCAATTTGTAGGCACGTTGGAGAATAGGGGTCCATTGAGAGATTTGTTTTACTTCCTGTTGCCGGTCCCATTCCACTAAGGCTCCGAGTAACAGGTCGAAGTGATAGATCTCGTTCACGTCGAGCACTTGGCTGGCTAGAAATATCAGGTCTTCAGTGGAAGTGATTTCCTGTATCCGGTTGTCTTCACGGATGATAGGGAGTATTGGCTCATACGTGAAAGAGGCGGAATCTTCCGGCTCGTTATTCTCCAAATACGCTTTCAGCTCCTTTTTAGTATTAGCCAACATGGTTTCCGTATATATGGAAAGTATCTCTTTTAATGTGGTAGATGCCGTCTCTCCATACGTCTGAATCAGTTTGACTATCTTACTTTGGGTGGATTCTTCCCGGCTCATCAGTCCTTGTGCGGCTGCACAACAGATAGTGTCGCGATGTTCTTTTCTTTCTTTTGCCAGCTTATGGAGTACTGCCAGTGTGTTTTGGTGAATCGCTTTCACGTCCGAAGCAAAAAGCACGGAAGTCTGACTTAGAAACTCTTCAGCCTGGAATTGTGGGTGAGTGCATAAGTTCTTCAGCAGTCCGAGTATGATATTTACCGGACGGCTGTGAGGGGCGGACAGAACGGCAAATATTTCCGGTTGTAGTGTCAGTTGTTCTTCTGTGCTGGGGTTAAGTGCTGTAAACATGCCTGCAAACCAACTGCTTAGGTTTTTGTTCAGATTCCGGTTGACGGCAAGCAGAGATTCTTTTAATACACGCATACGATCTAGTTGACCGTGTTCTACGAAGTATCTGAAAGAGAAATAAGGCTGTCCGCCTGTACGATTATCCGTCCAGTTTTGTCCGCAATCGTATTGGAACAGATACCAGATATGTTCTTTGAGTGTGATTGCCCGCTTTTGCAGGAAATCGGTATTGTTCATGTAGTTCACCAGATAACCGGCGATGGTTTGCGGAGAGGGTGTTAGGGTGAGTACTCCCTGTTCTATCCAATCCATCAGAGTTTCGTAATTCATTCCATAGAAACCGCCAAATTCCCTGCTTTCACCCTCTTTGAAGAAACTGTCGAGCCAGGAAGGAATACACCACGGAATCAATTCGTTCAGCTGTTCCGTATAGATTCCCCATTCGTGTTTGCGGAATTCTTTTAGCGAATAGATGACGAGGGCGGTAAGATTGATGATACGATGCTGTTCGGGAGTTCCGCGTGTACCGTATGTGTTCTCGTTAAGTTGTACGAACTTATTGTAGTGCTCTTCCAATTTGTTAAGGCAGGGAACAAGTGTTTTTCGTTCTTCCTGCGTTAATCCTTGCAGAAAAGGGATGATGGCATCGCCTTGTCCTTTTTCTACTATCTCGTTGAGGCGTTCTTCTATGGTCATAATCATGAATTTGTTATAGGTTGTTGAGTGAAGTCGTCACTTTTTTCAGGTTGCTGTTTGTGCCCCATTCTTGCAGGCGTTGCAGGAGTTGTTCGTCTGCAACCTTGCTGTGGTTGATGGTCAATAGCTCCAGATAAAGTTCGAGCAGTTGTTTGAGTCCGGTAACGGGTTTGTCGGGCAATCCGCCTATAAATTCTGTGAGCAGTGCTTCCAGTTGCTGGTTGTGGAAAGTACTTCGTTTGTACATGCTTTCGTACACTTGGGTGGTGAAGCGTTTTAGCGGAGCAAGTTCCATCTGGATGAGGCGGGCCAGGATTTCTCCTATCCGGTGATTGTTTATTCTTCCTGTGGATACTCCTTCTACCCATAATTCGGCTGCATAGGAACGGACTGTTTTGTCTACAAAAAGCAGCGAACCACTTAGTAGGAGCAAACTCATCTCTTTGAGCGGGCAGTGGAAAGACAACAGCATGCGCAAGGCACAGGCGAGGGTGCGTTTGCTGTCTTCCTGCGGAGTGCCGAAAGTCATGTAGCAAGTGATAATCTGGGCTATCAATGGTTCCGGGCGGTTGGGGAAACAGCATAGCAGAGGTTCCATGTAACGGGAATCATCCATGTTATATTTACTGTTGATAATCAGATGTTCCTGCCATAACTGGCGGCTGTTGTATTCAGTATATGTATGCCATTTGTAGAACTCGAGTTGGAGCAGACGCCTGTCAGTTTCGTATGATTTCTCTTTGGGTTTCACCTCTTTCCACTCGTAGTCTCCTGTCAGATAGTTGTGTGGTAATGTGTTACAGGCGAAAGATTTGAATGCTTCGAATTCCGTCTCCGGTGCTTTTACCAGTCCGGCGGCCATCCAGGCGGTTGGATGATTGTAGGGCGGTTCGGGTAGCGTGTTTTCATCCAACAGGAACAGAGAGAGATGCAGGTATTCATCTTGCAACAGTTGCCGGGCGGTGGCGATGGCTTCTTCTTTGTCTTCCATAGCACATCGGGCAATAGCTAGCTGGAAATCCCATGGACAGGGTTTCGTTTCTGCTTTCTGATATACGGCAAGCCGGCGTACCAGTTCGGTAGCCTGTACGTATGCCGGGGTATGGGTGGGAGTAGAAAGTAGGGGGAAGGCATTGCCTCCTTTTATTTTACGGATCACATTTAGCCATAAATGTTTGATGGGCGTGAAACAGGTTGCGTTGCTGTAGCCGGGTTTCCAGTCGGCAAGTCGTTTGAAAGAGCGCTCGTCATAAGCTCCTCTGTTTTCATCTATTCCTTTCAGCCTTTCTTCCAGTCGGGTGAACATATTTCTCAAAAATCCTGTGTTGGAGGTATCTTTCTGTGCCCATAAGCGTTGATATTCCAGTAGGAAGGTAGCGAGAAGATCTTCGTATGGCTCCCAGCTATTGGCAACGATAGTGGCAGCCCGCTGGAAAACAGGTTCCATCCGGTTGAGATCTTCTTTGTCCAATTGGGGATGGAAAGCAATGATGGCGGCGATGGTTGTTTCTATCTCCCAACTTTCCTCCATGTCGAACAAACGACTAAGCTGGAACAGGAAATCTTCTTTGTTGGCGGGGAAGGGAATAGGGTTGTCTTCCCTGCAGATGTGTACCGTTTCTCCCACACTTGCATCGGGCTCATGGGGTTCTTCTGTAGGCTGCGGTTTGAAAGAAGAGAGTATCGCATGCACGCTTTGAAACATCTCCGGTTGATAAGATTGCAGTGTTTCCTGGAGATTGGATGAAGAGACGTCTCCATATTTTGATATAAAATTAGCGGCTTTCTTTTGAAGGCTTTCGTCTTTCTTCAAGAAGAGTTGGCAGAGAGTGATGCAGCAGGGCTCTTTCATCTCGGGATGTTGTGCGACGATCTTTTCAAAGAGGGCGTAAATGGTAAGCAGCGAGTTTTTGGGGCTGGAGAAGAAAAGGGTGGTTGCACGTTCGATGAATTCCTGATAACGGAATCCTTCTTCGGATGCAATATTTTTCAACTGTTGCAACATCACGTTCACCGGTTTGGTATAGGAAGAGGTGAATATTTGCATCATCTCTTCTTGCAAGGATAACAGTTCTCCGGTAGTTGGTTGCAGAGTTTCGAAGAATCCGGCAAACCATCCTGCCATATCTTTTTTGAAACTCCGGTGGAAGGTGGCGAGTGTGGCTTTTAATAGGCGTTCTCTATCCAGATGGCCGTCCAGCGAAAAGCGGTAGAGAGCGGCACTGATACTTTCATCCCGTGCGGTAACTCCTTTTTTATAAGCCTCTTTGGCGCAATTATCTTGATAGCCGATGGACGATTCGTATTCGAAAATCGTCCAGATATGTTCTTTCAGGGTGATGTCACGCTTGAGTAATAACTCACTGTTGAAAGTATCGTTTCCTTTAGGTTCCTTATTTCTGATGCGGGTAATCCAGGGGAGTACATGTGCAATGCGGCTTGGAGCAATTTCTTTGAGGTATCCCATATCCATGAGCTGCATCAGCTGTTCGTAATTGAGATTGAAATTAAACCAAGTTTTGTCATCATTGATAAAATCCATCAGCCAGGTGGGGCAGTAAAGTGGGAGTAGTTTGCAAAGCATATCAAACTTTACATGATATGCCATATCCATCTCTCGTTTGTTGGCGCAGACAAACTGAACAGCGGATAGAAAATGTGCCCGTGCCGCACTGCAGGTTGTCTCACTACTGAAACCGGCAAACTTACTTTTTATCCATTGTAAATCCCGGATAACCGGCAGCAGCTTCCGCCTTTCTTTCATTGGTAACTCCAGTAATCTCTTGACAAAAGGGATTAATATCTTCTCTTCATTCTCCGGAGTATCCACATAAGCCTTGGATAATTTCTCGAGTTCTTTTTTTAGTTCTTCCATTGTACTAGTTTCTTTACTGCCAGAATATGTTTGCAAGCTCCCCGTTCTCCTTGATTGCTGCTGAACCAGGTGCAAGTGCAACGCTCCTTCTCACTTTCTCTGTCGAGAATGACCGTATGTCTGACACCTCCGCTTCCTGCCACGCGTGCTTCTGTCCGTTTCTCGTCATTCGATATGATTTCTACTTTTTCTTCTTCCAGTAGTTTTTCTGCAGCTATCATTCGAGGATTGAGACTTAAAATACGTTCGGTTTTGAAAGGCAGGCGACGGTAGAAGAAGCTGTTTTCATCCAAATCGAATCCTAATAACCCCATGGCTGCCAGCCGTGCCGCGAGGGAATCTACCTTCTCCAGGTCAATATGTTCCTCTATGGCAAAAAGAGTGGGGTTGAACTGTTGGTTGGCATAACTGTATTTATCCATTGCTTCTATCCATCTTTCGGGGACATCTTCGAGCAGAGATTCCAGTGCGGCGCCTTCTCCGGAAAATCCTCTCCAACATTCGCGGGAAAGAGAAAGGCTGAAGCGTACCGGACCGAAATAAAGTTGCCAAATGGTAGATTGCATGGTGGGATGCGCAAAGACTTTCAGCTCATCGGCAAATGGAAGCAAGGGCTCGAGTAGACGTAAGCGATGAAGTCCTCCAATGCAGACGGCATTCATGCTTTTCACCGGTGAAAAGGCGGGTTTTTGACCGCGCATCACTAAATAATAGTCGCATTTCACACTACTTTTCGGAAGAGTCTGGAAGAGTTGCAAGGTTTGTATGCGATTGAAGGAGTAGAGCTGTTCCGCAACGGATTGATAAATCTGTACTGTAGTCAGCCCTTTTATCCATTTCACGGGAAGAGGTACTTTTCGTTCTATCACTTTCTCACCTTTATGATAAAGTCCCACCTCTTTGGAACCGACCGACATTACCATATTCTCCTGTCTGCCTATTCCTCCTAAGGCAGAAATCATTCCGGGATTAAAATCTACGTTTGTTGTCCCGTTTTCCAGAAATTCTCCGTCGTGTCCGTCAGGAAGCACGTCGACTCTGGCATATACACCTGCACAATTAGAGAATCCTTCAAAACGCAGGCGGTCATTTCCTGCGGTTACAATCGGATCTTTCAGCATGGAAAGCTGTGACGGTGTCAGATTAAAACTGGACTGCACAACATTGGATAATGCGATGAGGCAGCGTGCTGTCATGTAGGGTTGTGTCAACTTTCCCCAAAAGAAACAGGGTGCTTCTTTCTTTTCTATTTCGCTGTATTTGGCAAGAAACAGTTCGTCCTGATCGGCTGACCGTTGCAGTGCGGAAGGAGCTGCATATTGGTAAGAGATGGTATCAGTCATAGATAGTAAATCTGAATTTGGTTGTATATTCTCCAAATATAGAAATTAATTCTTAGTGAAAAAAAGAAGTAGGAGAATTTACATCGCTTTGGAATACTGATATTATAAAATATCGTCAAATGAAGCATTTATGCCTCTTTTGGCAGCAAATATTAAATACAATTCTTTATAGTCAGGCACAATTTTTTATACATAAAACAACTATTATTTATAACTATTCTTAATTTCTACGTTCCTTTTTGCCGGAAAATAATACTTTTGTTCCCATAATTAGAATGTTTTAGTAACAGATTCTAAATTAAGTCTTATGAATTTTTAAAGATGAAAAAGACAGCTGTTTGTGAAAATCGCTAATATTGTTTGTTTTGTTTGTGTTATCCCATTTTGAGTCAGGTGTGACTTCAAAATGGGATTTTCGCTATAAGGACAGTCTCAAAACCACCTGAATACTATCAGAAATGACCTAAATTCTATCAACTGATAGATTTTCCCCTAAACAATGTTTGTTCTTCACCTGCCACATTTGTTGAAAACGCGTAAACTTGCAACATCGAAATGATGATAACGAATACTCACAATTTAAAAATAACGTATATGAAAAGTTTAAGCTTCAGGAAAGATCTGATAGGAGTACAGGATGAATTACTCCGTTTTGCATATAAACTGACAACCGATCGTGAAGAAGCAAACGATTTGTTACAGGAAACCTCATTAAAAGCATTGGATAACGAAGATAAATATACCCCCGACACAAATTTCAAAGGATGGATGTATACTATAATGCGGAACATCTTTATTAATAATTACCGCAAAATAGTGCGCGATCAGACATTTGTCGATCAGACTGAAAACCTCTATCACCTTAACCTGCCACAAGATTCAGGTTTTGAAAGTACGGAAAGAGCTTACGATTTAAAAGAAATGCATCGCGTAGTCAATGCTCTGCCGAAAGAATACAGAGTTCCGTTTGCTATGCATGTTTCAGGATTCAAGTACCGTGAGATTGCAGAAAAGCTGAATCTTCCGTTAGGTACTGTAAAGAGCCGCATATTCTTTACCCGTCAGAAATTGCAGGAAGAATTAAAGGACTTCCGCTAAACGTTTACTATCAATTTTCAGTTGGTATCAATAGGTATAGGGCAAAAGGATCTCGTTTCCTTTTGCCTTTTTTATTTTATGTGTTGGAGGTTTGTATTTGTTATGGGAATTTTTTCAGTAACTTTGTCACTGTTTAATTGACTGCTCTGACTTATCAGTCAAGGATAGTCGATTTGCTTCTCTAAATTGTCGAAGAATGAATAAAGATATAAATGTTATGATAAAAGCAATCATGCTCGATGTGGATGGAACATTGGTAAGTTTTGAAACTCATAAAGTGTTGCCATCCTCTGTTGATGCCCTTAGGAAGATTCATGACGGTGGAATTCGAATAGTCATTGCTACCGGTAGAGCGGCAGGCGACCTTCATGAAATAGCTGATGTTCCGTATGACGGAATTATTGCATTGAATGGTGCCGACTGTGTTTTGCGGGATGGCACCGTGATAAGAAAGCACCTTATTCCGAAAGATGATTTTAAGAAAGCCATGGAAATAGCAAAGACCTTTGATTTTGCAGTCGCTATTGAATTGGATGAAGGTGTGTTTGTTAATCGTCTGACTCCGACTGTCGAACAGATTGCTAAAATCGTGGAACACCCTATCCCGACCGTTGTAGACATTGAAAACCTGTTTGAAAAGAAAGAGTGTTGTCAGCTTTGTTTTTATATCGATGATGAGATGGAACAAAAAGTGATGTCGTTTCTGCCTAATCTTTCCTTGTCGCGCTGGCATCCTTTATTTGCTGACGTAAATGTGGCAGGAATAAGTAAAGCAACCGGCCTTTCGGTATTTGCTGATTATTATGGGATCGGAATGACGGAAATAATGGCTTGCGGCGATGGTGGTAATGATATTCCTATGTTGAAAGTTGCCGGAATCGGAGTGGCTATGGGAAATGCATCGGAGATAGTCAAGGCTTCAGCCAATTTTGTTACTGATACGGTGGAGAATGACGGGCTTTGTAAAGCGCTGAAACATTTTGGAATTATTTAATATTGGGTACTCTATAGCTTAATATTATAGGTGTTATTCCCCTATTGCTTATTCTTCGCCATTTCTGCTTTGTCCGTTGCTGTTGTTTTTACCTGTTTGGGAACAATTAGTTATCTTTTATTCTAGTTGGAGGATGGCTATAAAAAGGAAAAATTCCTGCAAGTGAAGCACTTACAGGAATTTTCAGTGGACCAGCCTGGGCTTGAACCAGGGACCTCCAGATTATGAGAACGGCAAAGTGATATTCAGCGATAGTCCATTTTATCAAATTCTATTGTGTATCAATTAGTTCGATTTTCTCCACTTCCTATAAAACTCACTAAATCCCCCTAACTGGAACCGTTTGTTTTCGCATTGTTTTCGCAGAAATGGTAGAGAAATACATAAAATAGGCAAGACAATGCTGTTTTCTAGTAACAAAAAATCACAAGAAACATCCTACTATACAATAAAAATCTATAACTTTGAATTTTAAAAGTAAATTATATTAGTTGTCTATTATAATTAGGCGACAACATATCGACCTATATCAAAAATATATGGCAAAAGAAGGATTAAATAAAAAAACAATATCTCAGCTCGTTCCTGCGGGTAAAACATGGGCATTATGTGTTGGTGCTGGCATATCATTCCCGATTTTTCCATCATGGAATACTTTAGCGGAAAGAATTATTTTACACAGTTCTCCAAATTCTATTAACATCATAAATGAGATAAATAGCTATTTTTCATCTGAAGTCATAATACAATCCTGTTATGAACAATTAAGATCGGAAAATAAAGATATAAAATTCCCTGAAATACTAGCAGAACTACTTTATAAAGATTTATTAAAATCAGTCAACCAAAGAGATAGAGATTTGTTGTGTAAATGTTTATCAACACAAGTACCTTCCCCTAATTTGGATTGGAATAGATTTCTTACACTTATAAAACAACTATCACCTGTAAGCTCAATAGATTTAGCTCAATTAGTTATAGAAGCCTATAAGAAAGATGCTGGTTTAAATAGTATAATTACTTTTAATGCAGAAACTCTTTTCCCTACACTTATAAATGCTTATGCCCAAATTAGCTTGAAGAAAAATGACAAAATATTGGATTATATAACAGAACCTACAACTTCTCATTATCGCGGTAGGATACCTTTTTATTTTTGTCATGGATTAGTTCCTTTGCCAGGAAGTAAGCAAAAATGGATGAATGCTTCTGATAAACAGGTTTTCCTAGAAAATGAGTATTTACAACTTGCAAATAATGCTTTTTCCTGGCAGGCAATAAGTTTTTATAATATCTTATCTACTAATACCGTTTTTTTTATAGGTTTGTCATTTCGAGATGCAAATGTCAGAAGGTGGCTTTCCTGGTTGCATAAGGCCAAAGTTGATACTATCAATAAATATGGCGGCGCAAATGAAAGTACCACTCATTATTGGATTGAAAAATCTCCAGAATCTTCTCAATTGAAAAAATGGTATGAAGCTTCGGTTGCGCATCTAGGTATAAGATTAATCTGGATAACAGAGTGGACAGAGGTTGCTTCTATAATTAGAACATCGGTTGAAAATTTACGTACATGATATTGTAATAAGTTATAGTTTTTAATCTTCTTATTGTACAATAGTGAAAATAATTTATTACCTTTGCATCATTATATAAGGTGAGCCATGACACAAAATGTGCTCTTTCCCTAGAAAGGAAAAGTGAGTTTGCCTAACCTTCGTGGGAAGGTTATTCCATTCCGATGAATCGAAGCGTAGAGGGAGTGCTAGTCGGAGGGCACTCTATGACAAACGAAACGCGAGAGTTGCTTCAGGGGTTGAGATCGATTAGCAGAAGCCCGGTTACCAGTCAGCGACAGGAGACAACGAGATTGCACCGCTGCATATAACGACAATGTTTTTATCCTTCTAAGGATAGGAACTCTGTGGTTATATGCAGCGTTTTGTGTATGTACGCCTCACATCGCAAAGCGGCTGTATTCAGAGGTTATGTTGAACATAAACAATGAATGCAATGGAAAAATTGACTAAGTCCTTATCTCTTTTCAAAGAGCGTGGTTGTACCGTTTCACTTGCCCTTGATATTCGAACCAACAGGAGGAAATCAAGTGAGTACCCTTTATCTGTGCGTTTTACATTAGAACGTAGAGCTTTTTATTATCCCGTTGGTGGGTCTTATACTGCAAAAGAGTTTTCGGACATTTGTAGTGCTGTAAAATGTAGGAGCGAGAACTACAAGTTGCAAAAGGAATGGAAGGACACGTTTATTCCCAAGTACAAGGAAATCTTGATGAATCTGAACAAGGGAGGCATCCTCACATACGAAATGGTACGTCGATGTATAATAGACGGTGAAGAAGCAACATCCATAGATGACAACGCTACTGTCTCTCAATCTTTTGTTGGCATTTGGGAGCAAGTCATCCATGACCTCCGAACAGAAGATGGCGGAGTACGCTTTACCACAGCCGAAAGTTACGAGTGTTCTCTCAAATCATTCAGAAAGATTCTTGGAGAGAATGCCATAAAAGGCTTTTGTATCAGTGCGGCAGAACTTCAGAAGTGGAAGGATGGTATGCACAATGGGGTAAAAGATGAAAATGGTGCGATTGTCGGGAAAATCAGCGACACTACGGCCGGTATTTATTTGCGTTGTTGCCGTGCCGTATGGAACAGGTGTGTGCATGAGGGCTACCTCAAAGATGTTCCTTATCCCTTTTCTAACAAGAAAGAGAAAGGCTTGGTAAGCATTCCCAAGAGCGCAAAGCGCAAGCAGAGTTTCCTGAACGTAAACCAGATGACAGAGCTTTATAACCTTTTCGTTTCAAAGCAATACCCCGAACATTGGACGGAAGATTATATGAAACGTGCCCATTATTCATTAGGGCTGTTCCTTGCGCAATACCTGTGTAATGGTTTCAACATGGCTGATGCCGGACGTCTGACTTACAACAGTTATTATTACCAGACAGAAGGCAAGGCGTTCCGCTTCAATCGCAAAAAGACTTCCCGAAGATGCCCCGATGGTTCCGAGGTGATAGTTCCTATTATCCCTCCCTTACAATATATCTTGGATGAGATTGCTGCGCCTCCGACTCGTGATGGCTTGGTGTTCCCCGACATATTAAAGGGATCGGAGACAGAAGAACTGCGCCGCAAATACACGGTACAAGAAAACTCAAACGTGAAAGACCGAGTCATCAAGATTTGCCATGAGGCATTGAATTGGGATAAGTCCATCTGTCCGTCCGGCACATGGTGCCGACACTCGTTTGCTACTAATCTGCATAATGCCGGAGTGGATATGGATTATATCTCTGAAAGCATGGGGCATTCAACTTCTGATCATGCCATTACTCAAATCTACATTGAGCATTATCCTCTCGATATACAGATGCAAAACAATTCAAAACTGCTAAACTTGGATAACACTTCTGAAAGGGATGCTCTGTTAGCGAAGCTGGCAAGCATGTCCACAGAAGAATTGCTCAAACTATTCAGATAACCTTAATCAGTAATACAATGATAAACTTCATAGAGAGGATAAAATCCTATTCCAAAAGAAAGGATACTGCTGATATGGCTATTCGTGCGTGGAAATCGGCCAATGAGGAAGCGTATGCCAACTTTTGTAAGCGCATAGATGCTGTGGCTAAAGGTAACATATCAGTTATGATGGACATGTATCTGATGATGCGGGATTGCGTACCACCTGAAGCCCTGATGATGTATAACTGGCTCTCTGATTTTGTAAACGGCAAGGATGTGTCAGACATTGCAAACCAACAATGGGCTGGCCAATATACCGAGACCATCGCCAGATGTATCACCAACATGCGTTTGTGGATAGGCATCAATGTGAAAACAGGTACGGTAGAACTGCTCACTTCTCCAAAGTCAGGGCTACTGATGGTTCATTCTGAAACACCTATTGAAATATGGAATCGTCTGCCGCAGGAGTTAAGGTCCTACTTGATTGGGCAATTAGATATGTTCATGAGAAACAGCAAAGGATGTTATCTGTTGAGCAAACTGGAAAGAAAAATGGTTTATCAGTTCCTGACCTATATCTCTCAAATTGTTTTCCTCTTTCATGCAGTATTCATTGGTGGGTTCATGGCTAACCTGTATGACCGTGTAATGGAAAAGAAAGAGGATTTGGCTTATTGTATGTATTATTTCGTGGTATTTGACCACGGTCTTTCACGTATGGCCAAATTACTTAACCGTCTGTTGAACAGTGAAGAGGTTGACCATGGCGATATACTTCTTGTAAAGTCATGCGTTACCCTGCTTGTAAATGGAAGTATAGAGATGGGCGCAGAAACCAAAGCGGATTGGGAAAACACCGTTGAGAAGTGTAACCCAGAAATCTGGAAGGAGGTGATGTTTGCCTTACGAAAAGTAAAAGGCAGGCGAGGCAATAGAAAGGTGATACAATCATTGGATGATATTCTTTTGGGCGACAAGGAACGTATCAAGCTGGGTATCCTTTTGTTTCTTGAAGAGAATACAGAGGACATAAGTCTTGCCTATCTGTTGAAATCATTGGTAAAGTCTGGCAAGATAAAAGCGTCCACAAGATACATGACATTCCACCGTGCCATAGAACAGTTCTCTCAACGACATTACGGGCACGACATTCCACAGAAGCGGTACTGGGAAATCAAAGAACTTACGTTGAACTCACCTCAAAGAGGAAGCAGTTACACCAAAGCAAAACGGATAATAGACCGATGGACGGACTATTTTGCCAATAACGGGTAGTTGGGAAATCCAGCTATCCGTTTTTTACAGCAAACATCTGTTGTAATTCGGTCGGTAAAATTAAGGTATAAATAAACCGACCAACACACAGAGTTTCATACACTACCTTTGCTTGCGAAATCGGTTTCACAGAGTTGAACCGAGGCTTAAAGTATTTAATCATCAAACAAGTAAAGATATGGAAGAAAAACTCAATTTTACCCAACTACTCCAAAAGCCCATCGCCATGATGACGGGTGAGGAGCTTTGCTTTCTCATCACTAAAAGTGTGGAAAGTACAGAAGTGGCCATTCCCCCAAGTGGCATCCAAAGGCAACTACTATGGTATAGAGGGTATCGCCCGTGTATTCGGTTGTAGCGTACCCACCGCCAACCGCATTAAGAAAAGCGGTATCATAGATAAAGCTATCACACAGATAGGACGAAAAATCGTAGTGGATGCAGACCTTGCGTTGGCTTTGGCAAAGGAATCAGGTGGCATTCGCATCAAAGAATAGGTGTATGGAAGATGATTGGAAAAAGAATCTGGCAACAGACAGTTACGGAAATCCTGCTCGTTCCATCAGTAATCTCCGGCTTATTTTCACACTGGATGAGAATCTTAGTCAGATAAGGTACGATACCTTCTGTCAGGACGATGTATGTTTCTGCCCTTTGTTCCGCAATGTCAACGGAAACAAGATAGATGAAGAGTCGGCAGGAAAGATACAGGATTATTTGGAAAGGACATACAGAATACGTCTGACGCAGAATAAGGTATTTGAGATATTGAAGACCACTTCTTCTGAACGGAGTTTCAATCCTGTACAGGGATTCATCGCACAAGAGACATGGGACGGACAACCTCGCATAGCCACAACCATCATAGATTATCTTGGAGCGGATGACACTCCGCTTGTTAGGGAACAGACAAAACTTTGGTTCGTGGCGGCTGTAGCAAGAGTATTCAATCCAGGTTGCAAGTTTGACAACGTACTGACCTTGCCCGGTCCCCAAGGTATTGGTAAAAGCACCTTCTTCAAAGCCATCAGTGGGAGATGGTTCAACGATTCATTCTCTTTCGCCAGTGGTGACAAGGAGAAAGTGGAGACCATAACCAACGGTTGGATTATTGAAATCAGTGAGTTGAATGGTTTAAAACGGGCGAATGACGCGGAAGCAGCCAAGGCTTTTCTAAGCCGTTGCAGTGATTATATGCGTCCGGCTTATGGGCATAAGGTGGTGGAGTTCATGCGGCATAATGTTTTTGCTGCGACTACTAATGAAATGAACTTCCTACAAGGAGACAATGGAAACCGCCGATGGTGGATTATCCCTGTCAAAGGCAGCGGTCATGTGTCAGATTGGTTGGATGATTTGCAGTGTTCCGTTCCTCAACTTTGGGCAGAGGCATACGCATATTATCGACAAGGAATGAAACTCTACTTGTCACCGGACATGGAGAATGAGGCCAACGAGGTGCAGATGCAACATTCCAACATTCTTGTTGACCCAATCATGGAGGACATAGAAATGTATCTGGAACGTGAGGTTCCCGTGCAGTATGCAAATTGGATGATTCCGACACGACTGGCTTATCAGAAAGGAGCATACTCAGAACCAAATTCCACAATGACCTCACTCAATATGGTTTGTGCCCGGCAGATTATAGAGGAACTGCCCAATGATTTAGTCAGACGAAATCCGTCCAAATACACTTCGCAATACCTCAACCGCCTGATGTCCATGTTTCCCAATTGGAAACGGAGTGAACAGGAGAAGGTCAAGGGGCTGCATCCAGCCTACTGCGATAAGACGGGACGGACGAAATACCCATGGGTGAGGGTGGACGCTCCAAGTGAAGAGTCCTGCGCAACGCTGCCAAGTGAACTGGAATTACCATTTTAATTTCAAAATAAGGGAAAAGAAAAAACCAATGTCCCCTTGTCCCCCTTTTGCCCTCGAAAAAGAATAAAAACAGGAAGTAAGCAAAATAGAAAATTATAAAAAACGCTTGGGACACGGGACAATATAAACCAACAATATGAGGAAAGAAGAACTTATCAAACAGCTACAAGAATGTGACCCGTTGTTGGCAAATGCGGTCAGCCACATGGTTACGTATGTTCAAGACCGTTATCCCTCCACCTTTCCAAGCAAGGAACAGACCGAGGCGGTGAACAATTACCTACGAAGTGTCCATGCCGATGGAGACGGAAGTATATCAGAACGGAATTGTGAACACCGCCGTATCGCTTCACAGAACATTACCATTGCCGCCATCCGTATATTAGACAGCCGTCAACTTGACAGGCTTCAAGACGTGCTTGACCACATCGCATACGACAAGGAGTATTATGTGCCGGAGAGAGGTTACGGTATGCACCGCTGACTTTCTCTTTTGGCTGCACCATTTATAAACCATCTCAAATTATACAGACGATGAAAACAGATTTGAACTATTGTATAGTGCTTTCGTCAGAGCAACTTGCGTATCTGGCAGGAAGCAAATACGGCATTGACCGTATGAAGATATTGCACCGACTTATTGAAGCGGCTGTGTTGGAAGAAACCGACTATGCCATAAAAGGATTTTCCACAACCTTACAAGTGGGGCAAGCCATCCTTTCGGAAGTGGATTTGTCCTGCAAGTTAGGCTATGACAAAAAGACCATATCCCGCGTACTTAACAAGATGAACCAGTTGGGAATTGTCGCATCTACGCAGAACAACCGAACAAGCGTTCATACCCTGAAATGTATATCGGCATGGATGGAAAATGGCAATCGTATAGACAATCCTTTCTATGTTCGAATCAAAAACCGACAAGAGGAAGGAGAGAATACAGGCGCACTATCCAATGATGCGAAGCCTCTTTTACCAACACCCCCGCTGGAGGAAAACGTTTCCAATTCTAATGATTACAGTCAATCAGAAGTAATGAATGAGGGCTGTATTTCTGACACTGATTTTTCCTTTGAAGACAAATTACCTGTTATATCAGACAAAGGGGAACTACTCTCGTCCTCTTTTTCTTTCCCTTCTGCTTCGGTTTCTCCACCGCCTGCGAGAGAGGAAGAATCTAACGAGGATGTTTCAGCAGATGGTCAGACATAATCATATTGGATATGGCGGTAGAGCCTATATTTTGTGCGGGGTCTTGCAAGAAGTTCCTATGTCGCACAAATTCGTTACACTCATCCGTACTACATAGGCGTATTCCGGCAGTCGCAAGCTCCCACCCTGCTGTCCCTTTTTAGATTGATGTCTCACCCATAACATAACAAAACATGAAGAAAAAGAATATCAACAATGAAGCTGACGAAGAAAACGACAAGAAAGTTATAAAGCGTACCCTGCGACTTGAAGCCAGAGTAACGGAACAGGAATACGCCAAAGCGAAAGAACTTGCCAAGACCTGCGGTTTATCCATGAGCAACTATGTGCGCCGCACTGCTTTAGGGCAGCATCCACGGCAACGGTTGTCTGAGCGTGAGGTAGAAGCCTTATGCAGTCTGACGGATGCAAGGGGCGACCTTATCCGTATTGCGGCAGCCGTGAAATCCATCCAAGCGGACAAACGAGCCATATACTTCCGCGACACACGCTTTGTAGAGCGATGGATGATAGCAGCTACACAGCTTATTAACCGCTGGGGCCAGATAAAGAATTACCTAACAGAATAAAAATCCTTACCTATTATGATAGCAAAAGCCAGTACCATTCCACATGGTGCAAATGCCATAAGATATTCCGTCAATAAAGACAGAGCGGATATAGTCAAAGCCAACCTGTTGCCCGATGATATTTCACCGGAAGCGATGTACGGTCGGATGATGCTCGTGCAGAAGATGTTTACCGAGAAAATCAACAAGGGCAGACCTCTTGGCAGAAACGTGATAAGAATTGAAATTTCCCCGTCCGAAAAAGAGAGCCGAAACTGGACAATGGATGACTGGGCTCGTTTGGCAGATGAGTTCATCCGGGTATTCGATTCCATAGACCTTTCCCAAAAGACCAAACGGGCTTCCTCAAAACAAACCAATCTCAAAGGTTCGCAGTACATAGCCGCCCTGCATCGTGATTCTAAG
This sequence comes from Bacteroides sp. LFL-34, assembly GCF_027257075.1. NCBI lineage: Bacteria > Pseudomonadati > Bacteroidota > Bacteroidia > Bacteroidales > Bacteroidaceae > Bacteroides > Bacteroides sp. LFL-34. The sequence continues at coordinate 151,806 of NZ_JAPQKZ010000004.1, read as the reverse complement.
AGTGGCATTCTACACCTGCACATTGATGCCAACCGTGTGGATATGAATGGGAAAATAAATGATAGCCATAAGATTGGTGAGAGGGCAGTCATGGCTGCGAATATCATCAACGAGAGACGTGGCTGGGTGCAGTCTGAAGAAATAGGTATACGGCACAAGCAGGAAATCTCAAACTGTTGTATGGAGATACTTCGTACAATGGACAAATTCAGTTGGCGACAATATGAAATGGAACTGACAAAACGAGGTTACAAAGTACACATACAAGAAAATGATAAGGGAAAAGTTTATGGTTATTCCATCAAACGGGGTAACTCAAATTATAAATCATCCGTGTTGGGTATCGGGAGAAATCTGACTCCATCAAAGATAGAGGCTACTTGGGCAAAACTGCATCAGCAGGAAAGGAAATCCGAGCCAACAAAATCTATTCCTCAACAAACACGGACAGCAGATTTGACTCCTATTTTACTGCCTGTTATAAAGCATTACGATATTGCGACAGACGAATATCACAGCTACCATGTAGAGATACCCGAAGCCGCTGACAATATCATCCGGCAAGATTGTTCTTTGAAGGAAGCTCATCCGTTAGCTAAGATTAAAGAGATACAACACACGGCTCTTTTACTCTTTGCAGGATATATGGATGCTGCTACCAGTATAGCTGTTTCAAGTGGCGGTGGCGGTTCTGACACTGGAGGTTGGGGAAAAGACAAGGACGAGGATGAACTTGAATGGGCACGCCGTTGCGCACGAATGGCAAACAGCATGTGCAAACGCAGGAAAGGGCTGCACAGATAATTCACTTTTTATAAATACAAGAACATGGGTATAGGAAAATCAAGAGGCACATCGCCTATAAATGTCAATGACATGCTGGAGAAGGTTGAAATGAACCAACAAATTGAGTCAGAAAAGCAAGAAATTGATAAACTTCTCGTAGAAATCAGAGAGGCAAAAGAAACGCTGATAAAGTTCAATGAGGATTTGGAGAAAGCTATCGCTGCCGAATGTCACATTGAGGGTGCGCTCAAAGCGGCAGTTGGCAGTTGCGATAATATTGTCAATGGCATCTGCAATGCCATTGTGAAAGCTGAACGAGACACGAAATTCAAAACAACAATTACCCCTGACCAACTTGCAAAGCTTAAGCAACTGATAGACCATTCTGTAGAAAGTTGGATTTCGGTATTGGCAAATCACCGTGCCGAACAATCGAAACTTATTACTGAACATGAATCCAACATGCGTAAAATCCTCAGACGGAATGAAGGCGTTTGGTTCTCGGATTTTTGGATGAGAGGCTTGGTGATATTCTTACTCGTTTATACGTTGGGATTAGGGCTGGTTGTATATTATGTAACATACAACTAACAGGGACGGTGTTCCGCCCCTGTTATAGTCTACTTATTGTGGTTTTTGTGTTTATCGGCAAATTGCCGGCAAATGAAATTATGCCTAAGTTTCTGTATACCGAAATCAAGATATAGGATAAGATGCATGCCAATAAATCAGAATTTAGAAGCAATGGCAAAGCAGTTCTACGATTACTGGTTCGTGCAGTTTGACTTCCCGAATGAGGAGGGCAAACCTTATAAATCAAGTGGTGGTAAGATGGTTTGGAATGAGAAACTAAAACGCAACATTCCTGTTGGTTGGCATTGTGGAAACCTCTTTGAAATTGCTGTTTTTACAAATGGTTTGGCTTGTCAGAAATTCAGACCAAAGGATGATGAAGAGTCATTGCCTGTTATTAAGATACGAGAAATGCACGATGGTATTTCCGATGACACAGAAGAGGTAACGTCAAATATACCAGAGTCAGTAAAGGTGTATAATGGTGATGTGCTATTTTCATGGTCGGCATCACTGGAAGTTATGCTTTGGGCTTATGGACTTGGAGGACTTAATCAGCATATCTTTAAGGTTACTTCTGCAAATGATTTCCCGAAGTCATTTTACTATTTTCAACTTTTGGATTATATTGATGTATTTAAGAAAGTGGCAGAAGCAAGGAAAACAACGATGGGACATATTACGCAAGATCATTTACAACAAAGCACAATTGCCATACCTGATAATAAAGATATTGCGGTTAGATTTGAGGAACTGATATCACCAATCTTTGAGCAGGTAGTGAAGTTGCATGAGGAAATATCATATTTAATTAAGCAGCGTGACGAACTTCTACCACTTCTGATGAACGGTCAAGTATCGGTAAATTCTGATTTATCGACTCTTTTTAACCCGTTGTGCTGCTAAATTACTATTCATATATACATGGGCATATTCCCACATGACCTTTAATAATTACATTATGAGGTATAGAATTATTCGAAAGAGATTCCTTAGAATCGTTTGTGAATGTTGTGGACATGAGTTCTATGCAGAATCTAGCGTCAATTGCTGTCCTGAATGTGAAAGGCATTGGAACGAAGACTAATTAAAAATGCACAAGAGAGGCTATCAGGTCTCTCTTGCTTATATTCTATATTATAATACATCATTTTTATAGAATTATGAAAGAAAACATCATTCAGGCAATAGTTGCGGAGATGCAGCGTGACTTGGACTGCCGACAAATGGCACGGCTTAAAACTGTGCTTGCATCAGAGTTACATAATGTAGAAATAGTCGAAAAAGAAGATTGTTCCAAACAACAAGCGCAAGAGAATGAGCATCTTCTAAGCTCGTTTATTTCGGCAAAGAAGATAGAGGGGTGCTCAGAGAAGACATTGGCATATTACCGTAATACTATTGAGCGATTATTACTTACGCTTTCAGTAGCGATTTGTCATATAACAACATCAGATATTCGAGCCTATCTATCCGGTTATCAGGAAGAGCACCAATCCAGTAAAGTGACCATAGACAACATGAGACGCATCTTCTCCAGCTTCTTTGCATGGTTGGAAGATGAAGATTATATTGCCAAAAGTCCCGTTAGACGTATCCACAAGGTTAAGACAGATTCGCTTGTTAAGGAGGTGCTTTCTGACGAGCAGCTGGAGCAACTGCGGGATAGTTGCACCAACAAACGAGACCTTGCCCTTATAGACATTCTTTCTTCCACGGGCATTCGTGTGGGTGAATTGGTTAAGTTGAATCGTGAAGATATTGACTTCCATGAACGCCAGTGCGTGGTATTTGGCAAGGGCAACAAAGAACGTGTTGTTTACTTCAATGCCCGAACTAAACTACATTTGCAGCAATACCTTGATGAACGCACAGATGACAATCCTGCTTTATTCGTTTCCCTCCACTCACCTCATACTCGCCTAACAATTAGCGGTGTAGAAGTAAGAATCCGGGAATTAGGAAAGTCCCTTTCTATGCCTAAGGTTCATCCGCATAAGTTTCGTCGTACACTTGCAACAATGGCTATTGACAAAGGTATGCCCATTGAACAGGTGCAACGTCTGCTCGGTCATGTGCGTATAGATACTACCTTGCATTATGCCATTGTGAACCAAAACAATGTAAAGTTAGCCCATAAGAAATACTTGGGATAAGTAATCATGCTGGATTCTGCTTGAAAATGTGTAACTTTGCATCCAAATAGGATGCAAATGGATAAACAGAAACTGGGAGATATTGCCACTGTAGAAATTAGTGGGGTTGACAAGAAAACAAAAGACGGCGAACAAGAAATCCGGCTTTGCAACTTTGTTGATGTCTATTATAACTGGGCTATAACCACAGCTCAGCATGATGGCTTTATGTTTGCGACTGCCCGTCCCAATGAGATTTCCAAGTTCCAATTAAAGAAAGGTCAAGTAGCTTTAACCAAGGATAGTGAGACTCGTGATGACATTGGTGTTCCCACTTATATTGCCGATGATTTTGATGATGTTATCTTGGGGTACCATTGCGCCCTGATTACTCCAAACAAAGATATTTTAGATGGACGTTACCTAAACGCCCTTCTGCATACTGACTATGCAAAGAAATATTTCGCTTGTAATGCTTCTGGAAGCGGACAACGCTATGCGTTATCCGTTGAAGCGCTCAATTCGTTTCCAGTTCCAATGATTCCATTACGTAATCAAGAGCGAATTGGCGAAATATTCTCTGCATTGGACAAGAAAATTGAACTCAACCGTCGGATAAATCAGAATTTACCGATGCCTGACCGTTCATCAAGAGTGGAAGAAGTTCGTCTCGCTGCTTAATCAAAGCGTTGATTTCTTCAATACATAGTTTGCGTTTCTCCCATAATGGAGATATGATACTTTCATATTTCTCAATCAAAATTGAATTAGGTAATACCATATTATACTCACAGAGGTTTTCTTGACTGATTTTTTTCTGAATAGAACCAGTTTCTATCTGCTTTGCAGGAATGCTCCTAAGCATTTGATAGGTAAACATTAAATATTGTTCGTTTTTGGGAAGAATTATATGTGCGTGATTGTTCACCCAATTCTTACCCCATATATATTGTACGATAGGGAATCCTTTTGAATCAGAAGTTGAACCATCTTCTGCCAACAGAATATAATCTCCATCAAAGATATATTCATTTACATAGTCCATAATACCTGTTGCACCATAGTACGGATAGTTGCCTTTTCTTTCCTCTCTATCTTTACTTGATAAAGGAATGCGTTTTGAATCAAAAAGATTGATAAAATCTTTTAGCTTGCAATTGTCCCATTCATTTGGTATCTTACGTTTCAACTTTTCATTCCAAACCATTTCACCACCGCTCGACTTGTATGGTTTGCCCTCCTCATTCGGAAAGTCAAATTGCACAAACCAGTAATCGTAAAGCTGTTTTGCCATCGCCTCTAAATTCTGATTTATCGCTCGGTTAAGTTCTATCTTGCGGTCAATGGAGCGCAATAACTTACCGATGCGTTTTTGCTCAGATAATTCGGGAATCCACACTGTGCAATCCTTGATTTTATCAGGTGAAGTGTGACGAATTTTAGTCTGTTGGGCAGCAGCACTTAGCTGTTGCTTAACGAGGGCGGAGGATATGAGATAAAATGCGAAATCCTTATCTAACAAGTCTTCCTTGCAGATAATCTTTGCTACATCTTGACTTTGTATGTATTTGCCGCTTTCAGGAATAATGGCAGTAGAACCAAGCAAGCCTATTGCCTGTTCTGTCAAAGGGGTAATAATATCTCCCTCTTCCATTAGAAACTCAGATTTGAAGTCTCCGACATAATAAAGATTGTCCTTGGACTTGTTCTCCTTAAAACAGTTGTTCTGATAGTCGAAATTGCCACAAGTCAGACGGATATATTCACCCTCAGTGGCGTAATACTCGCCACTGAGACTTGCACCTCTTGTAACATCAAGGATTTCTCCCAATTTATATTTCGTCAAAATCATAATAATCTATTTTGATTTTTTAGATATGATTTGGCTTCATGTTCAAAGCAATTCAAAAAGTATTCTTGTCCATTTTTTACATCTTCTTTATGCTCTGTAGTCCAATATGGATTTTCTTCAACTTCTTTTTTCATCTTAGCTTTTAGCCATTCTACACCATCGTGCAAGTCTTTTTCGGATATAGAGTAATGATTGTCTAACATTTCATTTATCGCAAATGCAGACAACTGAAAACCACCATTCGCATTCAATCCCATAGTGGTTATATATTCGGTTATTTTATCATAATCTATCATATTTTTCTTTCAACTTTTATCTTTATTGCCCAATTTTGCTTCTATCTCTTCAATCGTTGGTATTGTTCCATCCACCTTTTTAGGATAGAGTTTAGATAACTCATATTCAGATATTCCTAAAGGAAGATTACTTCCCTCCAATGCGTATTGCGCAAGTAATGAATCCTTTTGACGACAGATGAGTAAACCGATTGTAGGATTATCTCTTCCCTCTTTCTTGAGGATATGATTGCATGCAACCACATAACCACTTAACTGACCCAAGTCTTGAAAATCAAACTCACCAATCTTAACCTCAATTACCACATAGCATGATAAATTTATGTTGTAGAAAAGCAAGTCAATAAATTTTTCCTTTTGTCCTATCTGAAGTCGGTATTCTTTGCCAACGTATGCAAATCCCGTACCGAGTTCCAGCAGGAATTGGGATATGTTGGCGAGCAATGCATCTTTGAGAATTTGCTCATTGTAGGGTTTCGTTATTCCTGTAAAGGCAAAATTGTAAGGGTCTTTCGTCAGTTCTTGTGCGAGGTCGCTTGCCTCGTCTGGCAATGTACGTGTGAAGTTTGTCAGGGCCTTGCCCTCTCGTTCATATAGTCCTGAGTCCATAAAGTTGAGAAGCACATCACGACTCCACCCCTCTTTCATTGTCTTTTTTACATAAAAGAAAGCCTTTTCTGGTTCAGTTCCATATCTGTCAATCAAATAACGATGGTGTCCCCAAGGTATTGAAAAAAGCATCTCTTTCAATTGTCCCACAGTTTGTGGGACAACCTTTAGGTGTTGAGAATAAAGCAAATAGAATTTTTTTGCATAATAGATGTTAGTACGAGAAAGCCCCGTTGAATTCGGATTCTTGAGTTGTAAATCCACAGAGAGATTCTTAATGACACTCTGTCCCCAACGCTCTTCAACGTGCATTTCTTCTATGTCTCGACCAAGTTCCCAATAATACTTGAGCAATTCTCGGTTTACTCTTACGGCGGCTTTGATTTGACTTTGCCGATAACGCACACTAAGATTTTCTACCCACTGGGTATAGTCCTTGTCTATGATGGTCAATCCTTTACTCATTGTCGCCTACATTTACGTTGAATTGCAAAGCATTCAACTGTTTCATGATTTCTTCTTCCAACCGATGGCTTTCTGCAAATTGTTCGGAAAGGGTTTGCTTATAGTTAGCCATACGTTGGTTAAATTCCTCCTCGGTAATATCTACATAATCAATCTTGATGTCGAAATATTGTCCGGCTGAGAGCGAATATCCTTTTTCCTTAATCTCATCGTAGGTAACGGCTACAGAAAAATCATCTACGGCCTCCTTGCGTTGGAATGTGCCGACAATCTTTTCTATCTCCTCATCGTTTAGACGTACTTTCTTCAATCCGTTGGCATCCTTGTATTCCTCACCCAATTTGCTGGCATCAATCAGAATTACCTTATCTGTGGTTGCCGACTTGTCGAAGAATAACACACTTACATTCGTACCCGTATTGGCAAATACATTGCTTGGCATGGAAACACAGCCATATACAATCTTATCATCTACTATTTTATGAAGTATCTTGTTCTCAATACCACTTTTAGCTGTGATAAATCCGGTTGGGATAACAATCGCACCCTTGCCTGTCTTTTTCAGCGAGTTGATAACATGCTGGATAAAGCAAGTATAGATTGCCATTGATTCTTTTTTCTTAGCAGGCACATTAGGCACTCCTGCCCAGAAACGTGCAGGCATGGCAGCTATCTTTTCTCTTGTATCTGAGAAATCCATCTTGAAGGGCGGATTGCTGACAACAAAGTCGAATTGGCGCAGTTGCTGTCCGCCATCGCTCTTATGATAAGGATTAACAAGGGTATCACCTTGAATAGCATTGTCAAGTGAAGAGACAAGCCCATTAAGCAGCAGATTCAGCTTCAGCATCTTGTTGCTTCGTTGAGAAATATCTTGCGAGAAGATGGTACAACGGTCTTCACCAATCTGGTGACTAAGTGCCATAAGAAGGGTTCCTGTTCCTGCTGATGGATCATAACATTCCATACTATGAAGGTCAGCATTGTCACCCACCAAAAGACGGGCCATAATCGTGGCAATAGCATGAGGAGTATAGTATTCCGCGTACTTACCACCTCCGGCTGTATTGTAGTCCTTTATCAGGTACTCAAATATACTGGAGAAGAAATCGTAGTTTTGAGCAAATGCCTCTTCAAAAGAGAAGTTCACAAGCTTGTCCACCAAAGCACGAGCGAATGGCGCACGTTGTGCCGTGTCAGTCACAAACGGTGTTAAAGCCTCAAACAAAGGAATCTTTGTGTTGGCAGTTGTTTGCGTAGAGAAAATATCCGCATTTTGCTCCGCAATGTCTGTCATCGTGGAATCAAAGATTGTATCGAAATCCCCTTTACTTTGCTGGTTCCAAAGGTTAGCTATCAGGTGATAAGGCTCAAGCATAGGAACATCGGGCGAAATGGCACTTTGGATAAGCATACGCTCATCATCCGAAAGGTTCTCGTATGCCGTTTCCCATTTCACATCCCCTATCAGTTTCTTGGCAATATCGCTTTTGGCGTTTTTCAACTCATAGCCAAACTTGTCGTTCAAGAATTTATAGAGAAACACCTGAGTGATTATCTTATATTCGTTGCCATCGTTGCCCATACCGTAAGACTGGCATGTCGCTTTCAGTCCGTCAATGAGCTTTAATGTTTTTTCTTTTATATCTGACATAATTCCTTCTTTTTAAGCCATGCCGTATGTGGCATTGTATTGGTTGATATATTGTTGTGAAATTCGTTGCTGGATGAACTTATAATCGTCCATTTCCGGCCTTATTTGTGGAAAATGATACAAACACCCATTGATAAGAGCCATTACCGTGCGCCCGAAGTATGCATCTTTTTTCAAAATATCGTTACGGTCATATACTTTGGCATCCACATCCTCTTTGATAATATTGAGAATGGCTACAATCTCATCATCAAGGAATGAGAACATCGGCTTCTGCCCTTTCTCTTCTCTTTGTTTGTTGACCTCACGGATGCGCTTGTGTACTCGGGCAAACTTCTCATCCCCTTTATATTTCTTTACCAAAGCATTATTTCGTTTTTGCAAGTCCTGCAAACGGGTTATGATTTCATCCAAAGCCTGAGTCTCTTCGTTGAACTTGGCTATGCTGTCAATCACAAAGCCATGCTCCTTGAAGCGTTCCATAAAAGCATCACGCAGCGACATAAATTCAGGATCGTCTTGGTCGAAGTTCTGGGTAAACGAGGCAATGGTGCGTTGCCATTTCTCTTTCAGCTCCGCTCCACCCGAAATAAGGCGCATTTCTTCCTGTCCAATCTTAGAGAAGGTGAACTCTATATCCATCATCGCCTCATTGATTAGTGTCTTTGTTTCATCACCGATGCTAAAAGCTTCCTTTTGGTTGATGATGCCAATACGCCTTTGTACTTCGGAAAGCAACTGAGGCAACTTCGTGATTTCAAGTTTGGCGAATTGTTCCTTCATGTCCTCATCGCCGAAAGTACGCACGAGGTTTGCCATATTTTTCGCAGATTCCAAAGCCTGTTTTAGGTCAAGCAGAACAGCCTTGTCTTCTTCCGTGGAAATCTCCGAAGAAAACTCTTCCGCATTATCGTAGGAATAATCGAAGAGGGTCTGGCGTACTTTTTTCATTTGTGCCACAATCTCGTCCTTGTCCTCAATCACTTGAGTGAAAGTGTCTGTGGCATTGCCGTCACCAGTCTCTTCCACATCGTTAAAACGATTCAACTCTTGCAGATAAGCCTCGTTTGTTTCTTTGAAGTTACGTTTAATGTCGGCAAAGTCAATGACAAATCCGTAACGCATTCCCGGATATGGACGATTTACACGGGTAATGGCTTGAAGTAGATTATGGTCTTTCAGCTTACGACCGAAATACAAACGCTTCAAACGAGGTGCATCAAAACCAGTCAATAGCATGTTGAAGACAATAAGAATATCTACGGTCATATTCTTTTTGAAATCCTTGACTGTCTGTTTTCTTGTTTCCTTGTCGTCTGTGTCGTGGAGAATGATTCCGGCTTTCAGTGGTCTATACTTTGATTTGTAATCCACTTCGGGTTCACCTACCACAAACGTCCCGTCAGGGAGCTTAATCTTGATAGGCTTTGGTTGGTATTTCTGCCACTCCTCTTGGAATACATCATAAAGCCGTCTTGCTTGTTCACTGGTTTCGCAGATGACCATACCGCCTAATGTATCGTCTCCTTGTATCTTACGGAACTCTTTCAAGTCCTGCATGATATAGTGAGCCAGCTCGTTCACATAGCTGGGGTGCTCTATGATTTCCGATTTGCGGATGTCTTTCTTTTGCACCAATGTGTCCAGCTTGTCGTACACGTCCGAAAGTCGCTCTTTGTAGGATGTTTCTATATCCTCACGAATGATTTTCAGCGTATAACCGTCTGCAATGGACTTGTCATAATAATAGGTATGCAGGTAAGTGCCGAAGACCTTGCAACTTGCACGTTCCTCTTTTAACAGCGGAGTACCCGTGAGAGCTATCTTTATCGAATCAGTGTCCGCATCAAAAAGGTTGGCAAGAAAACATCCACCGGGTTTATAGCCACGGTGTGCTTCATCGAGAATGAAGATACGTTGCAGATTTGTAGCATAGTCATTGATGCGTACTTTTTCCTTATCCTCTGCAAAGCGTTGTATATTCACGACTGTAATCTCAGCTTGGCCGCTTGTTCCTTGTTGTGCTTGGTTGCTGCGGAACTGCTCCATCAGTTCCGCCCTTGTGTTAGCAGTTGAAACCACCAGTCCACGGGCTTCAAATTCCTGTGTGGCTTGCTCCAACAAATCAAGGCGGTCAACAATGAAATAGAATTTGGCGACCTTGTTCTGCTTAGAATAGAAGTCATTGAGAATATAGGTCAGATAATAAGACAAAGCTGTCTTTCCACTACCTTGTGTATGCCAAACAACTCCTGATTTTATTCCCTCGGCAAGTTTCTTACGAATAGCCAATGATGCAAACAATTGCTGGTAACGCATGATATGCTTTTGGTCGGTAGATTCAATCTTGCCGTCCACCTCTCGCTCCATGCGGACGTAAGCGATACCATATCTAATGATGTACAATAAGCGTTCTGGCGAACACATGGAAGTCAATATACGGTTGGTGGGCGTATTGAAATCGAGGTTCGTTTGATATTCGGGACTGGTATGGATTACCTGACAGTTGTAATCAGACAGTATTTTCTTTTCCGCTACCCTGTCAATCTCCTTATATGGATAATCATGATGGTATGGAGCAATTTTCTGGCCGCTTGGGTTTTCCTCACGAAAGCAATTGAATGGAGAATAAGTGCGTGCGCCTGTACAATAGAAAGCCCCTTGTATGGGTACGATACCACCCAACGCATCGTATTCCATATTATTACTGAAAATCATCAGTTGGGTTATATTGATGAAGCGACGGAACTTCTTATTCGGGAAACGCTCTTTGTTCATCCGTGCGCTTTCTGCCAGCATACCACCATGATTATTTGGTTTCTTTACTTCTACGAAGCAAAGCGGCAGTCCGTTTACAAACAGGGTGATGTCTGGCCGGAACTCATCCTGACCATTCTTGCAAGTAAACTCAGCTGTAAAATGGAAAGTATTGTTTTCGATATTGTCAAAGTCAATCAGTTTTACAGGAGATACGACTTTAAGGCGGTTGTAAAAGCCACGTCCAAGGTCATCATCGTTCAGTTCTTTGCGGATGTCTTTCAGCACTTGCATCCATTCACCCTCATGACCAGGGTTCAGTTTTTTGAACTGTTGCTCAAAAACAGGTAAAAGAATATTCGTGTCACCGTCATAGACTGTGCCGTTCTTATCTTCACTCAGCTTACCAAAGTAAGTATATCCTATTCGGGTAAGATGAACCATTGCAGGCATCTGTACCCGAGTCGCTTCAGAAAACTGCTTCATGCCTTTTGAGACAATATATATGATTTATACTCGCGAACTATCAATTCTTTAATATCTACTTCCAACAAATCTGCAATCCTTAGCAAACTGGTTATATCTGGCTGCGATGTGTTTGTACACCATTTTGACACAGTTGATGGATTAACCCCCATTTGTTCTGAAAGCCATTTGCTGGTACGTTTTTTCTCTACTAAAACGAGTTTAATTCTGTTTACGTCTTCCATTATTGCATCTTTTGATTGCAAAAATAATGATTATTTTTCATTTTCGTTATTGTTTGGAAATAAATTTATTAACTTTACACTCGAATATTTAAATCAGATAGGCTATATGAATATTATATTTACTGCCAAAACAATTATTGATGGAAACTTTGCACTGAAAGAGCCAGTACAGATATTATATTGTTTACATAAAATTAGTTTATATCTTGAGGGCGGAATGTACATGTTATCTGTTTCCAAAGAGATTAGTATTGAGCATTCAGATTTAGTCGAATTGTCTAAAAATGGAGAAAACAAATCATTTACCATGAATGTGGACAAATACCTTGACAGTAGGGTGCTTGATATATTTCGTAATATAGAAGTTTATGGTGGATTTCAACATGGCATAATGAAAGTCTATTATAATGAATACTTAGACTTATCATGGACAGACAAGGCTAAAAACGAGTTATTGTTTTCTATGAGAAAATCATTAAACAAACAGAAAAAGGTATTAATTACTAGTGACAATTTCTCTAAACTAATGCTTGATAAGACATTTATACCAGAAGCCAAAGTTCCATATAATTTCTTTCGAGAAGCTAATAGCTATCTAGACAAACTAGATTATATTTCTGCTTATATTCATTTTTACATGATTTTAGAATATTGTTTTGCAAAGGGTAAATTTTCTGGAGAGCAAAAACAGAATTTTAAGAAATCTAACATGCTTAAATATGCTGTATTATCGACAATAAGCATGATTAAAGAGCGGAACTATGATTTGTATTTAGAGATTAAACAGGAATGCACCGATAAACACAAAGAACTGAATTTTGATTCTCTTATTGACATAATGTATTGTTATCGCGGAGAATTGTCACACGCAACGAAAAGAGCTGTTTATGAAGAAAAGCAAGAATTGGTAAAACCAATAACACTCTTCATTTCATCTGTTTGCTTTTCTGTTTGTGGCAACATAAAAGTATATTGTGATAAATTTGTTTCGGAAGATACACGAAAACGCAGAGTGAATGATCACATTCAAGAATTAGAAAAGCGACTTGGACTTGAATAACATCAAATTCTACCCAATAACAAATAAAATATCACAGAGATTAACTAATATTCTATTTGTAATAATGTGAAACTCAAACCTTTTGTTTTCGCATTGTTTTCGCAAAACGAAAATCAGCGATTTACGCACAAACGTAAGTCGCTGATTTCTAAAGTGGACCAGCCTGGGCTTGAACCAGGGACCTCCAGATTATGAGTCTGTTGCTCTAACCAACTGAGCTACAAGTCCGATGTATCCTTTGTTGGATGCGGTGACAAAAGTAGTATTTTCCCTCGAATTATGCAAATCCTTTTGATAAAAAACTACGATACTTTATTTTTAGAACTTATATTTGCGCTTCGGGTTCTTGGGGAACCATCCTTTTTGTACCCGTTCTTCCTGTTCGAAGACCTCTTTAATCGTCCAGAAGGAAGAAAATGCAAACACGCCAAGCAAAGAAGATAAAATCACATTATCGATGCTTAATGAGGCGACCACACCGGCTATGCCGAGTACCAGAAATATCCACCAGCATTTTGTACCCCAATAGTATTCGGCCTTTACCACGACGGGGTGAAAAAGGCCGATAATCAAAAAGGTACATATTCCGATGAATAACCCCGCAAGGTGATATTCATTTAGAAATTCCATCACAATTATTTTTCAACGCGGATGGGGATTTCTTTCTTGATACTCTGTTCCAGAGAAATCAATGTCTCGGTAGCTACCACACCCGGTATTTCTTGCATTTTGTTATTCAGCAAATCCATCAGATGTTCGTTGTCGCATGCATAAAGCTTTGTCAGCATTGTGTACGGACCTGTAGTGAAATGACATTCCACAATTTCGGGAATCTTTTGTAGTTCCGCTACGACAGATTTGTACATGGAGCCTTTTTCCAGTTTGATACCCACGTAGGTACAAGTTCTGTATCCCAATGATTTCGGGTTCACATGGTAACCAGAGCCTACAATGACACCTAGGTCAATCAGTCTTTGCACACGCTGATGGATAGCTGCGCGTGACACTCCACATTCGGCTGCTACGTCTTTAAAAGGGATGCGGGCATTCTGGGAGATAATCTCTAGGATCTGCCTGTCGAGGTTGTCTATTCTTTCCATAATAATAAATTGTAATTTCCTGTTGTTATCAAATAGTAAGCAAATATAGAGATTTATTTTAATTATTCTTCTTTTCGGAGAAAAAAAATAGGAAAAAGCAAAAAAAAGAGGTACAAACGTTTTGCACCTCTTTCCTTTTTCTATTTAGAAAAGAACTTTCTTATTTCTTATCTTTTTCGATGCCCAACAGTTCAACTTCGAAAATCAAAGTAGAGAACGGTTTGATTTGATTGCCAGATTCTCTAGCACCGTAAGCAAGTTCTTGCGGGATGTAAAGTTCCCATTTAGAACCTACAGGCATCATAGTCAATGCTTCTGTCCAACCTTTGATTACTTGGTTGGCACGGAAAGTAGACGGTTCGTTACGTTTGTAAGAGCTGTCGAATTCTGTTCCGTCGATCAAAGTACCTTTGTAGTTCACTTTCACTTTGCAAGTGTCAGCAGGAATTTCACCTTTGCCTTCAGTGATTACTTTGTATTGCAGACCGCTTGCAGTTGTTTTTACGCCGTCTTTAGTCTTGTTTTCAGCGAGGAATTTTTCGTTTTCAGCTTTGTAGTCAGCATATTTTTCTGCCAAAGCTTTTGCTTTGATAGTTTCCATAGCTGTACGAGTATATTCTTGAGCTGCTTCCATAGTCATTACGCCACCTTTTTCTAAAGTACCTGCGATGAAACCTGCCATGAAGTTTTCTTTGCTGATAGTTTTAGTAGAGTCAGTGCCAAACAATTCCTGGTTGATACCTTTCATCATCTGGTTGCTGATTTGCTGACCGATTTGCAGACCTGCCATGTAAGCGATGTCTTTTTTGCTAGTCTTGTTTGCACCTTCATTCAAACCTTTGATGAAGTCTGCCATATAAGCAGTATCAACGTCCAGACGACCTGTCAGATAGCCTTTCAGACCTTGAGTCTGCGCCATACCGATAGAATAAGACAGTGAGTCGATGTCTGATTTCAGATTTGCTTTAGGAGCTTGAGCTGTACAAGAAGCAAGGCTTGCAGCAGCGGCGATTGCCATAAAAATACTAACTTTTTTCATTTTGCTTTGAAATTTTTTATTTATAATACTTCGAGTAATTCTACTTCAAAAATGAGTGTGCTATGAGGAGGGATCATTTCTCCGGCACCTCTTGCGCCATAACCAAGTTCTGACGGAATATACAGTTTCCATTTAGAACCTTCCGGCATCAGTTGCAAAGCTTCCACCCATCCCGGGATTACTTGGTTGACACCGAATACAGCCGGTTCTCCGCGTTGGATAGAGCTGTCGAACAGTGTACCATCAATCAATGTTCCTTCATAGTGGCATCTTACCTGGTCGGTAGCTTTCGGCTTTTTGCCTGTACCTTCTTTGATGATTTCATATTGTAGTCCGCTGGGAAGAACAACTACGCCCGGTCCTTTTTTGTTTTCTTCGAGGAAAGCCTGTCCTTGCTCGATAGCAACGGCACCCATTTTAGTTTCCAGTTCTTCGAAATACTTGTTTACTATTTCGCGGGCTTCATTGTGGCTGATAGCCGTCTGATTGCCTTCCAATACGTCTTTGATTGCTTGTGCGAAATCATCTACCGCAAGGTTTCCGATTCCCATGCTTGATAAGTTTTGACCAATTCCGAGGCCAATAGAGTAACTGAATTTATCCATATAATGTTTTTTGTTGGCGATTGAAATGTATCACCTTCATGGTTTTAGCTTTCAATCAATTGCAAATTTATGAATCGCAAAAGTACGTGTTTTATTTGAATGATTTAGCATTTGCTATTTAAAAATTCTTATATCTGTGAAAGATAATCGCTTTTCTTTAAAGAATTAGTTTTTTTGTTCGTAGGATTTAATCGGCTTATTCTTATATTTTAGATTTGTTTATGCAGGCAATTAATCGTCTGACAGCTGTTGAACTTGCGTCTGACAATTGTTGTTTTTTCGTCTGACAACTGTCAGACGAAAGAATAACAGTAGTCAGACGAATAGTTGTTGCCATAAATGATGCTAACTATCTGCATCTTTCATCTTAAAGTTCTGCATAAATAGGATTATATTAAGCGTGAGAAAGTGTTCTTTTATTCGATGATTCTGATTACATTTGTGTGGCTATTAAAAAAGAAGGAGGAATAGTAATGAAGAATCTGGTAGTTTTGACGGGTGCGGGTATGAGTGCCGAGAGTGGGATTAGTACATTTCGCGATGCAGGCGGTTTGTGGGATAGGTATCCTGTGGAGCAGGTGGCCACTCCTGAAGGTTATCAGCGTGACCCGGCTTTAGTGATTAATTTCTATAATGAGCGTCGGAAACAGTTGTTGGAGGTGAAACCGAACCGTGGGCATGAACTGTTGGCGGAACTGGAGAAAAGCTTCCATGTGACGGTGGTGACACAGAATATTGATAACTTGCACGAACGTGCCGGGAGTAGCCACATCATTCATCTGCATGGCGAACTGACGAAAGTGTGTTCCAGCAGAGATCCTCATAATCCCCACTACATAAAAGAACTGAAACCGGAAGAATATGAAGTGAAGATGGGAGACAAGGCCGGCGACGGCACTCAATTGCGACCTTTTATCGTATGGTTTGGAGAAGCTGTGCCGGAAATTGAAACCGCCATCCAATATGTGGAGAAAGCGGATATTTTCGTCATTATCGGTACGTCGCTTAACGTATATCCTGCGGCGGGGCTGCTTCATTATGTACCGAGAGGAGCAGAGGTGTATCTGATTGATCCGAAACCGGTAGATACGCATACTTCCCGTTCGATACATGTAATTCAGAAGGGAGCTTCTGAAGGAGTGGCTGAATTGAAACAGTTGTTGGGAGTTTGAGAGGTTTTCTTTTCCCGGTTTTATTCCAGTTCGGTGGCAAAAATATGATTGTTCCGGAGTACTTCCGATATTTCGAGTGCAGAGATATCCCTGCACTCGATTCTTAATATTTTCTCCCAGTCCTCAAAGTCCACATTCCATTTGTCTATTTGGGGGAACTCTGCCAAAAGCTCTCCTATGCGCTTGATGTCACGCCTTTGGGTGATAGAAGTTCGAAAAATCAGAATCTTATTTTCTTTTTCCATATTCTTTAGGGTTTTATTTTAATGAACGGAACTCCCGGATCGTCATACTGAAATGCAACCTGAAATTGCGACTTAAAAGTGAAAGGCTGCTAAAGCCGCAAAGACGGGCGATTTCGGTGGCGGAAAGTTCCTTGTTTCGTTTTAATAATAGGGCTGCTTTTTCAATCCGGGTGCGTTTGATATAATCCGTAGGCGTTTCGCCCGTCAGGATTGTAAATACGCGATGGAAGTGGAAAGGAGAAAAGCAGGCGATACCTGCCATTTTCTGTAATGATAACGGCTGGTCTATGTGATTGTGAATATAGTCGGTCACTTTATTGATCCGTAACTGATATTCCTGTTTATTGATATCTTTCGTCTCCATGTTTTCTGCAAAGTAAAGGATAATAAATGCCGGAGAGTTGTCCTATCTTGCTAACTTCTCCGGCAGATAATCAATCTTTTTTTTGTCCTATATAGAATACGTAGCCGTAGTATTCTTTATACTTATTATATAGGCTCTCTTCATACCGTTGCCCGGTGATGAGGTCTGCGGCTGCGTCATTTCCTGCATATTCCTTCAAAAAAGTTTCCTGAACAGGGAACTGGGGAGCGTAAAAATGCTCAAGCCAGCAATTTTCCGGTAAAATGAAATGGGCTGTCGGGATATATCCTGCTTTTTCCATTTGCATTATCTTTCTTGGAATCGTATCGATTTCCGGGTAATTGGCCATCCAGAAGTCTTCTATTTCGGAGGGACGTTCCGGGGTGAACCAGGAGGCTTCCGTTACAGCGATAAATCCGTTCTTTTTCAGGAATTTGTTCCATTCGTTCATGCCGCGTTCGAATCCTATGTTATAGATAGCGCCTTCGGACCAGATCAGATCGAGTTCTTCCTCTTGAAATGGCAGAGCGTCCATGGAACCGACGATACCCTTTACTCTGTCTTCACAATGGGATTCTATTGCATTTTTGTTGAATAGCTCGATAAAGTCGGGGAAAAGGTCGATACCTGTAATTTGTCCTTTCGTATAGTTGGCTAATGCCATTGTCTGACCGCCTGTGCCACAGCCAATGTCGGCTATTCGTGCCTTGTCGGACAGTTCGTTGATGAAGCTTACGGCTTTTTGTGTGATTTCAGGACTTCCGGGACCTTGACGTTTTAATGCCTTGAAGTAATTACATATCAGTGTAAAATCGAATTCGTGGATTGATTTAAAATCGTTACTCATTGTTTTAATGTTTTAGTTGTACGGCGAATGGAGGCATATAATGATGCTTGCAACCATTTGACCATACAAATAGTTTGAAAATTTAGATATAGAAAATAACTCTGACAAGAGTATGTCAGAAAACATAAGGGATAATCTGTAATGAGAGGAAGGCTTACAGATTATTTACAGAACGGAATCCTTATGGAATGAAAATGAGTTAAACATCCAATTATTTCTTTTAGTTTGTGACAAAGATAGGGTTTTAGCTGCAAAACTCAATGATAACTTGATTGAAAAAAGACTGTAAACCTGTATTTTAGCAAGAATAGTCAAATAGGAATATGTTTATATATCCGGTTGCATGGATGAGATTGATCGTCCAAATTGATTGAAACTACATTTTTTTGAGTTATTTTTGTCGAATATTAAATACAAATCTTTCATTTAATGTATGATACCGATGAAAAGCAAATTATTACTCACATGTACCATCCTGTTTTTCTGTTCCTCTTTTCTGTGCGGACAGAATCAATCTTCTAAAGTGGCAAACTCTGTTGAAACGAATAATGGATGCATCCGGCACCCGTGGCAAGGAAAAAGAGTGGGATATTTGGGAGACTCTATTACAGATCCCAACTGTTATGGTGACAAGATAAAGAAATACTGGGATTTTCTGCAGGAATGGCTGGGAATCACTCCTTATGTATATGGTATCAGTGGCAGGCAATGGAATGATGTGCCCCGGCAAGCCGAGCAACTGAAGAAAGAACACGGTGGAGAAGTAGATGCTATCGTGATTTTGATGGGTACGAATGATTTTAATGACGGTGTACCTATTGGAGAATGGTTTACGGAAACAGAAGAACAAGTGATGGCAGCCCGTGGGCAAACCCAAAAGCTGGAAACCCGTAAGAAACGCACTCCTATAATGGATGGAAGCACGTATAAGGGACGTATCAACATAGGAATCAATAGACTGAAACAACTCTTCCCGGACAAGCAGATTGTGTTGCTGACCCCGTTGCACCGTTCACTGGCCAATTTTGGAGAAACGAATGTGCAACCGGATGAAAACTACCAGAACAGTTGTGGCGAATATGTGGATGCCTACGTGCAGGCTGTTAAAGAAGCCGGCAATGTGTGGGGAGTTCCCGTGATTGATTTTAATGCGGTAACCGGATTGAATCCGATGGTGGAAGAACAACTGATTTATTTCTACGATGCGGGATATGACCGTTTGCATCCCAGCACGAAAGGACAGATACGCATGGCACGAACGCTGATGTATCAGTTGCTTGCGTTGCCTGCTACATTTTAAATAGGTCGGACAGAATTCTATGAAATTGTACACTATTCTATAGTACATTTTCTGCAAACCTGTAATTTTGTCTTCTATAAATAATAGAACCTATGAGACATAAACTTCTGTTTTCTTTTTTCATCTTTTTGATAGTTGCTTTACCGATTCGTAGTAAGGATTTTGTTTTGACTTCCGGTCAAACAGTTGTCATCGCTTGCAGCCCTTCTGAAGAACTGGTTGTACGAACCGCATTGGAAATGCTGGGGCGTGATATTCAGACAGTATTGTCGTCGACTACCCAAGCGAATGAGAAAACAGGTGAAATTGTGATAGGAACGGTGGGGCAGAGTGAGCTTATCAGCCGGACCGGCATAGATGTTTCTGCGCTAAAAGGCAAGAAGCAGGCTTTTCTATTATCTGTTTCTCCGGAGGGTAAATTGATCGTAGCCGGCAGTGACAAACATGGTACGGCTTATGGAATACTCGAAATATCCCGTTTGTTAGGTGTCTCTCCCTGGGAATGGTGGGCGGACGTAACTCCGGAAAAGAAGAAACTTTTTAAGCTATCTTCCAAATTCCAAAGTCTTCAGGCTCCTTCGGTGGAATATCGGGGTATATTTATTAATGATGAAGACTGGGGCTTGATGCCATGGAGCAGTCGGACCTATGAACCTTCAAAAGTGAAAGGTGAGATAGGCCCGCGTACCAACGAGCGTATTTTTGAACTCTTACTTCGTCTGCGTGCCAACACCTATTGGCCTGCAATGCACGAATGTACACTTCCTTTCTTCCTGACCAAAGGCAATCGGGAAGCTGCCAAGAAATATGGAATCTTCATCGGTGCTTCCCATTGCGAACCGATGGCTTGCAGCGCTGCCGGCGAGTGGAAACGAAGAGGGGAAGGGGCTTATGATTATGTGAATAATGCTCCGGCTGTTTACAAATTCTGGGAAGACCGTGTAAAAGAGGTGGCAGATCAGGAAATACTCTATACGTTGGGTATGCGTGGTGTACACGATGGCAAGATGCAGGGAGCGAAGACGGTGGAAGAACAGAAGGCCGTAATAGATCGTGTGTTTGCAGATCAACGCGGGTTGATTGAAAAATATGTTGATAAGGATGTAACTAAAGTCCCGCAGGTTTTTATCCCTTATAAAGAGGTACTCGACATTTATCATGCCGGATTACAGGTGCCCGATGATGTAACATTGATGTGGTGTGACGATAACTATGGCTATATCCGCCATTTTCCTACGGCCGAAGAATGCCCACGTAAAGGAGGGAATGGAGTCTATTATCATGTTTCTTATTGGGGACGTCCGCACGACCATCTCTGGTTGAGTACGATGAGCCCGTATCTGATTTTCCAACAAATGAAGCTGGCTTACGATCGAGGCATACAGAAGATGTGGATACTGAACGTCGGAGATATCAAGCCTGCCGAGTATCAGATAGAGTTGTTTATGGATATGGCCTGGAATATAGAAGCTGTGGCCTCGGAAGGAGTGACCTCTCATCTGAAACACTGGCTGGAACGGGAATTGGGAGCTTCGTGCGCAAAGGCAGTATTACCTGTGATGCAGGAACACTATCGTCTGGCCCATATTCGTAAACCTGAATTTATGGGAAATACGAGGGAAGAGGAGAAAGATCCTGTTTATCGTGTTGTCAAAGATCTCCCATGGAGTGAAAAAGAAATCAACGGACGTTTGCAGGCTTATGATAAATTGTCGGAGACAGTGGAACGGGCAGCTTTGAAAATCCCATCCGGCAGACAAAGTGCCTATTTTGAATTGGTGAAATACCCGGTGCAAGCTGCTACACAGATGAACCGGAAATTGCTATATGCCCAATTAGCCCGCCACGGAAAAGCGGACTGGGAGAAAAGTGATCTTGCCTATGACAGCATTGTAGTATTGACAAAACAGTATAACTCACTGGAAGATGGAAAGTGGAACCGCATGATGGATTTCCAACCCCGAAAACTCCCCGTATTCAATCGCGTGGAAAGAAAAACGGCTACTTCTCCGATGATGAAAGAGCGTGTAGCTATCTATAAATGGAACGGCTTGGATGGGAAGAATATCCCGAATAGTAAGACCTTGAATGCGCGGAAAGGAACTTCTGCTATTTGTGAGGGCCTGGGATATGAAAGCAAAGCGACAGGCATTGACAAGGGAGATGCACTGATGTTCTCTTTTGACAACTGGAAAACAGACTCGGTAGAGGTTGACATCCGCTTGTTGCCTAATCATCCTGTGAGAGGAGATCAATTACGTTTCTCAATATCGTTGGACGATGCAGCGCCTGAAGTGATCTCTTATGAAACGAAAGGACGGAGTGAAGAATGGAAAGAGAACGTGCTGCGCAATCAAGCCATCCGAACGGTTCGACTTCCGGTATCCGGAAAGAAGTCCCACAAATTGGTAATCAAGGCATTGGACGAAGGAGTGATATTAGACCAGGTGATGCTTTATATGCCTTCGCCTACTGGTGAGTAACTGCACGGATCACGAACCATGCATGATGCGCCACGGTTCCAATCAGCCCGTAATGCTTTGCCATGATCCGAAATCTTTCTTTGAGGGATGCTTTCTGATTCCGGGTAGTCATTCCCTCCTCCAGATAGTCGATGATTGTCAGGTGGGTATTGTGCAAAGTACGTGCTTTCTTCATGATGCGGATGCACCAGTCGAAATCTGCAGAAAAGCGATATTGCAGATTATATGGCTCTACGAGCGTGTGGCGGGGGAAGAATGCCTGGTGGCAGACTAACATTCCCTGTTTGAAACTTTTCCAGGTGAGCGTTTCAGGGGCGGACAATCTGCGCATCCGCAGGAAATGCCTGTCCTTGTCTACGATAGCGGTTTCTCCGTAAAGTATATCGGGCAGTTCATTGCCGTTGATGGTGTGCACCATTTGTTGCAGCGTATCATCCTCATGAAAACAGTCGCCTGCATTCAGGAAACAGAGATAATCACCGCTGGCAAGGGCGATGCCCTTATTCATAGCGTCATACAGTCCTTTGTCGGGTTCGCTGACGACGGTGTGTATGCGTGACCGGTAGCGGTTGATAATAGAGAGGGTTCCATCCTTGGAAGCTCCATCCACGATAATATATTCTATATGATGATAGGTTTGTGAAATAACACTTTGAATCGTGTCTTCCAATACCTTTTCAGCATTGTATGTCACCGTAATGATAGAGAACTTGGGAGTAGGATGGACACTATGCATATTTCCCCGTTATTTTATTGTAGACATCTGTATATTTCTTTGCAACGATACTCTCCGAATAATTACCCAGAACCTTGCGGCAGGCCTGTGCAGAGAGTTCGTTGTATTCCGGTTCCGTCAATATCCAATGTATGCCGTTGGCAAAATCTTCCGAGGATTTGTATTGTGCCACGTAGCCGTTGTGCAGATGATCGATCATTTCGGGGATACCTCCCACATTAAAACCGACACAAGGCACTCCACAGGCCATTGCTTCCATAATCATATTGGGAAGATTCTCTTCCAGAGACGGGATGGCGAAGAGGTCTACGGCATTGTAGATATTCACTACTTCATGCTCATTTTTGATATAAGGGAGCGGGTATACATGGAAAGGAAGTTGTTCCTGTAACTGCTGCGACTGGTTGCCGAATACGACTACACCCAGTGAGTCTTTCCATTCCGGATGCTTTTCTGCTAACAGTTTGCATGCCCCAATCAGATAGTCGACCCCTTTTCGTTTATCGGTGATCTTTAATGAGCCGAACAAAACTAGTTTCTTACCTTCCGGCAACATGAATTTGGCACGCGCTTCCTTCTTGTTCATGGGTTTGAACAAGTTGGTATTAATAGCGTTCGGAATATTGGTCACGCTTTTCCCTTCAAATAATGCACTGGTCTGGGCTTGTTCCTTCAGCCAATGGCTGCACGTGACGAAATGAATGGGAGCGTAGCTGTATAACTTCTGTTTTTTGCGGAACGTGCGATAGGATAAATCCTTTCGTCCCCCGCCTTTGTAGATGTACGGACAGTCGTGACATTCCCGCTGATAGTTGTTGCACTCCCGTGCGTAATGGCAGATGCCGGTGCATGGCCACATATCGTGCATGGTCCAGACTACGGGTTTGCCGGAGGTCAGTATCTTTCGTATATCGTTCAGTGAGAGCATTCCCTGGTTGATCCAATGCAGATGGATCACGTCGGCTTGGCGGAATTCCGGGAGTGAGGTGATGTCTGTACCTGTGTTGGCGATGTCTACGTCAAACAAATGGTAACGCCGGAAACGGTTGGCACTCCAGATCACAATCCGTTCCCACATGAACTTCCACACTTGCAACCAGTTACTTTTTAAGCGGACAACACTGATTTGGTCGGTCTGTTTGTCACGTACCAGCATTTTGGCTTTGATGCCGTTGTTTTTCAGTGACTCCATCAACCGGCTTGCTGCGATGGCTGCTCCTCCTATTCGTTCAGATGTATTTATAATCAGGACTCTCATGGGCAAAAGTTTATGCAAATGTACGGTTTTTAGAGGAAATGTTTGATATTTCCAGCAAGCTTTCTGCTATTTCGCGTGAAAAGATTTCGAGGTTGAAACGTTCTTCCGCCAGTTTGCGGGCATTCTCTCCCATGCGCCGTGCCTCTTCGGGGTGGTCGGCGATGTAGCGGATAGCGTCTATCCAGCCTTGTACGTCGTTATATTCTACGGTGATGCCTATTCCTTCCTTGTCGATGTCTATTTCGAAGTTGGGGTTGCGCGAACAGATGACGGGGATGCCGAGGGCGAATGCTTCCACGAGCGTGGTCAGTCCTACGGTATAGGGGAAGTCCAGGCAGCAGATCACGATGCAACTTTTGCGTGCCACCAGTTTCCCCAGTTCGTAGGGAATCACTCCGTCGGTATAATGGATGCGAATGGAGTCGGGCAATGCATACGGGTCGATGATCTTTTTATAGTTGATGTTACCGCATGAGACGGCAATGTACAAATCCAGTTTCTCGTTCGTTGCGGCAAATGCCTGGAGCAAGGTGTCTACGTCCCGGTTTTCTTTACCGGTGGAGATAAATCCTTCGGGCTTCCGGTCGGGCATTTCTGCAAGCAGGTGGTCGTAGAAAGGAAGATCCGGTCCCCAATGGATGAGTTTCAGTTTGTGGGACGGTGCTTTCCGGGTTTTCTGCGAGTCCTGAATCAGTTTCCGACTGAACAGGAACATTTGGTCTATACCTTTGTAGAAAAGGCGGGAGATTTGTTCGCGCCACGGTTTGGGATTGGTCACGACTGCCGTATGATGCCAGATCACGATGGGTTTGCGATACAGTCCCAGGGCACGGAGGAAGATGACGGGCTCTATACCCCGGAAAGAGGTGGCGTAGAGGACGTCGTATTTCTCCTTGCAGAAGAGAATCTCTTTGGTGGCGTAAAGCATGAGTTTCAGACGGCCGGAGAAATATTTGCATTTGTGCATCACGGAGTGTATTCCGTAATTCTCCAGTAAAGGAAGTCCGTATAAAATGTGTCCGGGGAATTTATATTCTTTCCATTCCTCGTAGCTTTCCCGTGTGAGGCGGGTATGGTAAAAATAAATAGTAAGCAACTTATTTAGTGGTGCTTGTTTCTTTTCAGCCATTTGTTGATTCGGTTTTTGACAGCTTTCGTAATGATGGAGAAATTGCCGTATTTCAGGTTGAGGAACAGTTCTTCGAACGAACGTCCGATCTTGATCCACGGATGATCCCAGCCCATGATGCGGTAAACGCTCTCTTTGTAGGCAACGTTTTCGATGACGTAGCGGGGATGTTTCAGTGGAAAATCCACCTCATAGCGCTTCATCGTGAAGATGCGGCGGTAACCTTTGGGCAGGGTATGAATCGAGCCGGCGAAATGGGTGGAATCTGCCGTTGCTCCCAAGTTATTAATCATGTTGCGGGTAGGCACGATGCTTAGCCCGGAGTTGAACAGTATGGAGGCGTGGAAGATCGTTTCATAAAAGGCTTTCTGCTGTTCCCGGTGACGCTGGCACATGTAGATAAAGTCGCTCCGGAATTTGCGTTCCTTGATAAGCTGTTCCAGTTGTTGCATATTGAAGGAGTCGTCCAGGAAGTTGTAGAACTCATCCCATTGGTCGACTACCCGTTTCCAGCTTGCCCATCCCCAGATAGAGAAGGTGGTGGTAAAGAAATAGTCATAGGGCATATCTTGGGTGATTTCTTCGGGGTTAAATCCGGCAATCATGCTGATGCGGGTGTCATATTCGTATTTATCCAGCATCTCCTTGCAGAATTGGAAAAAGGAGACGGCGGGCACATCGTCGTCTTCCAATACGATGCACTTGTCGACTTTCGAAAAGGCCCATTTCTGCGAAATGTACTCCGAAGGGTCGCAGCCGAAATTCTTTTCCTGATAAAGCCGTTCTACTTCACATTCCCAGTCTATCTGTGATACGATTTCACGGCAGGCTTTTATTCCGGGCAGGTCACGTTCGTTTCGTGCTCCGTCCTGATAGAGGAAGAGGCGGGACGGACGCGCTTTCTTCACTTGCTCGAACACTTGCGACAACTGTTGCGGGCGGTTGAAGAACAGGATAAGTACCGGGACGTCTACTAAAGCGGATTTCATATTCATAGTTCTTGTTTTGGGGTTGTACTGAATGACAGGGCGGCAGGATAGTGGTTGTTCACTTTTTCCTGCTCTTCTTCTGTAAATCGATGCAGGGTTGGATAGTTGTAACGCAAAAATCCTTCCAGGTCGTCGGGGGCGGTCACTGTGAGAGGACCGAATTTCACGGGTTGCAGGTGGCGGATGCTTTCTACGGTTACGTGGTCGGCAGTGGCCATTACGTTGTTATAGTAACGGGTGTTTCGTGAGTTGAAACAGCTTTGAACTGACACCAGCATGCGGTAGATTGCTTTTTTAGAGAAAAGCAGGTCGACTACCCTGTTCAGGAAGCAGGAGAAGGCTCCCCGGTTCGTGGGGTTCTCTATTTCACATGTACCGAAGTGTTTCCACATCCATATCTCTTTTCCCATCAGGCAGCATTTGAGGAAGCCGAGTGCTTCGGATTGTATTCTTCGCAGCAGCTTGTTGTCGGGAATCTTGTCGAATGGGAATATATCGACAAAAATGCCCGGATGCATCGGGACATTCTTGAACATTTCTTCTACAAAAAGGGTGTCGTTTTTCTTGACTTTGGCAAAATAATACGGGGTATGAGGGTCTGTCTCTATCCATGAAAGGAAGTAGGAAGGACCCAGTTCCCCGGGAGCTACTTTCAGAAATTTGTTGTAGTTCTCCCGCGTCATGCCTATGTCAATATCATCATCCCAGGGGAGAATCGCCTGGTCGTAGAGTGCACCGATTGCCGTGCCGCCAATCACAAAATAGGGAATGTTGTGCTTCTGACACACCCGGATGGTTTCTCCCAATATGTCGT
Organism: Bacteroides sp. LFL-34; assembly: GCF_027257075.1. Classification (NCBI taxonomy): domain Bacteria; kingdom Pseudomonadati; phylum Bacteroidota; class Bacteroidia; order Bacteroidales; family Bacteroidaceae; genus Bacteroides; species Bacteroides sp. LFL-34. Next base: position 124,828 of record NZ_JAPQKZ010000004.1, on the reverse strand, counting down.
AGAGTTCGGCATGTAATAAATCAAGCTCTTCGGCTGTATATTTCTTGTTCATCGGAAATGGTTAATGCACGTTGTGCTACAAAAGTAGTAATTATATTGCTAAGTTACTATAACTTTAAGTTTCCTTGCATAAATTCGGTGGCCACTTGTCCGCGTCCCGGTATGGGAAGGACGGATGCTTGCGGAAAGTCCTTGAGCAGACAGTCTGCCGGATTGATGTCCGGATAGAATTTCTTCAATAGGAACAGGCTGGGGCCGGTAGTGATGCTTCCTATAAAGACGGAGGCGTCCATCAATATCTGTATCGAGGAAAGGAAACGTGCCATTTGTTTCTGTTTCAGCTCTTTGGTGGTCTGCGTGAAAGCGCTGTTGACATATCCTTTTTCGTCGGGGCTGCAAAGGGTGTACCAGTGTATGTCCGGGGCAAGGGTTTGTACTTGTTCGAAAAGGCGGTAATCGTCCGTTAATACAAAGACGTCGCGTAGGGCGGTCTTTTCTTTAATAAGCCGTATGTAGTGTTCCGGTGGAAGCAGGTTGGTTTCGGTGATCTTGTCTCCTCCGCGTATTTGGCATCCTGCGTATTGAGGCGGAAGTTGCAGGCTGGCGGCAAATTGGAGACATTCCTGTGCGGTGGTGTCGTTGAGTTTCCAGGTGATTTCCGTCAGCTTTTGGAAGGTGTGGAGGTAGTCACCGTCTATTCCCAGTTCGGGGATATGGAAATGCTGGTTGGGGTTGAACGTCACTTGGAAGTTGAGTCGGACCGGTTTGCCATACGTGAAGAAAGCAAGGGCTTTTCCGATGATGTTCTTACAGGTTACTTTCAGTTTCCATTTCAGTAACTTCGTCTTAGGCAGCTTTTTGTCTTTCATCAATGCCTGCCAGGAGGGGAGGCGATGGGTGTTATAAGTGTGATGAAACGGTTCGTGCACTTGCTCGCAGAAGGGGGCGAAACAATCTTCCCAACCTTTTTCCCATCCGAAGTTGGCGTCGTCGGAGTAGAGCTTGAACTGTATTTTGTGTTGCAGGCAATAAAGCATTGCGTGAAGCATATAGGTATATTCGGTGAAGAAACCGGCATCTATACCTATGTGATAAATCATCGTCTTTTTGAAAGAACTATTCAGAAGATGGTATCGGGTGGCAAGGTCATTTGGGTTCATGTGTCTTCTTTTTGATGAAATATTGAATGCTTTCTTTAAAAGTAACCGATCGGCTGCCCCACATGGTTGCTACGTAGAGTGCTGCAGCAAGCACTATCTTGCTTGCCAGGCGGAGATAAATATTCTCGATGGAGCGGGTGGTGTAATAGGTGATTACCATAACCGTAGCCGCAATGGCAGCATAAGGAAGTATGTCCATCAGGGCATGGCGAAGCTTCAATCCTATTTCCTGCCATACAAAGTAGTGCCATGTCAGTAGCCACAGTATATTGGTGGATACATAGACGGCGAGCATGGCATAGATACCGTGTGAGTGGACTAACAGAACGCCTGACAGTAGAATTATGCCGAGCGCTATGGTGTTCCACATATAGATGCGGGATTTCCCTTTGCTGATGATGAGCTGCTGATAGAGGTATGCGATGGGAGCAAAGGCTCCGCTGATACACAGTATTTGCATGATTAATATGCTGGAATACCACTTGTCAGTGATGGTGATGATAATCAGCTCTTCCGATACGATTCCCAATCCCAACATGGCGGGAAACGAGACAAAAGCGGTGAAACGCAGCATTTTGCGAAATACCCGTTTTTGCCGTTCAAGGTCGTCGGACACTTTGGTGAGTACCGGTTGCGCTACTCCGTTTATCATGCCGGAGATGAAGAGTTGGCCCATGCCGCACCATTTATTGGCTTGGTTGTAATATCCTACTTCTTTTTCGCTGTAGAATTTACCCAGTATCACGGAAAACAGATTGTTATTGATGTGATTGAATACATTGGTAACCAGTAGTTTCCCACTGAATCCGAACATTTCCTTAATCGGGGTGAAGTTGAACTGCAAGCTCGGTCGCCAACGGGTGAAATACCAGTAACAGGCTGTGTTGATGGTTACGTAAACGATGCTTTGCGTAGCAATTCCCCAATAAGAGAAACCAAAGTAGGCAAGAGTGACTCCGGTGATTCCGGACACGGTGAGTCCGATAACCGAAGACAATGCCCGCTGTTTGACCATCAGATTACGCAGGAGATAGGCACTGTGGGATATTCCCAGACTGGCAATGAAGAAGCCGATAAAAGAATAACGTGCCAGTGGTGTCAGTTCGGGAGTATCGTAAAAGTCAGCGATAAGCGGTGCACAGAGGAATAACAGCAGGTACAGCGACAGACTGATGGCCGCGTTGAACCAGAATACGGCATTGTAATCATTGTGCGTCACTTCTTTCTTATTAACAAGGGCAGCTGTGAAACCACTTTCCTGTATCGAACTGGCAATGAGGGAGAAGATGGCCAACATTCCCACCATTCCATAATCTGACGGAGTGAGCAACCGCGCGAGGAATATTCCGAAAAGCAGATTTAACAACTGCTGTATGCCGTTGCTGAATCCTCCCCAAAATAGTCCTTTGGCCGTCTTTTCTTTTAGTGACTGATTCTCGCTCATGTTATTTGCAAAGAATACATGAAAAGGCTATGCGTGATGATAGCTTTTCATGTATTCCCTATTCTAGTTTTATTATTTTACTTCGCTGCCCGGCTTCACCTCACGTCCCGGCATAATAACTGCCAGACTGCCGTCGTTGTTTTCGGCACTTAGAATCATGCCTTCGCTGACGATACCTTTCAGTTTGCGCGGAGCAAGGTTGGCGATGAAGCAAACCTGTTTGCCTACCAGCTCTTCCGGTTGATAATGCTTGGCAATACCTGATACGATGGTACGTGTCTCCAGTCCGTCATCGATTTTGAATTGCAGCAATTTATCCGCTTTCGGTACTTTCTGACATTCAAGAATGGTACCTACACGGATATCCAGTTTCGTGAAGTCGTCGAATTCGATGTTCGGGCGGATAGGATTAGCTTTGTAGTTGGCTTCTTCATTTGCCTTCTTTGTATCGAGCAGCTTTTGTACCTGTGCTTCGATAGTAGCGTCTTCGATCTTCTCGAACAATAACTCCGGTTTGTTTAACTGATGGCCTACAGGAAGCAGGTTATCTTTTCCCAGTTCAGACCATTCGAAAGTATCCATGTTCAGCATTTTGCGGAGTTTTTCCGAGCTGAACGGCAAGAATGGGTCGAAGGCGATGGCAAGGTTGGCAACCAGTTGCAGGGAAATGTTGAGGATGGTTCCTACACGTTCCATATCTGTCTTAGCCAGTTTCCACGGTTCGGTGTCGGCCAGGTATTTGTTTCCGATACGTGCCAGATTCATGGCCTCTTTCTGTGCATCGCGGAATTTGAATACGTCGAGCAGTTTTTCTACTTCTGCTTTCACGTCTGCGAATTCTTTCAGCGTTTCCTTGTCGTAGTCGGTTAAGCTGCCCTGTGCGGGTACGCGACCGTCGAAGTATTTTTGAGTCAGCACCATTGCACGGTTTACGAAGTTGCCGTATACGGCTACCAGTTCGTTGTTATTGCGTGCTTGGAAGTCTTTCCAAGTGAAGTCGTTGTCTTTCGTTTCCGGTGCGTTGGCGGTCAGTACGTAGCGGAGTACGTCTTGCTTTCCGGGGAAATCAGCCAGATATTCGTGCAACCATACGGCCCAATTGCGGGAAGTAGAGATCTTGTCTCCTTCGAGGTTGAGGAATTCGTTGCTCGGCACATTGTCCGGCAGGATATAGCTGCCTTCTGCTTTCAGCATGGCAGGGAATACGATGCAATGGAATACGATATTATCTTTTCCGATGAAGTGAATCAGACGCGTTTCTGGATCTTTCCACCATGTTTCCCAGCTGTCGGGAAGAAGTTCTTTGGTGTTGGAGATGTATCCGATCGGAGCGTCAAACCATACATAGAGCACTTTTCCTTCTGCTCCTTCTATGGGAACAGGGATACCCCAATCAAGGTCACGGCTCACGGCACGTGGTTGCAGACCCATGTCGAGCCAGCTTTTGCATTGACCGTATACGTTCGGACGCCATTCTTTGTGATCTTCCAGAATCCATTTGCGCAGCCATGCTTCGTGTTTGTCGAGAGGAAGATACCAGTGTTTGGTTTCTTTCATTACCGGTTTGCTACCGCTGATGGCGCTTTTCGGGTTGATAAGATCTGTAGGAGAAAGTGAGGTTCCGCACTTTTCGCATTGGTCGCCGTAAGCGCCTTCCGAATGGCAGTGAGGACATTCTCCGGTGATATAACGGTCGGCAAGGAATGTTTTTGCTTCCTCGTCGTAATATTGTTCGGATGTTTTTTCGATGAATTCTCCTTTATTGTATAATGTTTTGAAGAAATCCGAAGCCAGTTGGTGATGCGTCGGTGAAGTGGTGCGACTATACACGTCGAATGAGATACCGAACTCTTTGAATGATTCCTTAATCAGCGAATGATAACGGTCTACTACATCCTGTGGAGTAATTCCTTCTTTCTTGGCACGGATGGTGATAGGCACTCCGTGTTCGTCCGAACCTCCGATGAATAATACATCTTCTTTTTTCAGACGCAGATAGCGTACATAGATATCTGCCGGCACGTATACACCCGCCAGGTGACCGATATGGACAGGACCGTTCGCATACGGCAGTGCCGATGTGACGGTGGTTCTTTTGAATTTCTTTTCCATTATATAGTGTGATTTTTGTTGTTTTCAACTTTGCAATGTGCAAAGATAATGACTTTTCACCACAGATTACACGGATTAACACAGATTTTTCATTCTCATAGTCGGGGGTGTCTCATAAGAATGATGTAAATTTGATAGCTATTCTAACATAAAGCTATTTACTGATATGTTGGATTTATTCTCGCATGTTCTGTTTTTAAGATTAAAACAAAATATTAGTATCTAAACTTCGTCCTAATAAAATAAATAATGTATAAGGTATTGTAAGAATATGCAGAAATAACTATATAAATTTGAATATAAATAAGTAAATATGTATAATTATTGGCAGAATTGAACACCGTTCCTTTTAAAGGAAGCTTCTGTTGCTTTTAAAGGAACGATTCATTGGTTAGAGAGAAACATGTCTTTGCTTTTAAACAAAGAGATAAAAGTTTTTTTTAGGTACAAATTTTCTTCTGGTTGCTCCTGAAATAGTGAGATACTAATAGTGTTAATTTGAAATGTGGAATTGAGATAATTGATCCTTTTTTATATATAGTCTTTTTGAGCTATTAATTTAATTCGTTTTAATCTCTATTTCGTGTGAATTTGAAATTTACAAATGGTCTTTCTTTCCCTTTCTTGATACATCTTGGTCTTTGTGGCGTATATTTCAGATTCTTTATTAGTTTTATATCCGTTTTTTCTGCATAAAAATAATTTCATCCCTGATGATCAGAATTTCATGAAGAGATGACGGCTTCATTTTTCAAAAAGTTAGTATAACCTATTTGTAATCTTAATCTTTTTCTTTTTTACAGTTTGTTTCTATATACAATTCTTCCCTTTTTCTTTCTTTTTTCTCATAAGAAAGGATATATTTGTACCTAAGTTAAACGAAAACCAAAGCATGATATGATAACAACCCAGTTGCTTCGTCCTGAAAGCATTGTTGTAGTAGGGGCATCGAATAATGTACATAAGCCGGGTGGCGCAATATTAAAGAATTTGATAAATGGAGGTTATCGGGGAGAACTTCGGGCGGTGAATCCGAAGGAGAAGGAAGTACAGGGAGTTCCTGCTTTTGCGGATGTGAGCGACCTGCCGGATACGGATCTGGCAGTGTTGGCTATACCTGCTGTAATGTGTCCCGATATTGTGGAAACATTGGCCAGCAAGAAGCAAACCAGGGCATTTATCATACTTTCTGCAGGTTTTGGTGAAGAAACCCACGAAGGAGCACTGTTGGAAGAGCGTATTCTGGAAACAGTCAATAAATACGGAGCCTCATTGATTGGTCCTAATTGCATCGGATTGATGAACACATGGCATCATAGCGTGTTCAGCCAGCCAATTCCCAATTTAAATCTGAAAGGGGTGGACTTGATTTCCAGCTCCGGTGCTACGGCGGTATTTATTCTCGAAAGTGCCGTTACAAAAGGTTTGCAGTTCAATTCAGTCTGGTCGGTGGGAAATGCCAAGCAGATTGGCGTAGAAGATGTATTGCAATTTATGGATGAGAACTTCGATCCCGAAAAGGACTCTCATCTGAAACTGCTTTATATTGAAAGTATTCAGAATCCGGACAGGTTGTTATTCCATGCTTCGTCTTTGATTAGAAAAGGATGTAAGATTGCGGCAATCAAAGCCGGAAGTTCGGAGAGCGGAAGCCGGGCGGCGTCTTCCCATACAGGCGCAATCGCCAGTTCCGATTCGGCAGTGGAAGCATTGTTCCGTAAAGCGGGGATTGTACGTTGTTTCTCTCGTGAAGAATTGACTACTGTAGGTTGTGTGTTTACTCTGCCCGAATTGAAAGGGAAGAATTTTGCTATTATCACCCATGCCGGAGGTCCGGGAGTGATGCTGACAGACGCCTTGAGTAAAGGCGGACTGAATGTTCCTAAACTGGAAGGAGAAATAGCCGAAGAACTAAAAGCCCGACTGTTCCCCGGTGCTGCCGTTGGGAATCCTATTGATATTCTGGCTACCGGAACACCGGAGCATCTGCGTCTTTGCATCGACTACTGCGAGGAGAAACTCGACAGTATAGACGCCATGATGGCCATCTTCGGAACTCCGGGATTGGTTACCATGTTTGAAATGTATGACGTGCTTCACGAGAAGATGCAAACTTGCAAGAAACCGATTTTCCCTATACTTCCTTCGATTAATACAGCCGGAGCGGAGGTTGCCGCCTTCCTGGCAAAAGGACACGTGAATTTTGCAGATGAAGTGACCCTGGGTACTGCCCTTTCCCGCATTGTCAATGTTCCTAAACCTGCAGTTCCTGAAATAGAACTGTTCGGAGTAGACGTTCCGAGGATTCGTCGCATTATCGATTCTATTCCGGAGAATGGTTATATTGCTCCCAATTACGTACAAGCATTACTGCATGCTGCCGGTATTCCGCTGGTAGATGAGTTTGTTTCTGATAATAAAGAGGAGATAGTAGCCTTTGCACGTCGGTGCGGATTCCCGGTAGTTGCCAAAGTCGTTGGTCCTGTGCATAAATCGGATGTCGGTGGTGTAGTTCTGAACATCAAAAGCGAGCAACATCTGGCACTGGAATTCGATCGTATGATGCAGATTCCTGATGCAAGGGCAATTATGGTACAGCCGATGCTGAAAGGTACGGAACTGTTTATCGGTGCAAAGTATGAAGAGAAGTTCGGTCATGTGGTACTTTGCGGTTTGGGAGGTATTTTTGTGGAGGTGCTGAAAGATGTGTCTTCCGGTCTGGCTCCGCTTTCCTACGAAGAAGCTTACTCAATGATTCATTCGCTGCGTGCCTATAAAATCATTCAGGGAACGCGGGGACAAAAAGGAGTCAACGAAGATAAGTTTGCTGAAATTATTGTTCGTTTGTCCACCTTACTACGCTTCGCCATAGAAATCAAAGAAATGGATATAAATCCGCTTTTAGCTACGCAAAAAGCCGTTATAGCAGTCGATGCACGTATCAGGATAGAAAAATAGGACTATTCTCCGTCTTATTTTGCTAAGTGTTTCCAAAAACAATTTGGAGTGCTTCCAAAAGATTTTGTAAGTTAATATTAATTTAGAGCTATAAAGATAAGGTAAAAAGGAACCTTAAAAGAATGATTTAATGAAAAAGTATGTAAATTTGTTCGTTTTCGTTTTCATGGTAGGTGCTTGTTTTTCACAGGGGAAAGCACAGACAAAATCTGCAGTGAGCTATAAGAATCCGGTTGTAGATATTGCTATGCCCGACCCTACGGTGATTAAGGCTGCGGATGGTTATTTTTATATGTATGCTACCGAATCTACCAGAAACGTTCCGATCATGAAGTCGAAAGACTTGGTGCAATGGACTTATTGCAACACGGCATTCACAAATAAAACTCGTCCCAGATTTGAACCCAAAGCCGGAATTTGGGCACCTGACATTAATTATATCAATAATAAATATGTGCTTTATTATGCGATGTCGGTGTGGGGAGGAGAACAGACGTGCGGAATTGGAGTAGCTACGGCCGACTCTCCACAAGGACCTTTTACAGATCATGGTAAGATGTTCCGTAGTAATGAGATCGGTGTACAGAACTCGATTGATCCCAGCTTCCTGCAATATGAAGGGAGAAACTATCTGGTTTGGGGCAGCTTCCGGGGAATATATGTTATTGAGCTGACTGAAGATGGTCTGTCATTGAAGCCGGGAGCGGAAAAAAAGAGAATAGCAGGAACTGCTTTTGAAGCTGCCTATATTCATAAGCACGGCGATTATTATTATATGTTTGCCTCTATCGGAAGTTGTTGCGAGGGGATTAGGAGTACTTATAAAGTTGTAGTGGGCCGCTCTAAAAAAGTCTGGGGACCCTACAAAGATAAGTCGGGCAAACCGATGTTGAAGAATGGTTATTCTTTGGTGATAGGTGCGAATGATCATTTTGTAGGCAATGGGCACGGTTCGCAGATTATCCGGGATGATGCCGGACAAGACTGGCTTCTGTATCATGGTTTTTCAAGATCGATCCCGGAGAACGGACGTATTCTGTTGCTGGACCAAATCAAATGGGATAAAGAAGGATGGCCTTATGTAGAAGGAGAATCTCCTTCTTACGAAACACAAAAAGCACCTGTATTTAATAACTGATTTTCAAATAAACTAATTATAATCTTAAATACCACAAGCATGAAACATACCCCTATTAGCAGGCGGGATTTTCTAAAGAATTTAGGCATAGCCGGGGCTGGCACTCTTCTTGCAGCAAGCCCTTGGCTTTCTGCTTTTTCGGAGGTGACGAACACCTCAAACGAAAAGTGCCGTCTGGCAATAATCGGTCCTGGTTCCCGGGGACGTTTTTTAATGGGATTTCTGGCTAAGAACCCCAAAGTCGAGATCGTAGCATTGTGCGACATTTATAAACCGTCTATCGAGAGCGCATTGGAACTTGTGCCTAATGCCAAAGTGTATGGTGACTACCGGGAAGTGCTGGAAGATAAGTCGATAGATGCCATACTCGTAGCTACCCCTCTTAGTTCGCATTGTAAAATCGTCTTGGATGCTTTCGACGCAGGAAAGCATGTATTTTGTGAGAAGTCGATAGGTTTTACGATGGAAGAGTGTTACCGTATGTATCAGAAACATCGTAGCACGGGAAAGATTTTCTTCACTGGTCAACAACGTTTGTTCGACCCTCGTTACATCAAAGCGATGGAGATGATTCATGCGGGTACCTTTGGTGAAATAAATGCAATCCGTACCTTTTGGAACCGGAATGGCGATTGGAGACGCTCGGTACCTTCACCCAATCTGGAACGCCTGATAAACTGGCGTCTTTACAAGGAATTCTCGAAGGGACTGATGACGGAACTCGCTTGCCACCAGCTTCAGATCGGAAGTTGGGCTTTGCGTAAGATTCCCGAGAAGGTGATGGGGCATGGTGCCATTACTTATTGGAAGGATGGCAGGGATGTGTATGATAATGTGAGTTGTGTATATGTCTTTGATGATGGGGTGAAGATGACGTTCGACTCCGTTATATCCAATAAATTCTATGGACTGGAAGAACAGATCATGGGTAACCTTGGTACGGTAGAACCGGAAAAGGGAAAATATTACTTTGAGAATGTGGCTCCTGCACCGGCTTTCCTGCAGATGGTGAATGATTGGGAAAACAAAGTTTTCGATTCTCTTCCTTTTGCCGGAACGAGTTGGGCTCCGGAAACTGCAAATGAGAACACTGGAGAGTTCATTATTGGAGAACGTCCTAAGAGTGACGGTACGTCCTTGTTGCTGGAAGCGTTCGTTGAAGCCGTCATAACACAAAAACAACCGGAAAGAATAGCGGAAGAAGGATACTATGCAAGTATGCTTTGTTTGCTGGGACATCAGGCACTGGAGGAAGAGCGGATGCTCTACTTCCCCGATGAATATAAAATAGATTATCTGAACCATCAATCTGTAAAAACACCCGAAGCAGTATGAAAGACACGATTGTAACCGCACGACGAAAGAAAATAGAGTTAATTACTTTACTCGTTTGTTTCGTAGTATCCAATTTGATACACCTCTATGCAATTATAGCTTATCATGCGCCATTTACGGAGATGATAACTTCTATTTTTTATATCATCATATTTACTTTTGTGCTTTATGCTTTTTGGGGGATTTTGCGTCTCTTGTTTAATGGGCTACGGGCATTGTTTACTCGTTCACGAACTTAATCAATATCAATGAAAATAAATAACTTATGGTAACACGAAGAGATTTTCTGAAAACGATGTCAATGGCTTCTGCCGGATTGGCGTTGGGGGCAGGTGACTTACTGCATGCTCAAACGATTTCACCCAAGAAAGGAAGAGGTGACAAGGTAAAGATAGCCTATATCGGCATTGGTAACCGCGGTGAACAGATTATTGAAGATTTTGCGCGGACAGGTATGGTAGAAGTGGTAGCGTTATGTGATGTGGACATGGGTGCCAAACATACGCAAAAGATTATGGCTAAATATCCGAAGGCAAAACAGTTTAGAGATTTCCGCCAGATGTTTGATAAAGCCGGTAATGAGTTTGATGCTGTGGCGATTGCTACTCCCGACCATTCACATTTCCCGATCAGTATGCTGGCATTGGCATCCGGAAAACATGTATATGTAGAAAAACCGCTGGCCCGTACTTTCTATGAAGCGGAATTGTTGATGCAAGCTGCGCTTAAACGTCCTAACTTGGTTACCCAGGTAGGAAATCAGGGACATTCTGAAGCAAACTATTTCCAGTTTAAAGCTTGGATGGATGCGGGAATTATCAAAGACGTAACTGCTATCACTGCCCACATGAATAACCCGCGCCGTTGGCATAAATGGGACACTAATATCTATAAACTTCCTTCGGGACAGCAACTGCCGAAAGATATGGACTGGGATACCTGGCTCGGAGTTACCCCTTATCACGAATATAATAAAGATTATCATTTAGGACAATGGCGTTGCTGGTATGATTTTGGTATGGGTGCATTGGGCGACTGGGGGGCGCATATCCTCGATACGGCTCACGAGTTTCTGGAACTGGGATTGCCTTATGAAGTTACCATGCAATACGCAAATGGTCATAATGATTATTTCTTCCCTTATTCTTCCACGATTCTCTTCCGCTTCCCGCAACGTAAAGGGATGCCACCGGTAGACATTACTTGGTATGACGGTCTGGATAATCTTCCTCCTATTCCTGCCGGTTATGGAGTATCGGGACTGGACCCGAACATTCCTGCGACAAATCAGGGAGATACTCCTGCGGCTAAATTGAATCCGGGAAAGATTATCTATACGAAAGATTTAATCTTTAAAGGGGGGAGTCATGGAAGCACTTTGTCTATTATTCCGGAAGAGAAAGCGAAAGAGATGGCTGGCAAATTACCGAAGGTTCCTAAAAGTCCTTCCAATCACTTCGAAAACTTCTTATTGGCATGTAACGGTATTGAAAAGACGCGCTCACCGTTCGAAATCAACGGTGTTTTGAGTCAGGTGTTCTCACTGGGTGTAATGGCTCAACGGCTTAATACACAGCTATTCTTTGACAGCCGCACGAAACAGATTACAAATAATGAATTTGCTAATGCAATGTTGGCGGGACTTCCGCCGCGTAAAGGTTGGGATGAATTTTATAAATTATAAATAGAAACAGCTTTTTCCATTCCTTTCTTTAGGAGAAGGGGATGGAGAAGGACCAATAAATAATCATGAAAAATATTGTATTAACTTTACTTTTATTTTGTGCCGCTTCGTTGGGCGCACAAAACTGGGAACCTCTTTTCAACGGGAAAAACCTGAAAGGATGGAAGAAATTGAATGGCAAAGCCGAGTATAAAATTGTAGATGGCGCTATTGTCGGTGTATCTAAGATGGGAACTCCCAATACATTCCTGGCAACGACAAAGAATTATGGTGACTTTATCCTTGAATTTGATTTCAAGATAGATGATGGTTTAAATTCCGGCGTACAGCTTCGCAGTGAAAGCAAGAAGGATTATAAGAAAGGCCGCGTACACGGTTATCAGTTTGAGATTGATCCTTCGAAGCGCGCTTGGTCGGGTGGCATTTATGATGAGGCACGTAGAAACTGGCTTTATCCTTTGACACTGAATCCGTCGGCAAAAACCGCTTTTAAGAATAACGCATGGAATAAAGCCCGTATTGAAGCTGTTGGTAATTCGATCCGTACCTGGATAAACGGAGTTCCTTGTGCTAATATCTGGGATGATATGACTCCTGTAGGTTTCATTGCTTTGCAAGTGCACGCTATTGGAAATGCGGCTGATGAAGGAAAAACAGTTCGTTGGAAGGATATCCGTATTTGTACGACGGATGTAGAACGCTATCAGACACCGGAAGCGCAAGCTGCACCGGAAGTGAATCTGATTGCCAACACGATTTCTCCGAGCGAAGCAAAAGAAGGCTGGGCTCTATTATGGGATGGTAAGACTACTGACGGATGGAGAGGCGCTAAACTTTCTACTTTCCCTGCAAAAGGCTGGAAGATAGAAAATGGTATTTTGAAAGTAATGAAGAGTGGTGGAGCTGAATCTGCAAATGGTGGTGATATTGTGACTACCCGTAAATACAAGAACTTTATTCTGAAAGTAGACTTCAAGATTACTGAAGGTGCAAATAGCGGAGTTAAATATTTTGTGAATCCGGGGCTGAATAAAGGGGAAGGCTCTGCTATCGGTTGCGAATTCCAGATTCTTGACGATGACAAGCATCCTGATGCAAAACTGGGTGTGAAAGGCAACAGAAAGCTGGGCTCGTTGTATGACCTGATTCCGGCTCCTAAAGATAAACCATTCAACAAGAAAGAATTCAATACTGCTACTATCATTGTAAAAGGCAATCATGTAGAACATTGGCTGAACGGAGTTAAGCTGATTGAGTATGATCGTAACAATGATATGTGGAATGCATTGGTAGCATACAGTAAATATAAAAACTGGCCTAATTTCGGAAATCCGGAGGAAGGTAATATACTTCTTCAGGACCACGGAGATGAAGTATGGTTCAAGAACGTGAAGATTAAAGAACTGAAATAGTTCCGTTTTCTAGTTATTAGGAGATACGTCAAAACTCCTTTATGATTTTTATTCAGGCACGGATTACACGGGTTTCACGGTTACTCTAATGAAATAAAAACCGCGTAATCTGTGTAATCCGTGCCTAATTTGTGTTTTATACGATGCAGACCACTATTCAACATCTATACAAACCGTCAAATGATGGTAACTCCTTGTTTTATGCCTGGTTCCTTTCCATGCATACACGGGTGGATATTATCTTATGCAGCCGGAAACCGGAAGGGGAGTTGCTGCTTGTGGTCAATCGTATTTATGATGCATTGTGTCGGCTGGAAAAGATGGCGAACTTTTATGATCCGGCCAGCGAATTGTCTATTCTCAACCGGACAGCCTCTGTTTCTCCCGTTGTTCTTAGCGAAGAACTTTATTCAATGATCGATTTATGTCTGGAATATAATGGTAGGACTTTGGGATGCTTCGATATCACAGTTCATTCGGAAAATTACAATCAGAACACTATACATTCAGTACATTTATCTGCCGGAGATCGTAGTGTCGCTTTTTCACAGCCGGGAGTAACTATCAATTTGTCCGGCTTTCTCAAGGGATATGCTTTGGAAACAATCAGAGGTATATTGAATGAGGCTCTGATAGAAAATGCATTGATAAATATGGGAAACAGTTCTATTCTTGCTTTGGGTAATCATCCGGTAGGTTCGGGATGGAAAATTAATGATATACTTCTTCACAACGAATGCCTTACAACCTCCGGCAATGACTCTCCCAGCCGTCGGCACATTGTTTCTCCCCAAAATGGAAAATTGGTGGAGGGCGTCAAACAAATTGCTGTAGTAACAACTAACGGATCAATAGGGGAAATCTTGTCTACCAGTTTATTTGCTGCTGACAGCGAACAGCGTAAGGCTTTGCTGGCTGAATCTTCTTCTGTATTAAACCGTTTTTTCTTTATTGGTTACTAGGTATTTTTTTAGGGCGTGTGGTATTGCTTGATAGAGTTTACTGGGATGATAAAGCTTGGCCTAATCTTTTGGGTAACGGTTCAGCTGTAAAGACTGAAACAGATAGGTAAAAAGAATGTGAGGTATGTTAAAAAAAACTTTCATTATGGAATTTTTGATATACCTTTTTCATTATTCGGAATTTATTTTGTCTTTGTAGGAACATTATCGTCTATGCCGAAGGTGCGGGGTAGACATTTTGAGGATTCGTCGCATTATTGATTCTATTCCGGAGAATGGTTATATTGCTTCCAATTACGTACAAGCATTACTGCATGCTGCCGGTACTCCGCTGGTAGATGAGTTTGTTTCCGATAATAAAGAGGAGCTAGTAGCTTTCGTTCGTCGGTGCAGATTTCTGATTCATTCACTGCGTGCTTATATAATTATTCAGGGAACACGTGGACAAAAGAGAGTCAAAGAAGATAAATTTGCTGAAACTATTGTTCGTTTGTCCGCCTTGCTACATTTCGCTACAGAAATCAAAGAAATGGATATAAATCCGTTTTTAGCTGCGCAAAGAGCCGTTATAACAGTTGATGCGTGTATCCGAATAGAAAAATAGGACTATTCTTTCATTCATTGAGACATATTTACTATCTTTCCGCTATGATTTTGCCTACATTTGGTAACTCAAAACGAAAGGATAGAAAACACATAGTATGAAGAAAACCCTGACTCTTTTAATCTGTCTTATTTGTTATCAGATACTCTGTCACGCTCAAGTGGCAGACGAACACTATTATTTCAAAAATCTAAGTGTACAGAATGGATTATCGCAGAATACAGTAAATACAATTTTACAGGATAAGCAGGGCTTTATGTGGTTCGGCACCAAGGATGGACTGAACAGATATGACGGTCTGTCATTCCGTAAATTTAAGCATGATGACCGTAGTCAGCGGAGCATAGGCAATAATTTCATCACGGCACTTTACGAGGATGAAAAAGGAAGTATCTGGGTGGGTACGGACGTAGGGCTTTATATCTATTATCCGGAAAAAGATTCTTTCGAGCATTTTACCAAACAAAGTGTAGAGAATACAAGGATAGAACATACTGTGACGGCTATCTCCGGAGATAATCAGGGGTGTGTCTGGATGGCAGTGGAATCACAGGGATTGTTCTGTTATAATCTGGAAAAAGGAGAGCTTCAGAACTATACCTTACAGAACTTCTCCTTTCTTACCACCAATGTTGAGACTTTTGCTTTTGACAATAGCGGAACCCTTTGGATCGGCTGTTATGGCGATGGACTTTTCTATTCGAAAGACCGTCTGAAAACTCTCCATCCTTATTTATCGCCTGTGAATAACAAGGAAATTTATGCGAACGACGTAGTGACCTGTATTGTAAAAGGTGCATACAACTGCTTGTATATAAGTTCTTTAAAAGGAGGAGTGAAAGAATTGAATCTGACTTCAAACAAATTGCATGATTTACTTTTCGAAGATGAATCCGGGGAGTCTGTTTTCTGTCGTGAACTGTTGGTTGCTTCTGACAATGAACTATGGATTGGTGCAGAGTCGGGACTTTATATCTATAATCTCCGGCTAGGTAAGTACGTTCATTTGCGCAGTTCGATTAATGATCCTTATTCTTTATCCGATAATGCCATTTATTCATTGTGTAAAGATCGTGAGGGTGGCATTTGGATTGGCTCTTACTTCGGCGGTATAAACTACTATCCTCGTTTTTATACGAACTTCGAGAAATATTATCCGAAAGGAATAGAGAATGGCCTGCACGGGAAACGAGTGCGTGAGTTCTGTCAAGATAACCAGGGAATTCTATGGATTGGTACGGAAGATGGTGGCTTGAATCGTTTTAATCCTAAAACCAAGACTTTTTCTTTCTTTACGCCAAGTAATGCTTTTACAAATGTTCACGGACTGTGCCTGGTTGATGATAATCTTTGGGTGGGAACTTTCTCGAAAGGAGTAAAAGTGGTGGATACTCGTACAGGAGCTATTGTGAAAACCTATCAGAAGACAGACTCGCCCCGTTCATTGATAGATAATAGCGTTTTCTCCATTTGCCGAACGACGACGGGGGATATTTATCTGGGTACTTTATTCGGTTTGTTGCGCTACAACAGACAATCTGATGATTTTGACCGGATACCGGAACTGAATGCCCGGTTTGTATATGATATAAAAGAAGATTCGGGAGGAAACCTCTGGCTGGCCACTTACGCAAACGGTGCTTACTGTTATAATGTAAGTGAGAAGAAATGGAAGAATTATTTGCATAATGAAAATAATCCGAAAAGCCTTCCTTATGATAAAGTGGTAAGTATCTTCGAAGATTCTCACCGACAAGTTTGGTTGACAACTCAAGGTGGAGGGTTCTGTTTGTTTCATCCGGAAACGGAAACCTTTACCAGCTATAATCTGGCAGACGGATTGCCAAATGATGTCGTTTATCAGATTGTGGAAGATAAAGATGGACTTTTCTGGCTGACAACGAATAATGGTCTCGTATGTTTCCAACCTACTACCGGAGCAATGAAAGTATATACTACCTCCAATGGTTTGCTGGGCGATCAGTTTAATTACCACTCCAGCCTGGAGACGGAAGATGGTACGATTTATCTGGGAAGTATCGACGGCTTTATCGCTTTCAATCCGAAGACCTTTTCAGAGAATAGGTCGCTCCCATCTATTGTGATTACGGATTTCCTATTGTTTGGCAAAGAAGTGTATGTCGGTGAACCGGGATCTCCATTGGAAAAGAGTATCACTTTCTCTGATGAACTTATTCTTCAGTCTAGTCAGAACTCTTTCTCTTTCCGGGTAACAGCATTGGACTTTCAAGCTCCAAGAATGAGTAAAATCATGTATAAATTGGATGGTTTTGATGCGGATTGGCTGACAATTGGCGAAAGCCCTATTGTTACTTATTCCAATCTGCGATATGGCAATTATACATTCAAAGTGAAGGTTTCTAATAGTGATGGAGTATGGAATGAAAATGGAATATCATTAAAAGTACATATTCTTCCTCCTTTCTATCTTTCTGTTTGGGCTTATTTTGTATATGCTTTGTTGATTATAGGTTGTTCTTTGTATGTAATTATATATTTCAAGAGGCGTAGTAACAACAAGCATCGCAGGCAGATGGAGAAGTTTGAGCAGGAGAAAGAACGTGAAGTTTATCATGCAAAGATTGACTTTTTTACGAATGTAGCTCATGAAATACGTACACCGTTGACATTGATTAAAGGTCCGTTGGAAAATATCATACTGAAAAAACAAGTGGATGCTGAAACCCGTGAAGACTTGAACGTCATGAAACAGAACACGGAACGATTACTCAATCTGACCAATCAGCTACTTGACTTCCGCAAGACGGAAAGCCAGGGATTCCGGTTGAACTTTGCAAAATGCAATATAACAGAGGTCTTGAAGGAAACTCATGTACGTTTCACTTCTCTTGCAAAACAGAAAGGGTTGGAATTTACCTTACAGGTACCAGAAAAAGATTTCTATGCCCATGTTAATCAGGAAGCATTTACGAAGATCATCAGCAACTTGTTGAACAATGGAATGAAATATGCCGAGAGTTATGTACATGTAATGCTGGAAATACCCGAAACTGATGATGATAATCTATTCCGTATTCGCACAGTAAACGATGGAGTAATCATTCCTGATGAAATGAAAGAGGAGATTTTTAAACCTTTTGTTCGTTTCAATGAGCAAGAGGATGGAAAGGTGACTACTGGCACTGGAATCGGTTTGGCACTCTCTCGCTCGTTGGCTGAATTACATCAGGGAACTTTGGCTATGGAGACAGGAGAAGAAAGTAACATTTTCTGTCTGACTTTACCGGTCGTTCAGGATATGACAATCACTTTAACCCCAGAGGCGGAGGTGGAAATTGATAGGGTAAACGAAATCCCTGCCGAACAGGCGGGAAGGAAAGATAACCGTCCCACTGTGCTGGTAGTAGAAGATAATCCTGATATGCTTACTTTTGTTGTTCGTCAATTGTCGAGAGATTATACAGTGTTGACAGCTACTAATGGTGCAGAAGCATTGAAGGTGCTTGATGGTAACTATGTGAATCTGGTGATAAGTGATGTTGTGATGCCCGTGATGGATGGTTTCGAATTGTGTAAGACGATTAAGTCGGATTTGAATTACAGCCATATTCCGGTTATCCTGCTGACTGCCAAGACCAATATACAATCAAAGATAGAGGGGATGGAACTGGGAGCAGATGCTTATATTGAAAAACCTTTCTCTGTAGAATATCTACAAGCGTGTGCTTCTAACCTTATTCAGAATAGAGAGAAACTGCGTCAAGCTTTTGCGGAGTCTCCTTTTATAGCTGCTAATACAATGGCTTTAACAAAAGCTGATGAGGAATTTATCAAAAGGTTGAACGAAGTAATTCAGATTAATTATGCCAATCCTGAATTTAGCATGGATGACATGGCAGATAACCTGAATATGAGCAGGTCTAACTTTTATC
Organism: Bacteroides sp. LFL-34; assembly: GCF_027257075.1. Classification (NCBI taxonomy): domain Bacteria; kingdom Pseudomonadati; phylum Bacteroidota; class Bacteroidia; order Bacteroidales; family Bacteroidaceae; genus Bacteroides; species Bacteroides sp. LFL-34. The sequence continues at coordinate 106,105 of NZ_JAPQKZ010000004.1, read as the reverse complement.
GGAAAATAAAGGGAGTGTTGGATTTGAGTCCGAATGAGTTCTTACGCCTGGAGCGTTTGAAAAAGGCAGCTCAATTGTTGAAAGAGGGAGAAAACCGGGTGAATGAAATCTGCTACATGGTGGGATTTAATTCTCCGTCTTACTTTGCTAAATGTTTCCAAAAGCAATTTGGGGTATTGCCTAAGGATTTTGTTAATTCGAAAGAAGAGTAGATTATATATAGAGTTGTATTTCACTCTATATCATCTGTTATATTGAGGATTTATAATTTATAAGTGTGAAAATTTTAATAATACGATAAGATATGATGACCAGACAAAAGACTTTGTGGTTTACACTATTACTAATTGGATTGTATACCAGTTTTCTGAATGCCAGTGAGATAACGAGATGGGTGATTACTTCACCTGACAGTATTTGCTGGAGAGTGAATGGTGTGCATAATGACCATATTGAAATGAGTGGACTGAAAGTTTCAACAGTATTGCGCTATGGTGTTAATGAAGCTGGTGAATGGGTGATTGACCGGAATATGGTTTTACCTACTTTTCGTACTATCCCTAATGATACCCATGGTAGTTTGCAGCATCATTTTAATGGAGACTGGGCACATTTATGCCTTGTAAATGGCCAGCCGTTAGTAGGTGAAAAGGTAGAGACTGTATCGCTGAATGGAATTATGACTGTAAAGAGTGTATATGCTACTAGAGGGATTTCGTTGACACGTACACTTTTTCCTTCCACGTCACAACCGGCCTTCTGTGAGAAATATGAGTTGGAGAATACGACAGATCACCCACAGACAGTTCAGCTCCCATCGACCACTCTTTCTTATTATACTGATGAGGCAAAAGGAGTGGAAGGCAGTTATACATTAACGGCTACCCTTTCTTCTCCGGTAAAAGATGGTACTTATCTACTGAAAGCCGGAGAAAAGGCCTGGTTTCAGGTAATCTATGCAGGATATAAGAAACATGATCAGGAGTTGGCGTTGGATGTTAATAATGAACTTCTGGCACGTCGGAGATTTTTGAGTCAGATACAGGGTAACCTTGTGTTAGAGACTCCGAGTGACGTAATCAATACTATGTTTTCTTTTGCCAAGATACGTGGTTCGGAAAGCATATTTGATACTAAAGGCGGATATATGCAGAGCCCAGGTGGAGAAGCTTATTACGCTGCTGTTTGGGCGAATGATCAGGCCGAATATATCAATCCATTTTTTCCATATTTAGGTTATCAAGCCGGAAACCGTTCGGCTATGGATTCATTCGGGTTGTTTATGCGCTATATGAATGATGAGTATAAACCTTTACCTTCATCTATAATTGCAGAAGGGATTGATTGTTTTGGTGTTGCGGGTGATCGTGGTGATGTAGCAATGGTTGGCTATGGCGCAGCACGTTATGCTTTGGCATCCGGTAATTGTAATGAGGCTGAAAAATTGTGGCCGCTGATTGAATGGTGTCTGGAATATTGTCATCGCCAGCTGAATGCGGATGGGGTGGTAAAATCTGATTCTGATGAACTTGAAAATCGTTTTCCTGCCGGAAAAGCCAATCTATGTACATCTTCATTATATTATGATGCCTTGGTTTCAGCTGCTTATTTGGGAAAGGCACTGAAAAAAGAACATAAACAGATAAAGTCTTATCAGGATAGGGCTGCTGAACTTTATAAGAATATTGATGCATATTTTGCCCGTAATGTAGAGGGGTATGACACCTATCGTTATTATGATGGTAATACAGTGCTGCGTTCATGGATTTGCATTCCTCTGACTATGGGTATTTATGATCAGGCGAAAGGTACTGTGGAGGCTCTATTCTCTGATAAACTGTGGATGGAGAATGGGTTGTTAACTCAATCGGGTACTTCTACTTATTGGGATCGTTCTACACTCTATGCTTTCCGGGGGGCTTACTCTTGTGGTGCCAGAGATATAGCTACTGAATATTTGGATAAATACTCTGCTACTCGTTTGTTGGGTGATCATGTTCCTTACGCAGTGGAAGCGTGGCCGGAGGGAAACCAAAGGCATTTATCCACAGAAAGTGCTTTGTATTGTCGCATTATGACCGAGGGGTTGTTCGGTATCCGTCCCATTGCATTGGATGCTTTTATGATGACACCGCAGCTACCGGAAAGTTGGAATACGATGTCATTGAAACGTATCTGTGCATTTGGTTCCATATTCGATATTGAGGTGAAGCGCGATAAAGATGACAAACTGTTGGTTCTGATAAAAAAGGATCATAAGATTGTAAAAAGAAGTAAGATTACGAATGGAAAACCGATTGAAGTACGTATTTAAATAAGATAAAATAATCTGTCTTTTGATTTAAGCCAATTTTGGTAACAAAATTGGCTTAAATATTATTTTTAGTACGCTTTTGGTTTATTTGTCACATCATTTGGTCAGGTTATTTCCTAATGATTGGCAGATACGCCCTATTTTTGTGTCGGATGTCATTAACAAATTAAATATCTTATTTTTTATATGAGAAATCTATTTATCGTATTTTATTGTCTGGTATCAGCTCTTACTATTAAGGCAAATGGACAGGATAGTTTGTGGAAGATACAGACAACTGATTATCACGGAACTTATTACGGGGCAACAGTTGCCAATGGGGGGATTGGTATCCTGCCGTGGAAAGAACCGTTTTCTATTCGCCATGTCATGCTAAACCATGTTTTTGATTCTGCTACTCCTCAAGATGTGAGTCGTGTTTTACGAGGAATCAATCCATTCAATTTGCAGATGCAAATTAATGGACAGACTGTAAATGGTGATAATATTTCGAGATGGGAACAGTGTATAGATATGAAAGAGGCTACCCATAATACGCACTTCACTTGTGATGGAAAAGCGGATGTATCTTATAGCATCTGTGCTCTAAGAAATTTACCTTATGCAGGACTGGTTCGTGTGGAGGTTGTGGCACTGGGGGATATGTATTTGACAGTGTCAAATCCTATTGAGATACCTGATGAGTATAAAAACATAGGTTCGAAACTGGTCAATGTGAATGTTAATGGGAATGATATAAAAATAGTGCGTACTTGGGCTTTATCAAAATACCGCGAACAAAAAGTTTCAGCTTCTTCCGCATTTATTTATGATAAGAATTCCAGTGTGCAGCAACAATATAATGGGAGTGGTCAGATTTCTATTTCATTAAAGAAAGGAGAGAAATTCTTTTTTACTTTATTAGGTGCTGTTTGTACCGGACGTGATTTTATAGATCCATACAATGAGTCAGACCGTGAAGTGATTTATGGTGCGAAAGAGGGATTGACGCGTCTGATGGATGGGCATCGGAAACTCTGGAACGAGATGTGGAAAGGTGATATTGTGATTGAGGGGGATGATGAAGCACAGCGTACTGTGCGTTTTGCACTTTATAATCTGTATTCCAATGCACGCAAAGGAAGTCGGTTGAGTATACCTCCTTTTGGACTTTCTTCACAGGGATATAATGGGCATATTTTCTGGGATACCGAATTTTGGATGTATCCGCCTATGCTCTTTATGAATCAGGGCATTGCACGAACAATGATGGATTATCGTACAGATAGGCTGGAAGCTGCTTGCCAGAAAGCATTAAGTTATGGATATGATGGGGCTATGTTTCCTTGGGAAAGTGATGATGCAGGAGAAGAAGCGTGTCCGACTTGGGCGTTGACTGGTCCTTTTGAACATCATATCACAGCTGATATCGCCATTGCGGCCTGGAATTATTACTGTATGAGTGGCGATCAGCGATGGTTGCGTGAAGAAGGATTCCCTTTAATGGAGAAAGTGGCAGAATTTTGGGTAAGTCGTGTAGAAAAGAATGACGATGGTTCTTATTCGATTCGTAATGTGGTTTGTGCCGATGAATACGCAGAGGGTGATGATAATGCCTTCACGAACGGTACTGTTATACGCGCATTACAGGATGCTGCTAAAGCTGCTTCCATATGTGGGCTTAAAGCTCCAGTAATTTGGAAGGAAATAGCAGCAAAGTTGCGCATCCCCAAATTTGAAAATGGAGTGACTATGGAGTATGATGGTTATAATGGACAGGTTATCAAGCAGGCGGATGCTAATTTACTGGTATATCCATTGAACCTGATTACCCGTCCGGAAGAAATTCGTAAGGATTTGGAGTATTATGAGGGAAAGATTGACAAAGGAGGCCCCGCAATGTCATTCTCTGTATTGGCTTTGCAATATGCACGCCTTGGTGAAGGGGATAAGGCTTATGAATTATTTGTGCAAAGCTTCCGTCCCAACCAGCTACCTCCGTTCGGTGTACTTTCTGAAGGTGCAGGAGGTACTAATCCTTATTTCTCAACTGGTGCGGGAGGACTTTTGCAGGCTGTAATCAATGGCTTTTGTGGTTTGGAAATTACAGATAGCGGTATTAAACAATTGCCTTCGAAATTGCCAGGACATTGGAAGAAGTTGGTAGTTAAAGGAGTCGGACCGGATGGTAAAACATATGTCCGGCTTCAGAAATGAGTTCAATTTTTTCGGTTGCGTAAATAAGAGTCAGAAGATGTATACTTTGGGAGGGAAATTGAGACTGGAATTTCATTTATTGACCTGTTTTTAATATCCTAAGCTGGTAGAATTCCATACTTTTGTTGCGTATCACACAGGCTACAAAATATTAGCTGTTGCTCAAGTTTGAAAATGAATTATTAGTGTATTAACAGAACCAGTATTTATTTTATTACTGATTCATTTAATTGAATTTACATGAATTTAAAATGCTTATTTTGTGGAATACTTATTGGGTTATATGTTGAGGCTGTTGAAGCCGTCAATTATACTCCAGAAAAGATTTCAGCATCTATTTCCTTAAAAGTACCGGGAAATGAATCGGAAAAATACTCGCTGGATATGCGGCAGTTGAAGAATGACTGTTCATCTTATCTGTTGGAACCTTCCAAAGGTATTCCGATGGTAATAACTCAGAGAATGGAGGATATGAATGGTAAGTTACGTATCAATGTCAGTCTAACTGCATTAGAGGATGTTTATTTTAATTTTAGCGAGCAGTTGTCAACCGGTTTTAATCATGATGATTGCCAGTTCTATATGCCGGGGTTCTGGTATCGTCGCAATCTGCGATCTCCTAAGGAAGCACCTTCATTTCATACATCAGACAGCTGGTTGGTGCGTGAGGATAGATTGAGTGCTCCTCTTACAGGTATTTATTCAGAAAAGGAAAAAAGCTTTGTGACGGTGAGTCGTATAGACAATTTTGCTAATGAGGTTTTGTCTACTCATCGAGAGGGAGAAATCATTCTTTCAGGTAAAACTTCAATAGGTTTTACTGGATTCGAAAATCAGAATGGAGTGGCAACACTTTCTTTCGGTTTTCCTTACCGTGAAGCACCTAAAAGCTATATTCGAAAATTAACATTGGCTCCGGCGGTAGAGGCTTTTCAGTCTCTGAGAAAAGGAGAAACAATGTTACTGACATGGGAGATCTTGGAGAATAAAGCTGATGATTATTCTGATTTTATTCGGAATGCGTGGGAGTATAGCTATGACACTTATGCTCCGGTTCCGGTTGATACTCCTTATTCTATTGAGGATATGAAAGAAGTTATGAGCCGTTTTTTTGTGAATAGTCTGGTGACTGGTAATTCGTTGACTTTTAATTCGGGTATTCATTTGCGGACTGCTGATTGTCAGAGTAACGGTCAGGCAGAAGTTGGTTTTATTGGCCGTGTACTCCTTAATGCATTCAATGCTTGGGAATATAGTTGGCAATGTGGCAGAGAAGATCTGAAAGAAAACAGTATGAAAGTATTCGATAGTTATTTGAAGAATGGCTTTACCCAGGCTGGTTTCTTTAAAGAATCGGTAAACTTTGATAGAGGGTATGAAGATCCTGTACATAGTATTCGTCGTCAATCAGAAGGAGTTTATGCTATGCTTCATTTTCTTGCTTATGAAAGGGAGAATGGCCGTCGTCATCCTGAATGGGAACAAAAGATGAAAAATATGCTCGATATACTTCTGCAGTTGCAACATGAAGATGGCAGTTTCCCCCGTAAATTCCACGATGATTTTACAATAGTCGATAATAGTGGAGGAAGTACACCCTCGGCCACTTTACCTTTAATAATGGGATATAAATATTTTAAGGATAAACGTTATTTAGCTAGTGCTAAAAGGACAGCAGATTATTTGGAGAAAGTCTTGATATCTAAAGCTGACTATTTTTCATCTACTCTCGATGCCAATTGTGAAGATAAAGAGGCTTCTCTTTATGCTGCTACGGCAACTTATTATCTTTCGTTGATAACGAAAGGAGATGAGCATCGTCATTATGCCGACCTGACAAGAAAGGCTGCTTATTTTGCATTGTCATGGTATTATGTATGGGACGTTCCTTTTGCTCAAGGTCAGATGTTGGGTGATATCGGTCTAAAAACTCGTGGTTGGGGTAATGTTTCTGTAGAAAATAACCATATTGATGTGTTTGTTTTTGAATTTGCTTCGGTACTGCAATGGTTGTCAAAGGAATATAAGGAGCCACGTTTTGCCCATTTCGCGGAGGTGATTTCTACTTCCATGCGCCAATTGTTACCTCATGAAGGGCATCTATGTGGAATTGCCAAATCCGGTTTTTATCCGGAAGTCGTTCAACATACCAACTGGGATTATGGCAAAAATGGGAAAGGGTATTATAACGATATCTTCGCACCGGGATGGACAGTCGCTTCTTTGTGGGAGTTATTGACTCCGGGGCGTGCGGAACATTTCTTAAAATGACAGAAATAGGTCAGAAGATATCTCAATTATATTTTAATTTCATTTTGAACGATTTTTTTTAATTATTGGTCTATCTATTTTATTACATTTTGTATTAGTTGTCTACTTTTGCTCTCACTCAATATGAGATAAAGTATTTATTATGAGTTTTTTAAATTTAATATTATGGACTTGAAGAAAGCATTGTTTGTTTGCTTGTTGTTCTATTATGGAACAAGCGCTAACTCCGCTTTACCGGAACATTCTTCTATGTCTGGTAAGACTAATATGTCGGAGCAAGCGAAAGGTATTCGTATCAGTGGTACGATAACCGATAAGGACAAGAATCCTCTTCCTGGTGTGAATGTACGTGTACTGGAACAGACAGGGACTGGAGTGATTACGGATATGGACGGACATTTTTATTTGAATGTACCCGGAAAGAATTCTGTAATAGAGATTTCGTATATTGGCTTCAAAACTCAACAAATAAAAGTTGGAAGTAAGATTAATTTTGATGTAATTTTAGAAGAAGATATTGAAGCCTTGGATGAAGTTGTAGTTACTGGATATGGTAGTCAGAAGAAAATGTCGGTTATCGGTTCTATCGAGACATTACAGCCTAAGAAGTTACAGGTTGGTGCCACACGCTCTTTGTCTAATAATCTGGCAGGACAGATTGCCGGTGTGATAGCGGTTCAACGTTCGGGAGAACCGGGTTACGATTCCTCGAATTTTTGGATTCGCGGTATTGCTTCTTTCTCCGGTGGACAATCTCCGTTAGTGTTGGTAGATGGTATCGAGCGCGACTTGAATAACATAGACCCCGCTGAAATTGAATCTTTCTCAGTATTGAAAGATGCATCGGCGAGTGCTATGTATGGTGTACGTGGTGCAAATGGTGTCATTGTTATCAATACGAAGCGTGGTAAAGTAGGAGCTCCTTCTGTCAATTTGCGTGTGGAACATTCTATTGCAGAGCCGACAAAACTTCCGGATTTTATTGGGGCAGCCGATCATATGGCATTGATAAATGAAATAACAGAGAATAAGTCGCGTTTGCCTTTCAGTCAGGAGCAGATTGACAGAACGAGATATGGTTATGACAGAGATTTGTATCCGGATGTAAATTGGCTGGATGAAATAACAAAGGATTATGCTTATTCTACTCGTGCGAATCTGACTGTATCAGGTGGTTCCGATTTCCTGCGCTATTCGTTGGTTGGTTCTTATTTCGGTGAGAAGGGAATCATGGAGACGGATAAGTCTTTGCCTTATGATACAGGAACGAAACTAACTCGTTATAATATGCGTGCGAATGTTGACTTGGATGTGACTAAGACAACAGTGCTGCGTTTAAATGTCGGTGGGTTCCTCCAAACACACCGCAAACAGGCATTTAGTACGGACGATGCTTTTGATAGAGCGTTTATAACTTCTCCTTTCGTGTATCCTGCCCGCTATTCAGATGGGACTATTCCAATTATGGCTATTAATGATGTGAACCCTTGGGCAGCGGTGACACAGCAAGGTTACGACGTAGTTACAGCTTCACAGATTCAGTCACTCTTTGCTATTGAACAGAATCTGAAGATGATCACGCCGGGATTAAAAGCGAAAGTAACCTTTTCTTTCGACCGTTGGAATCAGAGTTCGATTACAAGGGGAAAGGATGCTACTTATCATAGTATTGCTACCGGACGTGACATTGAAGGTAATCTGATTCATTCTGTACTTAAATATGGAGATGACTCTTTGGGACATGGAAATAAAGGGGAATATGGAAATTCGAGGGTTTATTTTGAAGGAACATTAACGTATGCTCACACTTTCGGAAAGCATGACGTAGATGCATTGTTTCTGTATAATCAGCAAAGTTATGATAATGGTAGTGTACAACCTTATAGAAAACAAGGTATTGCGGGTAGATTGTCTTATACTTTCGATAGCCGTTATGTGACGGAGTTCAACTTTGGATATAATGGTTCAGAGAATTTTGCTAAAGGTAAACGTTTCGGCTTTTTCCCTTCTGTGGCAGTCGGATGGTTATTGTCTGAAGAACCTTTCATGGATCGTTTCAGAAATACATTGAGTAAATTGAAATTAAGAGGTTCTATAGGAAAAGTTGGTAATGATGATATCGGAGGACGCCGTTTTGCCTATATAACAACATTGAATACCAATGCAGATAAGTATAACTGGGGTGATACAGGACAGATTGGTCGTACCGGTATTTCAGAAGGAGAAGTTGGAGTTGAAAATCTTACCTGGGAAACAGCTCTGAAAATGAACCTTGGTTTTGAACTGGGATTATGGAATGAATTGGAATTACAGGTAGATGTTTTCAAAGAAAAACGTACCAATATCTTTATGCAGCGTAAGATTATTCCTTCACAGACAGGATTCTTGACTAACCCTTGGGCCAATTTTGGTGAAGTGACTAACCGCGGTGTGGAATTCTCCTTAAACTATAATAAACAAATTAATAAAGATTGGTTTGTAGGTTTCCGTTCTAATTTCACATATGCTATTAATAGGGTGGACGAATACGATGAGCCAGAAACTGTGAAAGGTACATACAGAGGATTGACAGGCCGTTCATTAAATACTTTGTATGGATTGCAGGCAGAAAGATTGTTTACAGAAGATGATTTCGATGCGAATGGTAATTTGAAATTCGGTATACCGACACAGGACGTTGGAGCTTCAAAAGTACGTCCCGGTGATATCAAATATATAGATATGAATGGCGATGGCATTATCACTGATGCGGATGAAGGATACATTGGTGGAACGGTAGACCCGCGTATTGTTTATGGTTTCGGAGGTAATGTGAGCTACAAAAACTGGGATTTGAATTTCTTCTTCCAGGGAACAGGTGATACTTATCGTGTGATTGGTGGAACTACGTATTTCATTCCGGGTAGTGGACAAACATTACAAGGCAATGTCTACTCTAATTATAACGACAGATGGACAGAAGAGAATCCTTCCCAAGATGTATTCTGGCCGAGATTGACGGAGGAACCTAACAGACAGAACTACCGGAATTCTACATGGTGGAAAAAGAATATGCGTTTTATGCGTTTGAAAACGCTGGAACTTGGATATACTTTACCGCAATCTGTAACTGATAAGATACATTCTAAAGCTATTCGTTTTTACGTGAGTGGTAATAATTTATTCTGTTTCTCTCCTTTCAAACTGTGGGATCCGGAATTAAATACGAACACCGGTCTGCGTTACCCGGCTATGCGTTCTGTAATGTTTGGAGTTGACCTGAATTTCTAATTAAAAAAAATGACGATAATGAAACTTAAGAAATATATAGTTGCTGGTTTAATAGGCATCGTATCGTTGGGTTCCTGTACGTATCTTGATAAAGAACCGGATACGGAAATTGATATAGACATGGTCTTTGAGAATAAGACAAAAGTAGAATCATGGCTGGCCAATGTATACAGCCGTATCCCTAATCCGGGTAATGACTGGTTAAATACGTATGGTTGGGAAGTGTTTGCAGATGACTTGACTGCTTCTGCACGTTGGCAGCAATGGGACTGGCCCAATATCACCAAGATTTTTGGTGGATGGACACCGAATACACAATGGGCAGGAAATTTCTGGGATGGTCTTCCGAGAAAAATACGTCAGGCTTATATTTTTATAGAACGTGTACATGCATTACCTGATTCCGACCTTCCTCAGAGAGAAGTGGATTATATGAAAGCGGAAGCACGTTTCCTTGCGGCCTATTATTGGTGGCAATTATTGGAGACATACGGTCCTATCCCATTTAGACCGAATTACATTGCTCCGACTGACTTTACTCTTTCAGATTTAATGGTCGGACAAAGACCTTTTGATGAGATTGTCAGCCATTTGGATAATGAGATGTTGGAAGCATCTAAACAATTGCCTGCTGTATGGCAGAGTGTGGAGAAATATGGTCGTATAACTTCAGTTATGTGTCTAACTGTTCGTGCGAAGATGTTATTATTTGCTGCAAGTCCGTTGGTAAATGGAAATGAGTGGTACATTGGACATAAGAATAAAGAAGGTGAGGAATTGTTCAATTCTACTTATAGCCAGGAAAAATGGGTGAAAGCGGCAGAAGCCTGCAAACGATTGCTTGATGTAGCAGAGCAAGCCGGTTATCGTTTGTACGTAGAATATAATGATGAGGGAGAAATAGACCCGTTTACTTCGCTTGAAAATCTTTGGTTTACGAAATTTCAAGATGGAAATAAGGAGATATTGTTCCCATATACAAAAGAAGATGCTTATCAAAGTTACCAGTTCTATACGAATAAAGCTGTAACTAAAGAATATGGTGGTGGAAATGGTTTAGGTGTATATCAAGGTTTGGTGGACGCGTTCTTCATGAAGAATGGGCTTCCGAAAGACGATGATAATTCGAAATATGTAGAAGAAGGTTTTTCAACGGAGACAGAAACCCGATCTACTAATTGGACTGGTGGTACAGGGCAAAAGGGAGAAATAACTGCCGAAGGTACATATAATATGTATTGTAATCGCGAACCTCGTTTTTATACTACAGTAAGTTATAATGGTTCTTGGTATGCTTTGGCAGAGCGTAAATTCGAATTCTTTAAGAATCAGAAAGATAATGATTATACACATGATGCACCCCAAAATGGTTATTTGGTTCGTAAGAAAGTATATTCACAGGATAATCCGAAGAATGGTAGTTACAAATGGCGTCAAATGTTCCTATATCGTTTAGCTGCTTCCTATTTGGATTATGCTGAGGCTGTTAATGAGGCTTATGATAATAGAGCATCTCGTGAGGATGCATTAAAATATGTGAATAAAGTCCGTGAACGTGCAGGCGTGCGCCAATATACGTTGGATGCCGTAGCGGCAGATGATGCAAAATACATTCATGTAGATGACAATCAACTGGCAGTACGTGAGGCAGTTCGTATGGAACGCCGTGTTGAACTTTGCTGTGAAGGATCACGCTGGTCGGATATCCGTCGATGGAGAATTGTGGAACAGCTCCCGGAGATGTGTGGAGATGATTATGGTATGAATTTCGCAGGAACAAATAGTCAGGAATTTTATAAGAGAACCGTATTCCAGACACGTGTGTGGAAAAGGGCGATGTACTGGTTCCCGGTATATATAGATGAAATGAATAAGAACACGAACTTGGTTCAGGCGCCTTTCTGGAATTAATTAAATGAAAAGCATAATTATGAATAAGATAATGAAACTAATATGCTTGCTCTTTCTTATGTTGATAGTAGCGAGCTGTAATAAAGATCCGGAGTATTACACGCTTGAAACTCCTGTAGATCAGATGCTTTTGAAGGCTTCTTCTTCTGAAATTACTTTGGAGAAAGAAAAAGAGAATGAAGCAGCTGTTATATTTACATGGGATGCTGCAGCTCAACGTGGAGGAGCTGATGCTACTATCACCTATTTTTTCAGAATGTATATGGCAGACTTACACTCTAATGTGACAGATTTGTATGAGATTGAATCGGAAGAGCGTTCCATTAGTTTCACGCATAAGGAGTTAAATGATATACTGGCTTCTTGGAGTATACTTCCTGGGGATAAGGTGACTATTGAAGCAGAGGTTATAGGACAGGTCAATTCATCTGTAGAATACTTGAAACCGGAGTTGTCGAAGACGCAATTGAATGTGATCGGATATGATAAGAATGCTACTGCGATATATATGGTGATGGTGGATGATGCTGGAGAGAAAACTGTTCGCCGAATGACCGAGAAGGTTGTGGGTTCAGGAGTATATCAGTCGACAGCAGAATTGAAGCCATGTGAGTACTTCTTTGCACTTAGTCCGGATTCTGATTATCCATGCTACATGAAAGCTGAGAATGGAGATAATTCTTTGCAATATGTGGCAGAAGCAGGGAATGGTGAGATGTTTGAAAATACAAAAAGCGGTACCTATACAATAGTTGTGGACTTAAATCGTTTGGATGTGAATATCGTTAGTATTTACCCTTTACCGCAAGGTGGGATTTGGATTGTTGGCGATGCCAGTACCATCGGATGGGATTGGGGTAAAATGAAAAAGGAAGGTGCATTTGTGAATAATGATCCACGCCATCCAGAACGTTGGACGTATACAGGTAACTTTTATGGCGGTAAAGAGTTTAAGTTGGCGTTGGAGCCGAATGGAGCAGATTTTGCAGGAAAATTCTTTTTTGCTCCTTCACAAGGAGCAAATCCGGGCGTAGAACATGAACTCGGAGAAGCAAGGTATCAGGATAATGGCGGTGACTTGAAATGGATTGTTGCTGCTGATGGTAAATACATTTTGACAGTAGACCTTAATGAGATGAAGATATATTTGGAGCCGACTGAATAATCTCCATAAGAAGTAAATTAAAATATGAAAATCATGAAAAAACTGTTTATAATACTATATCTGCTTACTAATATATTTGTATTGGGAGCATGTGGAGATGTGGAAAGTGAGGGTGACCCACAACCACGTGTACCGAGAGTAGAAGTGGAATCTGATGATTATTATGTACAGATTACACAGGAAAATATGGATGGGGTTGCTTTTGTCTACCGTTGGCTGGATATAGAAACAGCATCGAAGTATGTTATGACTTTAGGACTGCAGGTAGATGGAGAAATAACTGAAACAATGGGTGTGGAAGATAAAAGCATACTTACTTATAACGGAGTACGCGAACAGCTTTTTACCAATCAACAGATAATGGAATATATGAAAGCTTTTGGAGTGGACGAAAAAGAAGCTCAGTTTAGCATTACATTGGAAGCGTTTCAGTCGGATGGTATGCCAATTACTTCAGAAACGGACAAAGAATCAAAGACTTCCATAATCCATATTGTATTGGGACCTGGTGTTGAATTGAATTCGAGTATGGAATAGATTAGTAAAATTAATAAAAACTGAGAACTTATGTTATACTTACAACATACAATTACGCTTGGAATATTTTCCCTGCTTACATGGGGGTGTGGTAACAGCGATAAACAGAAAGGTGAAGCAGAACAAGCTCCATTGGCAGACAAAGTGTGGTATTCAAATCCTGTCATCGATTCCGATAATCCGGATCCGACAGTGATAAAAGCGGAAGACGGATATTTCTATTTGTATGCTACCGGAGGAAATACATGGATACACAAATCCAAAGACTTGGTTCACTGGACTTATGTGGGCGGTGCTTACGAGGATGATAAAAAACCGTCATGGGAACCGGAAGCAGGTATTTGGGCGCCGGATATCAATTATATCAATGGAAAATATGTGATGTATTACTCCTTGTCCAAGTGGGGAGGTGGAGCAACTTGTGGTATTGGTGTTTCTGTTTCGGACAAGCCGGAAGGACCGTTTACCGATCAAGGCAAATTATTCCGTAGCAATGAGATCGATGTTCATAATAGTATCGACCCTTTCTATATTGAAGATAATGGTAAAAAATATCTTTTCTGGGGAAGCTGGTATGGTATTTGGGGTATTGAATTGACTGAAGACGGTCTTGGACTGAAAGGAGGTATTGAAAATGCAAAAGCGACAAAAATACAGGTTGCTGCCAATACTGGAGGTACCAATGCTTATGAAGGATCATATATCTTGAAAAGAGGTAAATACTATTATTTGTTCTGCTCTACAGGTACTTGCTGTGACGGTGCAAATAGTACATACCAGACAGTTGTATGTCGTTCCACCGAGCTTTTTGGTCCTTATTTGAATAAATCAGGTGACAACATGAATGATAATAAACATGAGGTACTGATACACAGAAATGATGCGTTTCTGGGGACAGGGCACAATGCTGAAATAGTGCAGGATGATGAAGGTAAAGATTGGATTATCTATCATGCTTACCGGACTGCCGATCCATCTTTAGGTCGTGTAGTATTGCTTGATAGAGTTTATTGGGATGACGATGATTGGCCGTATCTCGTAGGGGACGGACCGGTTGTGAAGGCGGAAGCTCCGACTTTCAAGAAGAGTAAGTAGTTGACATAGGGTGGTTGTAGCTATGATAACTGCAACGACCCTATTTTATTCTCGAATTATAAATTTATTGCTTTTAAATGTTATCATGAAAAGAGGATTATTGCTTTTACTCTGTGTCATGCAGAGTTTTATATTTGTATTGCATGCGCAAAACACACAGCGAAATATTGCTTATACAGATGGCAATGTAAGATTTACAGTCATTTCTGATGGAGCAATCCGTCTGGAATATGCACCGGATGGGAAATTCGTGGACGATAGATCTCACATCGTTGTGAATCGTAACTATCCCCAGGTAGATTACAAGCTAAAAACAAGAGGAGGATGGGTTGAAATAACGACTTCCAAAATGAAGATGCGTTATAAGAAAAAGAGTGGACAGTTTACAGATAAGAACTTGGTTATCACTGCCTCTAAAGAAATATTACCTTTTACTTGGAAACCCGGTATGCAACAGAAGGGCAACTTGAAAGGAACCTATCGTACATTGGATGGTATGGATGGTGATACACAGACACAAACATGGGTGGCTGATACAAAGAAAGGTGATAAACTGAAACTGGAAGATGGCCTGTTGGCTACGGACGGTTGGACTCTGATTGATGATTCTCAGGGACTTTTGTTTGATGATAATAAAGATTGGGATTGGGTGAAAGAGCGTCCGGCTAATGGCGGACAGGATTGGTATTTCATGGCATATGGACATGACTATAAAGCTGCCTTGAAAGATTATACCCTCTTTGCGGGAAAAGTACCATTACCTCCCCGGTATGCATTTGGTTATTGGTGGTCACGCTATTGGTTATATTCTGACAGGGAGTTCCGTAATCTGATTGATAATTTCCATACTTATCAGATTCCTTTGGATGTATTGGTGGTAGATATGGACTGGCATTATACAGAACAAGGAAAAGGTGGTTGGACCGGTTGGACATGGAATCGTGATTTATTCCCGAACCCAAAGGAGTTTTTGGGATACTTGAAACAGAATGATGTGAAAATCACCCTTAACTTACATCCGGCGGATGGAGTAGCTTCTTATGAAGAAAAATATTCTGGATTAGCAAAAGATATGGGAGTTGATCCTCAGTCCAAACAGACTATTCCATGGATAAATTCAGATAAGAAGTTTATTAAAAATATGTTTAAGAATGTATTGACGCCAATGGAGAAAGATGGTGTTGATTTTTGGTGGCTGGACTGGCAACAAAGGATATATGATCCGAAGGTGAAGAATTTGAGCAACACTTGGTGGATTAATTATGCTTTCTTTAGTAATATGGAAAAGAACAGGGACACACGTCCGATGCTATATCACCGTTGGGGAGGTTTGGGTAATCATCGCTATCAGGTGGGGTTCTCCGGTGATGCAGTTGTTTCATGGAAATCATTAGATTTTCAGCCTTACTTCAACTCGACAGCTTCCAATGTATTATATGGTTATTGGAGTCATGACCTAGGAGGACATATCGGTGAAAGTATAGATCCGGAAATGTACACTCGTTGGTTGCAATTCGGAGCCTTAAGCCCGATTATGCGTACACATTCTCAAAAAAGTGCCGGTTTGAATAAGGAACCATGGGTATTCAACAAAGAATATTGTGATGTTCTTCGTAAGACAATCCAGCAACGTTATGAGATGGCGCCTTATATTTATACAATGGCTCGTAAAGGTTATGATGAAGGATTATCACTTTGCCGTCCGATGTATTATGATCATCCGGATAATAAGGAAGCATATGAGTTCCGTAATGAATATATGTTTGGAGATGATATTCTGGTTGCTCCTGCCACAGCTCCTGCAAAAGATGGTTATGTACAAGTGCGTGTGTGGCTGCCCGAAGGTGAATGGTATGAGTTGCATACAGGTACCTTACTGAAAGGAGGACAAATAGTGGAACGTCCTTTTGCTATTGACGAATATCCGATTTATGTAAAAGCGGGAGCGGTATTGCCGATGTATACAAGAAAGGTGATGAACCTGAACGGTAATGATGAGGAGGTTGTTGTTACCGTATTCCCTGGTGGAAATGGAATTTCGTCCTTTAATTTTTATGAAGATAATGGAAATGATAAGAACTATGCTTCGGAATATGCTGTGACTAAATTAACATCTTTCAGCCAAGGGCAGGAACGAACGATTGTTATCGGTAAACGTGATGGCCGATATAAAGATATGCCTGAATCTCGTTCATTCAAAGTGAAAGTGCTCTCATCACTTGTTCCTCAGTCTGTCACTGTAAATGGTCAACCTGCCAAATATGAATATTTGGGTGAAGAGTTTGCTCTTTCGGTTGATTTGCCTGTTTTGTCATGTGATCAGGAAAAGGTTATTAAAATAGTTTATCCTACGGAAACAGCTGATATGAACGGCTTGTTGGGAGTATCTAGACGAATAGCTAAATCTATGGAGCAGTTAAAATACCGTGATTCATATATTTGCTTTAAGGAAGAATTTGGTAAAATGGGAAGTCTGAGTGAAGCGGTAATCTATGCACCGGAGAAGATCTCTTCTTTAGTTTCCGATTTTTGGAAAAGTTATACTGACCTCCCGGAGGTTTTGAAGCGTCAGGGTTTGAATGACGAAAATAAAGCTTGGTTTTTGCAATCTATTTGCTGGAGCAAGCAATAGTATGAGAAATGTAATAGTGGGGTGATAAAAGCTCCCACTATTTTTTTATATAAGTAATGAAGGGCAAGCCAGATACTACTGTAGTTGATATTTTCTGATGTTGCTCCATTTTAGAAAGAGTTTGTATTTTTATGACCATTTATACAACTATGCTATATGTAATATCACTTTCGGGGGGGGAGATATAGGTTGGATGATAATAGAGAAAAGCACACAACATAAGCTAAAATAGTAAAAGTGCTCCAAAACATACTAGGATAGCTGTTTTATAGGTTTTTGACCTGTTTTTGTCATTTATTGAACCGTTATTTTTATTCTATTAATAGGATAGCGTTTTATTTTGCATTTCGTTAATAGTGCACATTGGAATAATGCATAGTTATTTTTTCTTTTGATTTTTATATTTATTGTTTAACGAATAATTTAATACAATGAAAAGTCTTTTTAAAACAAAAAAAGGAGGGAAACAGGTTAGGTTTGTATTGTTTTCCTTGATTTGCTTGGGTGGATTGGGTAGTTGCATGGACAAAAATGTGGAAGTAAATCTTCCGTCTTATGTAGCTTCTGATCCTAATGTTGAAGTTGTTTTTACTGACTATTCTCCTTTGGAAGGTGCTGTACGCACGAACATGTTTATCAATGGTAGTAATTTTGGGACTGATCCCTCACTGATACGAGTGGTTGTCGGTGGTAAGGAAGCGAAGGTTGTTAGCTCTTCCGGTACACAGATTTATTGTATTGTTCCTTCCCGTGCGGATGGAGGGTCTGTGCAGGTGGATATATTGAATAAAGATAAAAGTTTGAATGCTACCTATACATTTGACCAAAAGTTCTCTTATCAGTATAATGTAGTTGTCGGCACGTTGTGCGGTGTAGTAGATAGTGAAGGCAATACTTCTATTACGGATGGTAATTTTGATAAAGCAGGAACTCAAACTCCTCTTGCCATGTACTATGACGAATCATCAGGCGAACGTTGCATTTATTTTTTCGAGAATGAACATAGTTTACGTAAAATTTATCTAGATAAGGATTCCATAGCTACTGTGATTACTAATGGTGCTGCTGGTTGGAGTAGTGCTCCGAGTGGACTTGGCTGGAGTGTGGACAGGGATACTATGTTTGTGAACTGTCCGCAGGGGAATGTAGAACGTGCAGGAGCTTATTACCTACTTCGTAAAGAAAATTTTAAAAACTCTTATCCGGCTTTAAATGGAGATGATTTCAATACATTATTCACGCATCCTATAGATGGTACTATCTTTTTGTGTCGTGGTCGTGATGCTACGCTTCATAAAGCGGTTTGGAATGAGAAGACACAAATGTGGGATCCGAAGCAGATTGCCAAGATGGGACCAAGCGGCTGGTTCCAATGTGTTACTTTTCATCCAAGTGGAAATTTTGCCTATTTAATAGCACGTGACAAGCAATGTGTGATGAAAGCAGAATATAATTGGGCTGGTAAATATCTGGAAACTCCTATTACTTTTGCTGGAGAGTTCGGATCATATGGTTACAAGGACGCATCCCAGAATTCTGCCCGTTTTGATAATCCAATGCAAGGGTGTTTTGTGTTGAACGAAGAATATGTGGCAGAGCAACGTGCGGATATATATGATTTTTATCTTACTGATGCTGCCAATCATTGTATTCGTAAGATCACTCCTGATGGTATTGTTACAACGTTTGCCGGTCGTGGAAGTTATTCGACAGATCAGATCGTGTCAGGATATATTGACGGTGATCCTCGTGAAACAGCACGTTTCAACTATCCTTTAGGACTTTGTTATGAAGAGTCTACAGGTACTTTCTATGTTGGTGACAACGGTAATCACCGTGTTCGTACCATTGCATTACAGTAAATTGATGATTAACACACAATTCTTATTTTATGAGGAAATTTTTATTTATGATATTATTATTGACAACAGGTTACGTCATTGATATGTATGCCCAGAGTCAGACGATAGAGGTAACCGGTATGGTCAGAGATGCCGAAAAGATACCTTTGGCTGGAGTCAATATTTCGGTAAAGAATGTTGCAGGTTTGGGAGTTATCACCAACATTGATGGTGAGTATAAGATTAAAATAGCTCCTTACAGTACGCTGATCTTTTCTTATATAGGATTTGAAACACAAGAAGTCCTGATAAAGGATAATATGAGTAAGATTGATGTCACATTGCGAGAATCTTCTGCTAGTGTGATTGATGAAGTGGTTATCACCGGTACAGGTGCTCAAAAGAAAATAACAATGACAGGTGCAGTTTCTACGGTAGATGTGAATGTGTTGAAGTCATCTCCTACTTCAAGTCTGGCAAATGCATTGGCTGGAAATGTTCCTGGTGTGTTAGCAAGGCAGACTTCCGGTAGACCGGGAGCCAATATGTCAGAATTCTGGATTCGTGGTATCTCTACTTTTGGGGCAGGTTCCGGAGCATTGGTTTTAGTAGATGGATTCGAACGTAGCCTGAATGAAGTCAATGTGGAAGATATTGAGTCATTCTCTGTATTGAAGGATGCTTCAGCTACAGCAATTTATGGTAGTCGTGGTGCAAATGGCGTAGTGTTGATTACTACTAAGAGAGGTAAGGCTGGTAAAATTAATATCAATGCGAAAGTGGAAACTTCTTATAATACACGTACCATGACTCCTGACTTTGTAGATGGTTATACTTACGCTACCATGCTGAACGAATCACGTACAACTCGTTCTCAACAGCCGATGTATTCCCAAGATGAGTTGAGACTGATTCAGACAGGACTGGATCCGGATTTGTATCCGAATGTAGACTGGATGGATGTATTGTTAAGAGACGGTGCAATGACTTATCGTGCTAATCTTGATATAAGTGGCGGTGGTTCTGTGGCACGCTACTTTGTGTCAGCAAGCTATGTTAGCGAGGGAGGTATGTATAAGACAGACGGTAAGTTGAAAGATTATAATACAAATGCCAATTACCAGCGTTGGAACTATCGTATGAATGTAGATTTTGATGTTACAAAGACCACCATGGTGACGGTAGGTGTTTCAGGCTGGCTTTCTACTCAGAATGATCCGGGACTTGGCTCTGATGCATTGTGGAAGTCCGTAATGGGACAAACACCTATTAATATGCCGGTGATTTTTTCGAACGGAAGAATTCCGGCTGCAGGAACAAGTGAACGTACTAATCCATGGGTAATTGCTACACAAACCGGTTATTATGAGGAGTGGCAGAACGTAATTCAAACGAATGCGACTTTGGATCAGAAATTGGATTTTATAACGAAAGGTTTGAAGTTTACCGGACGTTTTGGATTTGATACTTATAACAATAACTATCGTAATCATAAGCAGTGGCCTGAACAATGGCAAGCCGAACGTCAGCGAGATTCTAACGGGGAAATCGTTTTCAAAAAAGTGGCAGAGAAACAGCTGATGTTTCATGAGTCTTCTGCTTCAGGTAACCGTAGGCAGTTTTTGGAGGCTATTTTGCAATATGATCGTCGATTCGGTGATCATTCGGTGGGCGGTACGTTGAAATATACTCAGGATGAATATGTCAACACACAAAGTACAGCCGGCTATGATTGGCTACCTAATAGACACATGGGACTTGCTGGTCGTATTACCTATGGATGGAAATATCGCTATATGGTTGATTTCAACTTTGGTTACAATGGTTCAGAAAATTTTGCCCCAGGCAACCAGTTTGGCTTCTTTCCTGCATACTCAGTAGCATGGAATATTGCGGAAGAACCTATTATTAAGAAGAATCTGAAATGGATGAATATGTTTAAGCTTCGTTATTCTTATGGTAAGGTAGGTAGTGACAATATTGGAACTCGTTTCCCTTATCTGGAGCTTTTTGAAAGTAGAAATCCTTATAATTGGGGAGATTACAATACTCCTAATGTGGATAATGGACAGATTTATAAGCAGATATCTTCTTCTGGTGTGACATGGGAGATTGCTACTAAGCATGATATAGGTGTTGACTTCTCGTTATGGGATGACAGGTTTACTGGTACTGTAGATTATTTTCATGAAACACGTGATGGAATCTTTATGCAGCGTCAAAGTTTGCCAGGAACTTTAGGTTTGAGTTATCTTACACCTAGTGCGAATGTAGGTAAGGTACGTTCTACCGGTTTTGATGGAAATGTGGCTTTCAAACAGGATATAGGCAATGTCAGTCTGACTGTACGCGGTAATTTCACTTATAGTAATAATAAGATTCTGGCTGCTGACGAGGCAAATAGCGCATATCCTTATATACGTGATACAGGGTATCGTGTCAATCAAGCGAAAGGTCTGATAGCTCTTGGCTTATTTAAGGATTATGATGATATACGTAACAGTCCTCAACAAACAGAATGGGGAACAGTAATGCCTGGTGATATTAAATATAAAGATGTGAACAGTGATGGCGTGATTAATGATAGTGATAGGGTACCTATTGGTTCTACAACCCGTCCGAATTTGATTTACGGCTTTGGTATGTCTGCTACATGGAAAGGGTTCGATGTGAATCTACATTTCCAAGGTGCTGGTAAATCCTCTTTCTTTATTGATGGTTTTGGAGTCAGACCATTTAGTGGTGGTGACTGGGGTAACATTCTTACGGATGTAGTAGGAAACTACTGGAGTCTTGGCACGAATGAGAATCCTGATGCCAAATATCCTCGTTTGACCTGGCAGAATAACAGTAACAATAACCGTGAATCGACATATTGGTTGCGTGATGGTTCATATCTGCGCCTGAAAACGGTAGAGGTGGGTTATACACTTCCAAAGAACATCAGTCGTGCAATCTTGATGAATAATGTACGCATCTTCTTTATCGGGACAAATCTGTTAACATTCTCTAAGTTCAAATTATGGGATCCTGAAATGGGGAGCTCTAACGGGCAGCAGTATCCATTGTCTAAAATGCTCACTTTAGGTTTAACTGTTAATATATAATACGAAATATGAAAAAGAAACATATATTGTTTTCCACCATTATCAGTATGGGAATGATGGTTTCCTCTTGTTCAGATTATTTGAGCGTGGAGGGGAAATTGGGAGAAAATACCCAGAGTTTGGAAAATATATTCGAAAATAAAGAATGGTCGGAACAATGGTTGGCGACTGCATACGCTTGGCTGACATGGAGTAACATCGATATTGGTTCGAAAGATAACTGTATTACTAACTTTTCTGACGATATGTGTTATAGCGACCGTAATCTTGAATATCGTGTATTCAAATATTGTGAATATGATGAGAATTGGAAACAAGACTCCTGGGCACAAGCTTATGATGGTATCCGTCATGCCTCGATTTTTATTCATAATATTGACAGAAATAAAGAAATGACTCCGGATGAAATTGTTGATTATAAGGCACAGGCTCGTTTTGTACGCGCTTATTTCTACTGGAAGTTGTTGCAAAAGTACGGGCCTATACCAATTATACCTAATGATGGTGTGATGGACTATAATGCTGCTTATGAGGATCTTTATATCCCACGTAGCACGTATGACGATTGTGTCAACTACATTGCAGAGGAAATGAAGCTTGCAGCGAAAGACTTACCATTGAAACGTGATACACGTAATATGGCACGTCCTACTCGCGGAGCAGCTTTGGCAACTCGCGCAAAAGCATTGCTTTATGCTGCCAGCCCTCTCAATAATCCGCGTCCAACCGATACTGAACGTTTCACGGATTTGGTGGATGATGAAGGACGCTATCTGATGGCTCAAGAATACAATGAAGAAAAGTGGGCAAAGGCGGCAGCAGCTGCTCGTGATGTGGTAGAACTTGGTCGTAAGGGTGTGTATGAGCTACATACGGTCTCAGCTCACTCTACTGGTACAATTGATAATCCGGCAACGATTGCTCCTCCTACGCATGCGGTATATTCTCATGCGGATTTTCCTGCAGGATGGCGGAATATTGACCCGTTACAGTCTTACGAGACACTTTTTAATGGAGTGATTTTTCCTTCGGAAAACAAAGAGATGATTTTTACAACCGGACAGAACAACGGAGATATCAATACGATGATTCAACATCAGATGCCAATAGCATTCGGAGGTTATAATTGTCATGCTATGACAGGTAAGCAATGCGATGCCTATCAGATGAATACCGGAAAACCTTTTGATAAGACGAAAGACTGGACGGGTGATGAAAATTATGTGAGTGCCGAGGAAGCAGCTAGTGGTGATTGGGCACCATTGGTGGAAGGTGTGAATAAACAATATGGACATCGTGAACCACGTTTTTATGCTACGGTAGCATACAATGGTTGCTTATGGAATGGTACTAATGCTGTACAGTCGTATGACCGGAATCTAATCATATGGTATTATCGTGGTGAAGAGAGTGGCTGGAGTAATTCAGGTGATCGTTGGTTGGCTACTGGTATTGGGATCAGGAAATTTGTTAGTTCTCGTGACAACTTTAAGACAGAGGGAGGGGTTATCTCAAAGCCTGTGATTGGTATTCGTTATGCTGACGTGTTGTTATGGTATGCAGAGGCATTAAATGAATTAGGTGCGAGTACTTATCAGATTCCTTCATGGGATGGAACTCAGTCTTATGATATTTCACGTGATAAGAATGAAATGAGTTATGCTATTTCCAGAGTTCGTATTCGTGGAGGAGTTCCCGATTTTGGATCAGATGTTTATGAGAATGCTGATGAGTTCCGCAAGCATTTGAAGCATGAGCGCCAGATAGAGTTATTTGCAGAAAACAGTCGTTACTTTGATCTGCGCCGTTGGAAGGATGCCGAATATGAGGAGTCGCAGCAGATGTATGGTTGCAATGCATATATGAGTAAAACAGAAAGAGACTTATTTCATACTCAAGTGATCAATTCGAACTTGCCGACTACTTTTAGCCGTAAAATGTATTTCTGGCCGATTTCCCATGATCAGTTGAGAAGAAACTTGCGTCTGACTCAGAACCCGGGATGGACATATTATGATTAACCTTATTAAATGGAAAAATATGAAAAATTATATCGTATATTTTATATTGTTATTAACGCTTGTTCTGACTGGTGCATGTAACAATGAATGGGTGGAAGAAGTGTATGTGCAAAATGTCGGATTGAAAGCCCCTGTCAATAGTAAGGGAGTGACTGATGTATATTTGCGTTATCAAGCGAACGGTGAAGTGACTTATCGGCTACCGGTGATTGTAGGTGGCTCTACTATGAATGAAAGAGATCTGGATGTTGCTATTGATGTGGATCCGGATACATTGATTGGTTTGAATGAAGCTCGCTGGAAACAACGTGAAGACTTGTATTTTCAATTGCTGGATAAGAAACACTATGAGTTTGCCTCTCCTACTTGTCATATTCCGGCTGGGGAATGTCAAGGTTTGTTTGATATTAAATTCAAATTTAGCGGACTGGATCTTGTTGATAAATGGGTACTTCCATTGACGATTTTGGATAGTGACTCGTATGATCCGAATCCACGCAAGAATTATCGTAAAGCACTTCTCCGTGTGATGCCGTTTAATGATTATTCAGGAGCTTATGGGGCCACCAATATGTTTGTATATATGATGGATAATACGAGTGCTATGGTTTCAAGTACACGTACCTTGCATGTAGTGAGTGAGAATCAATGCTTCTTCTATGCCGGAGTCATTAGTGAAGAATTGAAGGATAGAGATAAATATAAGATTGTGTTGACTTTTAACGAAAATGGGACACTGACAGCTGAACCTGCCGATCCGACTAATGCCATGAACTTCCGACTTATAGGAGATGCGCCTACTTATACGACTAGCATGTCTTTAGATGAAGTAACTCCTTATTTGGAACATCATTTCACGACGATTTATATGTCATATACGTATGATGATGTGACAACGTATGAAGATAAAGATATCGTTGTACCTTGTCGTGCTGAAGGTAGTATGTTGATGGAACGAAAAGTTAATAGCTTGATTCCTGATACAGACCAAGCTATTCAGTGGTAAAAATGGGAAATATGCCGCAAGAGTAAGATCTTATTGTCTGATATTTATTGATACAAAATATCGTGAGATGATATTCTGTAGAATAAAGCGGAAAGTCAGTTTATAAATAGAGAGAAGGCTATCTTATTATATATAAGTTAGTTTTCTCTTTATTTTTTCAGCAAAAAAACAATAGGTTCTTGACAAATGCTTTTTATTTCCTGATTAGTATCAGAAATGGTGTATCGGCTATAGGCAAAAAGGCTACAAATTTCATGAAATTTGCAGCCTTTTTGTTGTAATAGATAGAGTTGAGAACTCGGAAATCCGATTGCAAAGTTTTTAATAAACTCAAATACTGTTCTTAATAAACTACTCAAAGGTTTATTTAAAACGTGATATCCGTTTATATGGGAAATTGTTCATATTTTTGTATGTTTTCAAGTTTGTGTTTGGAATACTCTTTGCTAAAGGTAACTATAATAAACAAATTAGAAAGTAATCTAATGATACAAGTTATTCGTTTTATGCAAAATTTAGACGTGAAGTTCCAGTATGAAACGGGTTCCTTTGGTATAACTGGTATCTAGCGTCAGGCTACCATTCATTTTTGCGGCGATAAGTGAGCAGATTGGTAATCCTAGCCCATCTCCTGTAGTGAGGTCTTTCACTTCCGTGAAAGGCTTGAAAATATTTTCCTGTTGCTCTGCCGGAATACCGATTCCCGTATCCGTCACGATAAATTGATGAGTATGTGCACCACGTTTCTTGAACTCAAGGCTGATACGTCCTTGTTCGGTGTAGTAGGCTGCATTTTTCAGTAAATAGAGAAGGATACGTTCCAGTTGCTCCTTGTTTGTCTTTACCTGAAGTTTGGGAGCGTTGACTGAAGGAGTAACATCTATTTTTATATGCTCCTTAACCTTATCCATTACATTTTCGCAGAAAGTACCTACGTTGATTTCACCCAATTCATAGAGTTCGGTTAATGAATTCTCTAATGAAGACAGTTCCTGGATATCATCGCTGAATTTCTTCAGAGCAGCGACTTGGCTCTGCATTTGGCTCGCTTCTTGAGGGGCTTTCTGTAAAAGTTCATTCGCAGAGGTAGCCAACGTATTCAAAGTCGGTTCCATCTGTGAGGATATGTTCTGAATGAATTTGGTTTTTAATTCATTATGTTCATTGGCAATCTTCACACTTTTCTTTAATTTGCGGTTGCCGGCTATAAATTTCAGTAATATGGCGGCCAGTATTGCCAGTCCGGCAACGAGGATGACTACAAGAACACACAGACCTATAATGATGTATTGTTTGGCTGATAGTGTGTCGTCTTTTTCTTGTATAGTCAGTTGGCTTTCGTCATATTTCCTTTTCAGTACATTCAGTTCGTCTTGAGCTGTCAGAGCTTTCACGGAGTCTGTCCAAACGATGTAACTTTCATAGGTGCGTTCCATTAAAGGGGCATTATTGGCTTTACGGGCAATTCCGATAAGGTTCTTGTAGCAATCATTCACTTTGGCATAGTCTTTCTTTTCCTTATATTGATTAATCAGTTTGCGGAAACAGGCATCACCTTGCGTGTTTTGGTTAAATGTATAGTAATAGTTGGCTTTTGTATACAGTAAAACCTCTGTCAGTGAGTCATTCTTGGCAAGGTTAGCGGTTTCTTCCAATTTATTCAGCTGTGTTTTTGCTTGGGCTGGATTTTTAAGTGCCGTGTACATCTGCAACCGCTCCTTGTTTACGAGGAAGCGGAGGTCATAAAAGACTTTCTTCTGATTTTGCTCTCCGGTCCATATAAGTTGGTCCATGTCACGACAAAGTTCGAATCCTTCTTTGTAAAAGTTCTCTCTGACGTATAAAGCATTGGCCTGAACACCACATTCTATCGCCTGTGGATAGTTTCCGCGGGTTGCAAATGCTTCGTATGCTTTTTTGAATAAGTAACGCGCTTTGATGTAATCTTTTTGATTGAGACTGCTTTGCGCTTGTTTTTTTAGTTCTGTGGCTCTGTCCTGGGGAGTTTGCGCATAAGCCAATATGCTCAAACAAAATATCATTAAAAGACTTGTTATTGATGTTTTCATATGATTGCATATTTGTTTGTCACAAATGTAAAACAAATATATGAAAAAAGATAGTGTTATCGATGAAATAATTCTCTTATGTTTATATTCATTGTTATTATCCAGCCCAGTTCTCTCTGTCGAGATTCCGATAACTGATAGCCTCTGCCAAATGATTGGGGAGTATTTGTTCTGCTCCTTCCAAATCGGCGATTGTACGGGCAACTTTTAAAATCCGGTCGTAGGCTCGGGCAGATAAATTGAGTCGTTCCATTGCATTTTTTAGCAATGCAAGTCCTTTGGCATCCGGTTGAGCGTACATTGCAAGCAGTTTGCTGTTCATTTGTGCATTGCAATAAATTCCGGTATATTCGGTGTAGCGTCTTTCCTGCATTTGACGGGCTTTTATCACTCGCTGTCTGATGATATTGCTCGATTCTCCCTGTCTTTGATCGGAAATCTTATCAAAGGGTACAGGTACAATCTCTATCTGAATGTCGATGCGATCTAATAATGGACCGGATATCTTATTCAAGTACTTTTGAACCTGTCCGGGGCTGCATACGCATGCTTTTGTCGGATGGTTGTAATATCCACAGGGGCATGGGTTCATGGATGCAATCAGCATCAGATTGGCCGGATAGCTGATAGTACTTTTGATGCGGGAAATAGTGATCTGGCGGTCTTCCAATGGTTGACGCAACACTTCCAGCACTCCTCGGTTGAATTCCGGCAATTCGCTATTCTTAAAATACTTGCACCATTGTAGAAACTTTCTTATCTTTGCGAGAGGTAAAGACTATTATCTGTGCTATTATATTGCATTATAGATAGTTAGCTAATAGTCTTGATTGCAATAATATTAAATGTAACAGATATGAGAGCTGCATTTTTGATTAGGTGCTCAACTAAGAAGCAAGACTATGAGCGACAGGTAAATGACCTAACTAGACTGGCTAAGAAGTTTGGTTATACGTCAAGTGATAATATGATATTTGGTGAGCATATCACTGGTAAAGATGATGCAAGTAAGAGAGATAGGCAGTCTATTCAACGTCTAAAAGATGCTGCTATTAATAAGGAATTTGATGTCGTTTTAGTGTCGGAAGTTAGCCGAATGAGTCGTGACCCTATGTCGGGTCGGTTATATGTTAGACAGCTTATCAACATGGATATTCCTGTGTATTTTAGGGATATTGATACTTGGACTATAGACCCTGTAACTGGCAAGAAAGTTAGAGATGCTGAAACTATTATAGGTGCTGCCTTTGATGCTGCTTGGAAATACATAAAGAGTATGAAAACACAAATAGCATCTGGTAGACGTGATGAACTGGATAACAATCAAATGAGTATAGGACAGCCCTTCTTTGGTTATAAAAGATATGGTGGTAGAGATAAGGGTAAGAAGAATAGTTGGGTGATAAATGATGATGCCGCTAAAGTTGTGGTAGATGTATTTGAAGAATATGTTAAAGACGGTGCAACACTGAAATCTACAGCTTTGGCTATTACTGCCAAGTATGGTGAACAATTTAATAAGAAATTCAGCATAGGGACTATAGAGCATATTTTAACCTTTGAACCTTATTGTACTGGTATAAAGGTTGTATCTCTTACTGACCCAGATACAGAAGATGTAGATGAGTTTGAAGTCGAGATACCTACTATCATAACTAGGGCTATGTTCGATAAAGCCACCACTAAGAGAGCTACAAATAGAACTGCTAGAACTCCTTATCCAAAACAGGCTACTTATATATTGAGTAAACTTCTTAAATGTCCTATCTGTGAACACTCATTAACTCCACAGAAACGTGGTGGAGATAAGGGGGATAAATATAGATTGATGAATGGGAAGGTAGCTATTAGGTGGTCATGTATGTCGGGTATCAATAATGCTACAGATTGTAGTAGTCGCATTACAATTAGTAATGAGAAATTAGAAGCTATTATTTGGGGCTTAGTTAAACAGGAGTTAATAGGATTTGCCAATTTGAATGATGAGGATAGAGTAGCTAGGGTGGTGGAACTTACCGATAAAATAACCAATTTGGAAATGAATATAGCCAACTTTACATCTCATATATCTAACATGGATAGATTGATAGAAAGAGCTTATAGTGCTTATATGGATGCTCCGGATTCTGTAATGGATATAGCTAAAGATAAGTACTATAAAACCCTAACTAAGTGTGAGAATGAGAGAGCGGAGTGCAAGGATAAGATAGAAGCTTTAAATGTAGAGAAGTTAAGATTGGAGAATATGAGGACGTTCTTCAACCAACCTACCTTGCCAAAGGATGCCATTGAGAAGGCAGAATCAGACCCTATTAAAATGAGGAACTTAGTAATGGAACTAGTAGACAAGATATATCCTTATAGGATTACAACCTATGTATCACCAGCTACTAATAGGATAATGAAGAATGGTATAGTTCTATTGGAAGTATATACTATAAATGGAATTTATAATGTCCTATATGACGGTAATCAGAGGAATAATAAGGTAGCCTATTATATTAGCGGTAATTATGCCACATTCCAAAATGGAAAGAATAAGCTTGATGCTTATGATGCCGGAGAGTACTTTGTTATCTCTAATGCCACATTGGTGACTGAAACAGAAGATGTAGATTTAACAGTAACCTTTAATGAACTGATAAAGATATGTATGCAGAATGGTTGGGAAATAGATTATACTTACAAGATGTAATATTTCACTGAATATAATTATTAACTAGTAAATGTGGTTGATTAAATTGAAAATGAGGTTGTGCCAATGTCTTGACACAACCTCACGAAAGATGCTATTGGGCGTTTAATGCAGCTAAAGCTGCTTCTAAAGCTTCTTTAGACATGCCACTCAATAACTGTGCTTGACTTGAATGTTTCAGTTCTGTACAGTTCTTAATCCATTCACTGTAAACTGCTATTCTTGCATCACACCAAGAAACAAGGTCGGAAGCTGTTGCTCCCTCTTTATACCACATTCCATAAGTTCTATGCATTTCTGCACGTTTACGTTCTTCAGCACTCTTTACATTTGCATTTTCCAAATTTGACATAGTTTTAATTATTAAGTTAATAATACATTTATTACCAGCAAACCTTACTGGATATTCAGATTATAAGCTAGTAAATTAACTATTATCTGGAAATGCGTTGCAAATGTAGTATGAAATTTAATAACCTCAAAGGAATAATAAGGATTTCTTGTATGATAATTAATTCTTATATAATAATTGATTTATACGTAATATTGTATCTAGCCTATCAAGTATTATCTAAACAAGTTATTTGAATGGCTAGGTAATAATATTACTATTCCCTACTAGTAGGGTCAAGTACATAGGAATTTACTAGCGGAAGGTAGGGTAGGATATATAGGCATACAGAGACTTTATATCCTACGTTTCTTATCATATCCCAGATTATAGAACTTCTTAAACATCTCCCAAATGTAGCCAATAAATCCAATTATGATGAATGGCAGGAAAGGCAGAAGAAGGCTACTCCAACCATATCCCAAACACAGCCCTATAATTACGCCTATGACATATAAGGCTGTTATAATTCCGCAACCTATCATTACTCCTCTTCCTCCTGCCATTACGTATTTAATTGGAGCATTAGGAGTGAAGAAGTCTGGTTCTTTATTCTCTGATTGATTATTATTCATATTAGTTTATTTATAGTTACGAGATATTAGTTTAATTCTTATCTTTGTAGTAGAATTTCATAAAAGTTGCTAGTTATGGGTGTTCTATTGGTTACAGGTATTTTGAAGGAGATAACATGTTTACAAGCTGTTGCTGATGATGAAGCGTGTAAATATGGTTACGAGTCGTGGATAGCCTACTGTTATAAAACCAATATATTTACAAGATTCATTACTATATGCCCTTGCTGTAAGAAGTCATTTACTAATGACAACCCTGCTGTTGGTGGGCATGTACTTGCTGAATACGGACGACTAAATGCAGAAGGTAGACTTATTTATACCGAGTGTCTTACTCCTATCTGTAAGGAGTGTAATGACAGTTATAAGAATCATCAGGCTTTGAAAGTATTTAAAGTCCGTGGTTATCATTTATGTCGAGTACCTAATAAGCCACCTAAACGATAAACTTTAACATCAAAGAATATATCTTAATGATTAAATCTAATAGAACAAGAATACAGCTCGATTTCTTGTGAAGTTACTCATTATTAGCCAATTAAACTAATGAAGGTATGTTAATCAATCGTTAAATAATAGCTTGTCTAACATCTCCTTTAGTTGTTTGGGTAACTTCTTTCTAGGGTTACAGTTTACAGGATTGTCAACCTTTACTAGTTCATTCTTATCATTTAGTTCGTACCTAGTTACACGATACTGCTGTTTCTTGTTTCTCTTCATATTCATAATTTACCTCCATTCTTATATCCTAGTTTACCTAGTTCATTTAATAACTCTCATAAATTCTTCTTATTAATATCAGAAAGCCATTGGACCGTGAGGCATATTTCTAAGCTCCTCTAAGCTATTAACTCCAAACATTCTACATAGTTCCTCTAAAGTGGGTGGAGTTAAATCACAGGGCTCAATGAAAGATTTGTCTACTGCAATTCCTAATTCTTCCATAATATCCCACATCTCACTTGCTGTCATTGTTTCCATACATCCAATACTCTGCTGTTATCATATTCATAGTTATTCATCTGCCTGTTCATCTAGCATATCATCATCTAACTCCTCATATATAAAAGCCAATATTTCACCTGTTATAGCATCCTTAACACATTTGAATCCGGGTGCAATTTCTTCAACTATCTTCTCACATTTAATATTGCACCACTCGGGTATTATTTTATCCTTACTTCCCATTATCATTGTTATTAATAGTAGCCGCAGTAGGAACTCCAACTGCTGTACCAAATCCATACTTGTTAAATCTTCTCATAAAT
This sequence comes from Bacteroides sp. LFL-34, assembly GCF_027257075.1. Lineage (NCBI taxonomy): Bacteria > Pseudomonadati > Bacteroidota > Bacteroidia > Bacteroidales > Bacteroidaceae > Bacteroides > Bacteroides sp. LFL-34. Next base: position 73,741 of record NZ_JAPQKZ010000004.1, on the reverse strand, counting down.
TCATTTAAGGTTTATAATTATAATCCCATATAGAATGCTAGCATAAGCTTTGCTGCCTGATTGTCCAACTTATCAATAAATGCTTTAGGGTCTTTCCAAAACTCCTCTCTTGATAATCCGTACTCATCTAGCACAGAATTAATCCCGTTTCTCCACTGTTCTGCTGTTATCATATTAATTCATTTAAGATTATTAGTTGCATATCTATGATATAGAGTTAGTCATTATTAAAGAAGTAAACAACTGGAGATATGTTAAGTATTGTTACTAGGTTGCTCATCTAGCATATCATCTAACTTCTCTGTTAAGTTACGTAGAGGAGGACCTGAATATATAATCATATCTATTTTATCCAATTCTACACATACTTCCTCTGCTGTAATCTCTCCTGCTTCAAATTTAGCATAAAGTTCATCAAATAGTTTACTATATTCACTACTACTCATTTCTATCATAACTCATTCCTCCTATTAATGTAGTTCCTATTAATGGATATACAAAATACTTACCTGTCAATGCGTTCCATACTCTCTTAGGATGTCTTGGAATATTAATAATTATTGCTATATTTGCAGTTATTAATTCTAATATCTAAGATTATGGAAGTAAGACCTAAATGGACAGAAGAAGAACTGGATATAATATTCAGTAAAGCCACTTTAGTACAGGACGGACTTCGCAAAGATGCCAGTGGTGAATATATACATCGTGATGCTTATGGTAAAGCTGAACATCCTTAAGGTTGGGAAGTAGACCATATTAAACCAATTTCTGAAGGTGGTACTAATAAGCTTAATAATTTACGTCCATTAAATATCCCTGCTAACAGAGGAAGGAATAACTAATTCCTTCCATGTCTCTCTAACATCTCTAAGTGACAATTATAGAACTTTAGAAATTCAGGTTCTTCCACTTGGTAATACCATTCTATCATCTTATCAACAACATGGCAGGCTTCTTCATTGTCTATATGCTCTTTACATTCTGGCTTAACAAGTCCATTACATTGTTCCTTTAATGGACAGTTATGGTCTTTACTTACCCAACACTGCTTCTTATCTGCATCCTTACTATAGTATTGATTTAATTGTTCATTAGTCATATTAATTCATTTAATTATTATTAGTTATACTATTTGCATGTAGAACTCCAATGTAAGCTTTGCATCCTTATCTTCCAAATTATTAATGAATGCTTCGGGGTCTTTCCAAAACTCCTCTCTTGATAGTCCATATCTATCAAGCACTTTATTGATTCCTTCCATCCAATATTCTGCTGTTATCATATTCATTCATTTTAGATATAGTTACCGGAGTGCCAATCATAGTTGACCACTTCGACAACCATTTGGCAGCTTCCTTCCAATCTACAATAGATTTAAAGAACTCTGTCATGTTATTATCCATTCCTGTATCTTTAATGTAATTCTTAGCTGCATACCTTAACATGTCCTCTGTAATCTCTTGGTCTGGAGATGATAGTCCGTAGTAGTCTTTAATCTGTGTACCTCTACCAGTTAACTCTGTGCCATTCCTTGCACTAAAGTAGCCAGACAAGTCCGTTAAACTAGTATCAAATCCTTTAGGAGCCTCTCCTGGTATATGAATGGCGTGGTCCATTTCATGGCTAACTGTCCTACGTATATTATTATCTCCAAAGTCACTAGCAACTCTAGATAACCCACTCCTTCCTACATAGATGTTTCCCGTACTAGAAGTGGCAAATATCATGTTGTCATTTAACAACCCTCTTGACTTCATATATGATTCACCAGTAGGTAACTTATTAGTACTAGCATTAATGAAATCATCAGATACTTTGCCTATAGTTTCCAAAGGTGCTTTATCATAATAATGTATCTTAGGGTACATTGAGTTGCTCTTATAAGCCCAATTATAATTACCAGCATTAAAATACCTTTGACCGTTTACTGTTTCTGGTAATCTGTCAAATCCTCCATTAGCCAACCTAGTTGCATGTAATTCTATAGGGTCAGCTGGTGAATTAGGAGTAACATAGTCAGGCAGTTTAAAATTGTTATCTTTAAACTCGTATGTTCCGTCTGGAATATTATTAGCCCTTATACGTCCTATTTCATTATTAATACTCTTAACTTTAGGATTACCCTTATTTACAGCTTCGTCAATAGCCTTACTAATTACTCTAGCTCTAGCCCATTTGTTACCACCAACAGCCATATCTTTTACTGGCTTTAACTTAGGTCCAAAGTTACGCATTCCAAATCCACCTGCCAAATTACCTATGTTAAAGAAATCTGCAACTACCGGATTCATTCCTGTAGTCTTAGAAAGCATATCAGCCCAGTCTTTATATTTGTCATTACTAGCTATATTAGTTATCTTATTAACTGCTTCATTACCTGCATATCCACCTGCTACTGATAATGGTCCAAATATTGCACCTGTTAATAATGTACTAACATAAGGTGCGGCTTCTCTCCTTCCTCTATCTACAGCTCCTGCCAGATTTATATTCCTAGGAGTAACTGTTACTTCTGGTAAAGTTACATTATTCATACCATTCTCATTATTAACTGGCAATACTATATTACCTCTCTTATCATAACCTCCCATATACTTAATAGGTTGTGCAGGTTCTTGATACTTAATAATCATACCATTCTCACCTTTAGGAATACCATTATATACCCCAGTAAGTACTTTAGCATAATTAGTAGCTTCTGCATATCTTCTCTTACCTTTATTAGAACCAGTAAGCTTAGCTACAAACTTATTAATATCATCATTCTCATCAAAGTCATATAGTCTCTTTAAGAATTGTATCTTATCTGCTGCATACTCATCCATAGAATTATAAGACCTAAACTTCTGCTTAATAGCTTCACCTTTAGCATTTTTATCATTACCAGTTACATAATCACCTTTCCATGAACTACCAGTAGTTAAATTGCCAAAGTTGTACTTACCTTGTGCAGATTTACCCCAACTAGATTCTAATGCGTCTTGTGCTAATAACATTCTAATTGCATTATCATTAGTAATACCTGCCTTCTTATAGGCATTAATAAGTTCTGTAGACCATTGCTTTCTGTTAGTATATGGACTCTTCCAAGTTGAGTTGGCAGTAACAGGTTTATCGGTAACAGGTTTACTAGCTACTGACTTATTAATTACTGGCTCTGCTGTAGGATTATTAGCTACATCAGTTTCTTCAGTATCTCTTACTGGTACTACTAAAGCTTCTGGTTTATCGTAAGTTGTATTATAATTATACTCACTAAATGGATTAATAGGATTAGTAATATCAGTGTAATCTATTGTAGGATTACTTACTGGATTATAACTTACGAACTTCATTCCTTGTTGAGCTTTCTTGATTCGCTTCTTATAGGTTGGGCGACTTGATTTGATGAACTTCTTGCGCATGTCTCGTTTGCCATTTATAAATATTCAACCTTTCCGGCATAGGGGTATTATATATAGATATATGACTAAGAAAGGTTGAATATTATATTAACAGCATGAGTATGATTCAATAAGGAAATAGTAATCCAACTATCTTCTTAAATACATCACCTGCCATTAGTTCACCACTTGCAGGTAATCCAGCCTTATTAATAGATACAATGATACTATACTTGGGATTATCAGTAGGAAAGTAACCACAGAACTCTACCGCATACATATCCTTAGTACTATCCTCATTAGTAGATAATGAACTAGTTCCCTGCATACCTGCAACTACTACCTTATCAGACTTGGCAGGTTGACATAATCCGTCAGTAATATTAAATACTAGAGCTTTCTTCAAACTATCAATACTAGCCCTACTTGCTATTTGGGGATTAATAACTACTACACTATCCTTATATAGTTGAGGCTGTATCATCTTCCCATTGTTAGCAATAGCATTATAGAAGGTTAGTATTTGGATTGGCGATATTTGTTGATTATATCCAATACTTGACCATGCAAAATCACTCTTAGCCCAATTGTTATCTTTAGGAGTTACAATGTGTGCAGGCTTTAGATTGGCTATTCCTGTGATACTATCTGGCTTACCATAGCTCATATTAGCTAATAAATTAAAGTATGCTTGGGGATTATTACCAAATGCTTTCTCCATTGTCTTATAAATGGCAATATTGGAACTAGCTGCCAATCCTTCTTGTACTGTAAGCTCACCATATCCACCTCTATGCCAATTATGGTCTTTAAGCTCTCTGCCATGAACTTGATAGATACCATTTCCAGTATCAACCTTATCACTCAACTTCACCTTACCAGTTTCTAAAGCTACCAATAGCGATATTGGGTGCATCAGACCAGTAGACTGCCATACAGAGAAGTTCTCACATGATTGGTAGTTCGTACTGTCTTTCTTAGTAAGTCCAACCAGAGCTTTTATTTGCCCTGATTGAACTTCCATTACTATAGCCTGCCCAGATAAAGCATCGAGTTCAGATAGTTTATTCTCCAGTAGAGAAGTTACATTTACTTGTAATATACTATCTATTGTGGAGATATTCTCTGTAACTTGTTGCCTAGATTGGCAGGAAACTAATAAGAACAATATTATTAACGCTATAAATTCGTTCTTCATTACCTTAGAGTAGTTTCTGTATTAGTTGTTCCATTCTTTACATACAGAGCAATTAGGGTCATGAATATTCTTTCCGTCTTTTAGTATAAATTGATGTTCATAGTACCCTTCTTTCTCTAGTTGTTTACACTTCTTACAGGTAGGATGATGCATTCCTTCTCCGCTTTGTGGTGTCCCATCTCTATTGTAAAACATTATATATTCATGTCCATCCGGTTTCGTAACTTTCTTACTACCTGCCAGTTTCTCATCATTTGGATAGAATACACCGTCCCTATAAGTACCACCCTTTCCTTTACAACTGAATAATGTAATTAGTGCAAATATTACACAGATGTACAATATGTTTACATTTGGTCTCTTCATTGTAAATTCCTCCTTAGCTGATTAATATATAGTTAACCCCTTTGGGATATTAAATAATAATTGTCAATAAATAACTGCGATATTTATGATTAGAATATAATTGTCACAGGCTTATTATTGATTTTAGTATTGCCGTAATATTTCTTCTTAGGATAGTCCTTTAACAGATAATTCTTTGTTTCCTTAGGAATATTGGGATTAGCTATGTCGTCTTCAATCTTACGCATAGGTACATATATACTCATCCATTTGTCTTTATTGAGTATAGCATAATCATCATACAGAGCTATGGCGGTAATTTTACCATTATCTTGTACTTTAATCTTAATAATTACACTGGTATTACTAAAACCTCTAGCTTCTCCATTTACATTTCTAATCTCATCTGCATATATGATACTTGAAATTAGAATCATCACATACAATAGAATTACTTTCTTCATATCATTAATAGATGCCCTTTTGTTCCTTAACAGGCTTTTAGTTATTAATTATAGTGTGAGGAACACAACATAGAGTTGCACACTTCTTTAATAAAGAACTGTTGAGTAGTAAAATAGACTGTCTGTTTCTTATATACCTGTATTTATGCCAACCTGTTCCCTATAGTTGGCTATTACATATAGAAAGGTGTGGGAACACTATTTGCTTTATCCTTGTAACGGGCTCTCGCATTGCCTTTGCTGTGGATAAAACAATAGCAACCCACACCAAGCGGCATATAGAAACTTTACAAACGTAAGGTAAGTATATATCCAAAGTGCGGGTGCTATTGCTATCATCTTCACAGCGTTTCAAATTTGCGAGATTTGTTACAAGAAGATAATTTCAATAACACCTTTCGTTAATATGTCCTTCCAACAACTTAACTCTCTAAGTTCTTGGAATTGGTACAAAGATAATGAAAGGTATTTTATTTTGCAATTAAATGTATCTGTTAAAATGAGAGTTGAAAGCTATTTCTACTCTGAATATCCATAAATTGAGACAGAACTATTCAGAGCATAAATAAGTAAACTCCGATTCATTCTGTCTCAAATCTCAATTATCAGAAGCTAAGACAGTCATAAGTATTTAATAATTCCTCTTGCCTTAATCCCAAGTATCTCTTAGTAATTGATACACTGGAATGATTGAATAGCTCCATTAGCTTGACAAGTGCAAGCTCTGAATTATCATTATTCATGTTGTAAACCTGTCTGCCAAAGGTCTTCCTAAGAGAATGGCAACTGAAATTGCCTATATGTAACCTGTACTTCTTCTTAATCTCCTTCAACATGACATTGATTCTCTGAACTGTGTACACTGTCCCCTTCTGACTTATCAATACAGGTGCATTTATGCCAACTGGATTTATATGCTCATAACAATCTCTGATATGTTGCTGTAGCTGCATATTAATCCTGATTGTCCTTTGCTTCCCTGTCTTAATTTCTATAATGGTAAATTCTTCTGCATCTAATATCTGATTCCACCTTAAAGCAAGAATATCAGATATTCTTAGACCTGTGAAGCAACCTAAAGCAATAAGAAGTGACATCTTATAATTACTATCCCTTGCCAACTTTCTTACTAAGTTCATTGCTTCGCTCCATTGCAGATAATCTGCTGTTGTACTTGAATATTTAAGTGACATAACGTTCTGTTTTATAGTGAAACTAATAAAAGTGAATATTAATTTTGAGTTGGAATATCTAACTTACTGATTACTAGCTAAACATTCACTAATAATAGAAGTGAATATTATACTACTGGCTAATAATAGAGAAAGAGTACCTATATATAGTATATAGATACCCTTATTAGTTCTTCATGTACTACTTCATTGTAATAATCTTGTATATAGTCCAAACAATCATCAAGAAGAATACAACAGGTGAAATTGCACACATAACAAGTAACAAGATAATCCAAGATATAACGACTAATAACGCTTGTAACATAATCTTTTGAGTATTAATAGGTAATGAATAATAAAGGGACACCCTTATTATATGGATGCCCCTTTTAAGTACTCTGTAATACCACTAACTAAGAAACCATTGATACTTGTCATCACCATGTAAAGCGGAACATATACCCGTTGCAAGTTCTGTAGCATTATAGGCTCTATCCAAGAATGAATCTATATAGCTGCTCTTATTTGCACCTGTGAGCAAGTTGTAGAACTTCCACATAGACAAATCATTTCCCAAGCTGCCAAAGTTCTCGTCATTGATATACGCTTTAGCCACATTGTTAACCTGTGTATCAGTAAGCAACATTTTAGGTATATCCTTTTGATAGCCTTGCGGTAGTGATTGATAAAGTCTCATTCTTCCAAGTAGTTGGCAAAACTGATGCTCCGTCATACTGGTATTGCCTAAAGACTGCATCAAATGTATGTGCTTGGCTGCATCGTATTTGTGGAACATTTCCAATACCGCTTGATATAAATCCCTTGTATTGGTAACTTCCAAGCAACTAAGATAACCGTCCGTAGATACACATAGATTTGTGCAAACCTTACAAGTAAAGCCAATAAACACTTTAAACCGCTCCGAGCCTTTCTTTGAATAAAGATTGGTGTGGTTATAAGCTCTCACACCACCAATAGTAAGTGTTAGCCTGTTACCGTGTACTGTCTCATAGATAGTAGGAACTTCAATAACAAAAGCGCACCTCTCGTAATAGATAGTCTTATCACTTTCTAATAACTGATTGGCTGGCTTATGTATTGCTTCGGGAATCCTACCTTTGATTACATGAGAAACACGAATATCTGGCGATTCAATTTGTTCACCGCTAAAGAATGTATTGGTTGCATCCTGTACCGCTTCAATGAAAGCCACATGAGATAATGTAGCTTCGTTGTCCTTTGCGAATACGGGTATAATACAATCATTCCTTAGATGTTCCAAACTGGCTTCAATCGTATTGGCTTCAATGAATAGAGGTCGTTTCTGCTTAATAATTGGCTCTTCAATTATTACCGCTTCTTCTGCATATTCACCAAAGTTTCTACTAGTTCTTTGTACTGGCATAATCTGTAATGTTGATTCCATAATCTGTAATTTATTAAGTTAATATTAGAAATTCCTCTGTCTGAAAGCTAAGCAAGCCACAATCAGTATTAATAATCCAATAAAGAACTGTGGCATTAAGACTATTGGCACAATTAGAATTATTCCAAACGTCAATAAAATCTTTAAATTCTCCATACGCATAATAATAGATTAGTAAATAGTGTATTTAAGGACAAAATGAGGGCTTAACATGAAGCACTATTCATTCACTTTCCTTTGTGCATCTTTATATGTAGACATATACAAATCGTTGATAAGTCCGCATATTTCAGAAGTTCAAAGCGTTTGTGGGCTGAATAGCAATTCATGTAATCCTTTCTTTTTCCTAATGATTGGTGAGGGGGTGTTAGTAGTTTCACAGAAGCTTAGCGCACGATATACATCTGATGCGCTCACTGACAAATTAAATATTTCACTCTATAGCTGCATAAAGTCTAAATAGAAACACTGCCTAAATCTAAAGGGCGGGGGTATGAATTTCAAGTACCTATATTCTTGGGTGGGGGATATACATAAAAAGCCCCAAACCTGATTAATGGTCTGGAGCTTTATTGCTTACAAACTAACTACAGAATAATCTCATAAGGTATATTTTCCTTAACAGGTCGCTTCCTACCTACTGTACCTGCTTGTATTGACTTCATAAAAGCGTGGATATTCTTGACATCTTTAAATCCATTCTCCTTATACTTCTTATAAATCATACATTCTCTGGATAATGGTTTGTTATTGCCTTCGTTGAAGTCTATCATGTGGTCGAACATGGCAATTAGTTTCTTTACCTGTTTATCTTTAGGCTGGTCTATTATTAAGCCTTTGACCTTTAGAATCAGACAGTCACCAATTTCATCCAATAAATCCAAATCCTTTAACTGCTCTATGTACCTACCAATAGTATTATGTCCCATGTGAATAAGCTCCTTCAATTTCCTTATGGATGATAATTTGATAACATAACTATGCGGCTCTGTTACACTGAATAGCTTTAATATGAATCCTCTTAGCTTCAAATCTAAAGTATTGTAAGTATCGTAGAACTCTCTGCCAATTCTTCTATAATTGCCTGGCTCTACTTGATTGAATCTGTATATAGTCCAATGCCTGTCCTTCCGTTTAGAATCTATATCACGTATAACAACCTCGCCTGTAGCCCTTAATTTGTCATTGAAGGATAATGTACTCTTACTCTTCTTGTAATTATCCAGTTCTTCCCCTACAAACCCTGCAAGCTGTTTTAATGTAGTATTAGTTTCCAAAGAATCTTTATCTGCTGTTAATAGCAAGGTATAAGCCCTGTACACATCTGAACAGTTTAGATTCTGAATCAGATTATTACTCATTACTGTGTACTCCTTGAATGGAAGTTTCGTGTCTTTCATAAGGCAAACGCTCAATATGGTTAATCAAAATAATCTGATTGGTCTTTAACAAGAATCTCATCTTAGTGGAACTTAGTCTGTTCACTTTCCTTAGTTCGCTTAGTTTCTCATATAAATTATTATTATAATGCCACATATATTATTGATTTATATATCCTACTTATCCCACCTACTGAAAGTTCGTCAGAACTTTACAGTATGGCTGTATGGAGTGTAGTATCTAGGAGTGTAGACAGGGGGTGAATAAGCACGCTCCAAAAGGGGATTAAGCACACCGCTAAAGGGGGGAATAAGCACACCTTTATAATCTGGTAATATCAATACTTCTGCACATAACTTTGCTGTATTAGTAAACACATTAGTAGATAGTGATACTAATTAGATGATTAGTTGCAAATACATACCCTGCCTAGTATGCTCACTTATTAACGGTAAAAGGGAGAACCATTTATACTGTCCTCCCTTCATTAGAAACTATTCATGTATCATTATTCATCTTGATGTAAACGGTGTAAACCTTGTTATCTCTCTGCTTGCGTCTCTTGGAATATCCATTGAGCTTAGCCCATATTCCAATCATCGTTCTATTATCTGCTATATGGTGGGCTAATGCAAGCTCACGTAACTGTTTGAATGTAAGTTCTGTTTCCTCACTCATTCTTAGTACCATGAATAATTATTAAATAGGTAATCTGGCAAGATAAGGTGGATTGAATCGGTAGGTATATTCAGATATGTTTCAAGTGGGTAATTTAGTCGTTTCAGTGATACCACCCTTATCTCATGTTGGTAGTGCAAAGATACTGCACTTCGGTGAGGTGCCAAAACGCTTCGTAAACTTTCTTAAAACTTTATGTTGAGAGCCTTATGAAGTGAAGATATGCTCTTTTCTGCTAGCTTGGAAACTGATTCGGAACTTGAAAACGAATCTTGCTCTGATTTACGGTGTGCAGGTGAACAGTGCACGTCTTGCCTTGAATTATTTTTCACTTCTGGGCGTATCAGTCGGCAGTTCAAAGCCCGATGTAAATTATTGTGTCTCTGATATGTCACAGTCTCAAATTCCAAGTGCCGGATAGGTCAGCCCACTCATTTGAAACGAATTAGATTTATGGTGGCAAGTCTGGAAGATAAACGGAGCGGTCATTTCAAGATTGACAAGCCGTAGGGAATGTTAGCGTTGCGTATTCACCTCTCCGCTCTCGTCCGCATGGATAAACACACGTGAGAGTGCTTGCAGCCATGAATCTCCGAAAAATGAGACAGAACCGTTCGGAGTGTAATAAGTCAAACTCTCAACAGTTCTGTCCCACTTGCGTTCACCTTATTGGATATTTACAGTATAACAACAGGCAAATTCTAGTTATAAAGACATTGATAGAATGTATATAGATTACTACAGTCTATTAGTATGCTGTATTACTATAAGATACTGTAGTATTATAAAGTATTATAACTACTATGAATATATACCTAGTTCCATACTATCATTCAAGACCATTATGATATATATCTACAATAACACATTAATTTATAGCATAAATTATATTAGACTTGATTGCTTATTTAAAATATATTTGTACATTTGTGGCGTTTCATTTAGAGATACCATAATGGCTTAATTGCGCTTTATGTTCGTTTACTTGTAAACAACTTATGGACTAATACCGTAAGGAACGGCAAGCCTTTGAGTAGATTTAAAGGTTAATTTATTTACCCTAATTAATTTATCATTATGGAGAATCAGAATGAAGCAACTTGTGTAGTGTTAAGTCGTGAAGAATTATTTGATTTGTATGGCTCTTGGTTTGGTAATACTGCAACACCGGCTGATATGGTTTGTTGGTGTGACAGGCAAATCGAGAAGTACGAGGAATGGATTAAGAACTGCAAGGAACTCAAATTAGAGAACCAGAAGAAGCTTCTTAAAGATATTCCAACAGACATACTACAAGCTATTTTAGATTCTTCTACTAATTAATACTACTAAGTAAACACTTTAGGGTATCCATTTGGATACCCTTTTTAGTTAATACTAATAGGTTATGCTGTACACAAAAGTCCTTGATGAATATAAGATAGATTATGAGGAATATCTCCGAGAAAGGGAAGTAGACTTCTTCGGAATGAAGGATAGATACCTAAAGTATATACAGACCAAAGGAATAGACCATTTCACTTTTAAACCTATAAAGATTACCACCAACACAGGTCATATATATATTATCAGATATAGCTTCAGTGCATACTGGAAGCATAAGTTTGTACCATTAATTGCAAGATGTTACCGCCAACCGGAAGGCATATATGTAGTGACCTGTCATAGTACTATTACTAAAACTGCTAAGAGCGCTGCATATATACCACATTTCTTTGATAGATATAGAGATAGGATTCTTAAACGTAAACATGGCAATAAACTAGATGTTATAATGAAATTCTTCGAGCATGAAGCACGTTTCAGTGTAGGAACAATAGCACAGAATGACAAATATCCCGATAACAGCATATTCGTTTTTGATAAATTCATTATACTAGGCAGTCCACTAGAGGATGTTAATATATTTGAAATGAGAACCTTAATCAGCTTAGATATGCTAAAGGAAATGCAGAAGGATATATGTAATGAACTTGTAGAATCCCGTATTAAAGGATTAGAAGAACATATTAAAGATGAGGATAGGAATAAAGATGAACTTCTTCGCACTTTATTAGAGCTACCCAATTATAAAGAAGTATAGCATACATAATCAGAATCAAACATAATCTTGCTATATTATCTCACATAATGTAAGACATATATGGGGAACTTAGATTTCGTTGCTATTGATTTGGAAACAGCTACTTCTCATAGAAACTCTATCTGTGAAATTGGTATTGTAAAGAACTCTATAGTAATTGAGAGTAAACTAATACTAGGTTGAAATTGTGAATATTGGAGTTGAGAGGGTGCTCTAGGGCGGAATTTACTTTTCTTCTTCAAAGGAGACGGCAGGAATTGAGATGAGAGGCTGACCGATTGTGAGGCTTTGTTGGGCTTACATCGGTGCGGAAACTGAATTTTACTGGATTGAATGGTTGTTCTGTCTGATTAAATAGTTGATATATAACAATATACAATAGTTAAATAGTTTTGAGAATAGTTCATCTAAGAAAAGTACCCCATTATGTGCCAGACTGATTTCTCCGGGTTGTGGAAAACTACCTCCGCCAACCATCGCCACCTGGGAAATTGTGTGGTGAGGGTCGCGGAATGGGCGTTGGGAAATCAATGATGAACCGCGTTTCAGTTGTCCGGCAACTGAATGTATCTTGGTGGTTTCCAGACTTTCACCCAGAGAAAGAGGAGGAAGAATGGAAGGAAGGCGTTTGGCCATCATCGATTTACCGCTACCCGGAGCACCTACCATTATTAAATTATGCCCTCCGGCTGCTGCAACTTCTAGTGCCCTTTTTACATTCTCTTGCCCTTTAACGTCTGCAAAATCCAAGTCACAGTTTGTCTGTTGTTGATAGAATTCTTCCCGTGTATTAACAACAGTCGGCTCTAATTCGCGTTCATTATTGAAGAATTCGATGACCTCCTTGATATTACTGACTCCGTATACTTTTAATTGATTGACAACGGCAGCTTCCCGTGCGTTTTGTTGGGGGATGATTAGTCCTTCGAAACCATCTTCGCGCGCTTTGATAGCAATGGGAAGCGCACCTTTGATAGGTTGTATACTTCCGTCCAGACTTAGTTCGCCCATTAACAAATAGCGGGAAAACTTCTCGGAAGAGATTGTTTCGTTAGCCCCTAACAATCCGATGGCAAGAGGCAAGTCATAAGCTGAACCCTCTTTTCGGATGTCGGCTGGTGCCATATTGACTACTATATTGCTAGTGGGCATTTTATAGCCATTTACCAGCAATGCGGAGATAATACGTTGATGGCTTTCTTTGACCGCAGAATCCGGAAGGCCGACGAGATAGAACATACAGCCGCGCGAGCTGTTGACTTCGATTGTTATGAGTGTTGCATCAATCCCTTGAACAGCCGCTCCGAATACTTTAATTAACACGTTTGATTATTGATTATTTTTTCTTCTTATTGTCTTGTTTTTCCTTTTCTTCAGCAGCAGTGACTACTTCCTCAATTTTCTTCTTCAATTGTTCTCCTTTGAGGTTTTTCGCGAGAATCTTACCGTCTGCCGACAGAAGAATGTTGCTGGGAACTTGCTTGATGGCGTATTGTTTGGCTACTTCGGAATTTAGTCCGCCAAAATCACAGACTTGCTCCCAATTGAGCGTATCACGTTTTATAGCATCCTGCCATTCTTGTTTATCCATATCAAGGGAGATACCGAGCATGGCTATATGTTTGTTCTTCTTATATTTCTGATAGATCTCTTTTAACTCGGTATTGCTTTGGTGATTGGAAATGCTATCTCCCCATGAAGCCCAAAAGTTGATTAACAAGTTCTTTTTCTTGAAATCTTCTGATGACCGGGTAATTTTCTCTCCTTTTATGTTAGGAAGGCTGAAAAACGGAGCATATTTGCCTATCTCTGTCTTTTCGGACAAGGAAATGGCTTCATTCAGTTGCTCGATGTATAGCTTGTCTTGCAGTATTCCTGTCATGACTTCAATTAATTTCTTTATCTTGTTGAAATCAGGAGAGTCTTTCTGCACAAAGTATTTATCCAACAGGTAAAGACTGACAAAAGAAGAATGATGTGCCGTGATGAATTCTTCTGCTTTTTGCTCTAAATCTTTCTCGGATGGGGTAGGCAGGCTATTTAGTTCTTTCTGAAAGTTTGTAAACTCTTCATTATATATATTACCATTGATATCCAGATATTCCGGGTGATTGATATCTCCTTTTATTTTGATCTGATTTCCTTTGTCAAGGAAGATTGGATATTCTGTCTGATTGTCAATAAGTAAAAAGGCAGAAGTAATGGTGTCTATTGAAGCTGTATAAGAGAATTTATCGTTCTTCGCGAAAATGGTATCTATCCGGTCGAATGATTCGTCCATTCCATACAGATAAAGCGTATCTGTGCCCAGGCCTTTGATTTCCCCGGTTATGCTAACCTTCTTTGAAGATTTACCACAACTGCATAGACAAATGATTATGAGGATTAAAATGCTACTCTTTTTCATTGCTTTGATTTCTTTTCTGCGAAAGTACGGTTTTTACAGATAAAAAAAAAGAATTGCCCGTCATTTATAATGACAGGCAATTCTTAATATTTAAAATAGAGTGGTAATTCTCTTATTTAATGATGTTCATGAAATCTGCATTTGTGAAGTATTTTGCAAATTCCAAGTCAGTAGCTGCTTTCTTAGCTAATGACGAATCTTTAGCAACTGCGCTCTTTAAGCTGCTTGTTACCATAGAAGAATTGTTAGTTCTAGCACCTAAAACTGCCATCAGGTAGTCAGTGTAAGCATCCGGTCTTGTTACGTTAGCCAATGTGTTTTTAGCTTTGTTGTAGTCCTTAGCAAGGATTTGAGCCAAAGCAGCACTGTTAGTCTTAGAGTCACCGAATGAGTTAACTGCTCTTTCATATTGACCTTGAGCGATGTACAGGTTACCCATAGATTCGCCAAGTTCTTTTGTTCCGGCAGCTTTACCGAAGTATGCTTCTGCAGCAGTTTTGTCACCCTTCATCAAAGAAACCAAACCTAAGTTCATGTTAACTTCAGGAGTAGCATTAACACTGGCAGCTTTCTTGAAGTAAGATTCAGCTTTGTCAATGTTACCAGCCTGGTAAGCTAATTTACCCAAGTTGTTGTAACCACGGTAATCGTTCGGGAATTGTTTGGTAGCTTGAGTATAGATAGCTTCTTGTTTAGCAGGATCGCTAGTCAGTGTAGCAGCATACAGCAATTCTTCTACATTCAGTTCAGAAGGATTAGAAGAAGCCAGTTTAGTGATTTCTTCGTCAGACTTACCGATGATTTCATAGTTCAAAGTCAAACGAGAACGACGCAACTGAGGAAGAATAGTGTTAGCCAATTCTTTGTATACAGCAGAGATGTTTTTGATTTCGCTTTCTCTTTGAGCAGGGTCTTGATACATTGCAATAACGCGGAGGATCAACTCTTTGTCTTGGATGTTAGATTTAGAAACCAGTTCTTGGAAACCTTCCCAGTCCTGTGCAGTATATTTAGCATCGATCGGAGCGTCGATTTTTGCTTTCTTCAGGTCTTTGCTCAACAGCTTGGTTGTGTTGTTTTCGCGGTTTTCAGCAAGAGTAGTATTCAAGCTTACACCACCATCAGGAGAAGCGTATGCAGAAACTTCGATGTTGCTGATCTTCTTGTTAGCAGCTTCGTTTACGTTAGCTACTTCTTTGTTGAATTCTTTAGCAGTCTTCAACTCGCTGGAACGAATGTTAGCTTGTTGGATCAAGAACATGATGTTAGCATCGTGTTTTTCTTTGATAATACGTTGGAAAGCGTCTTCGCCCAATGCAGGGTTGGCGTTACCTAATGTATTGTTTACTAATTCAGAAGTAGAGATTACACCATCAGCAATTTTCACAGCAGGAATAGTAACTACTTTCTTACCGATAGTAGCTTTGAATTCCAGGTACAATTCAGACTTAGCCATTTCCGGAACATAGTCAAAAGAAGTTTTCATAGTGTAGCTACCGCCCATCTTGTAAGAGATAGTCTGGTCGTTACCTTCCACTTTTTCACCTTGGAAAGTAGCTGGTTGGCCTTTAGCTTCGCCGCCATTCCATTTCAAAACCGGAGTAACTTCTACAACCGCTTTCTTGTTGAAATACTTTTCAGGAAATTTACCATTGATGGTCGCAGGAACTTTACCACCTACTGCCTCCAGCACTTGCGGAGTAACAGTGAAGTAATCAGCTGATAATTCACCCATTTTTTTGCTGCAAGAAGAGAATAATGCAACAACCATTGCCATGAGTAAAGGCAAGTACAACTTCTTAGTCATTTTAGGTATAAATTAAATGTTTGTAATTGAAATATCGTCTATTTGCCAACCTCCTTCTGCTCACACAGAAAAAGTAACGCAAAGATATTAATTCTTAATATAATTATATAGATAAGGGGGCGATTTTATCATAATTTAATGAAATAACTCCTCTTTTTCTTTCCGGTACTTGATATTTCGCGGGTGATGCTCAATAATCTCACTACGAAGCATGTTGCGGTCAATGTGTGTATAGATTTCCGTTGTCGCAATAGATTCATGTCCGAGCATGCATTGAATGGCTCGCAAATTGGCTCCACCTTCCAGTAAATGAGTGGCGAAGGAATGCCGGAAAGTGTGCGGACTGATGTTTTTGGTAATGCCTGCTTTTTCCGCTAATTCTTTTATCATGTGAAAGATCATAATCCGGGAAAGGCCTTTGCCTCTCCGTTGGCTGACGAAAACGAAATCCTCATGCCCTTTTTTTACTTCAATTTGGTTACGGTCTGGTATGTAAAGTTTTATTTCATTAATAGCCCGGGGGGAGATTGGTACGAGTCGTTGTTTGCTTCCTTTTCCTTCTACTTTGATAAAGCCTTCATCAAAATAGAGGTCGGATAGTTTAAGGGTGATAAGTTCTGATACCCGAAGTCCGCAGCTGTATAGTGTTTCTAAAATAGCTCTGTTTCGCTGTCCTTCAGCTTTGCTGCGGTCGACGGCGGAGATAATCCGGTCAATGTCCTCCACAGTCAGTACTTCAGGAAGTTTGAAACCTATTTTAGGGCCTTCTAATAGTTCACTGGGGTCTGCTTCCAGATAGTTTTCGAGGATGAGAAAACGGAAAAATGATTTGATTCCTGATAAGATGCGGGCTTGTGAACGGGGATGAATACCGATGTCATGTAATCCGGCCGCAAAACGTTGAAGATCGGACAGGCATACGTCCAATACGTTAATCCCTTCCAATGTCAGAAAGCTCATCAGTTTGTCCAGATCCGTCAGATAGGCATCCAGCGTATTAAGAGATAAGGACTTTTCCAGTTTGAGATACTGCTGATACTTCCTGATTATCAGCTCTTGTTGTTCCTTCTTATGCTTTTTTTCGTTGATTTCCATTTCTTTTTTCTACCTTTGCACATTCTTTCAGATACAAAGGTATAAAAAAACAGGATTGCGCGATGAAGATACAAATTATTAATGGCCCGAATATTAATCTGTTGGGTAAGCGTGAACCTTCCATTTACGGAAGCGTTACATTTGAAGATTACTTGGCTGATCTTCGCAAAAGATACGTTGACGTGGAGATCGACTATTTTCAATCGAACATCGAGGGAGAAATGATAGACTGCATACAGCAGGTGGGATTTGATGTGGATGGTATAATCTTGAATGCAGGTGCGTATACACATACTTCCATAGCTTTGCAGGATGCTATTCGTTCTGTGACATCTCCGGTGATTGAGGTGCATATTTCCAATGTGCATAGTCGCGAGTCTTTCCGGCACGTATCGATGATTGCTTGTGCTTGTAAAGGAGTGATTTGTGGCTTTGGGCTAAATTCGTACCGTTTGGCTTTGGAGGCTTTATTGGATAGATAATAAATAAGGTAATAATATATAATAGGTAGAAAGACTATGTTATTGAAACAGACTAAGATTGTGGCTTCCATCTCGGATAGACGTTGTGATGTGGATTTTATAAAACAGTTGTTTGAAGCTGGGATGAATGTAGTGCGTATGAATACAGCGCATGCTAGCCGTGAAGGTTTTGAAGCTTTGATTGCAAATGTACGTGCTGTGTCCAACCGTATTGCGATTTTGATGGATACAAAAGGTCCGGAAGTTCGTACGACGGCTAATGCAGAGCCGATTCCATATAAAATAGGAGAGAAAGTAAAGATTGTAGGTAATCCGGATTTGGAAACAACTCGTGAATGTATTGCTGTTTCATATCCGAACTTTGTGTCTGACCTGAATATCGGTGGTACGATTCTGATTGATGATGGCGATCTGGAACTGGAAGTTATTGATAAGACGGATGGTTATTTGCTGTGTGAAGTTAAGAACGATGCTACTTTGGGAAGCCGTAAAAGCGTAAATGTCCCGGGTGTTCGCATCAATCTTCCTTCATTAACGGAAAAAGACCGTAACAATATTCTTTATGCTATCGAAAAGGATATTGATTTTATCGCTCACTCTTTCGTGCGCAACCGTCAGGATGTACTTGACATACGTGAAATTCTGGATGCACATAATAGTGATATTAAGATTATTGCTAAGATTGAGAATCAGGAAGGGGTGGATAATATCGATGAAATTCTGGAAGTGGCAGATGGCGTAATGGTTGCCCGTGGTGACTTGGGTATCGAAGTGCCTCAAGAACGTATTCCGGGAATCCAGCGTGTATTGATTCGCAAGTGTATTCTGGCAAAGAAGCCGGTAATCGTTGCTACTCAAATGCTCCATACAATGATAAATAATCCTCGTCCGACTCGTGCGGAAGTGACTGATATTGCCAATGCAATCTACTATCGTACAGATGCTTTGATGTTGAGCGGAGAAACCGCTTATGGTAAGTATCCGGTAGAAGCGGTGAAAACAATGACTAAAGTTGCGGCTCAGGCAGAAAAAGATAAACTGGAAGAAAATGATATCCGTATTCCGTTAGATGAGAATAGTAATGATGTTACGGCGTTCCTTGCTAAACAAGCAGTAAAAGCTACTTCTAAGCTAAAAATACGTGCTATTATCACTGATAGTTATAGCGGACGCACTGCTCGTAACCTGGCTGCTTTCCGTGGAAAGTATCCAGTGCTGGCTATCTGCTATAAAGAAAAGACAATGCGTCATTTGGCTTTGTCTTATGGTGTGGAAGCTATCTATATGCCGGAATTGGCTAACGGACAGCAATATTACTTTGCGGCATTGCGCCGTCTGTTGAAAGAAGGCCGTTTGCAGCCTTCCGATATGGTAGGATATTTGAGTAGTGGTAAGGCAGGAACAAAGACCTCATTCCTCGAAATTAATGTAGTGGAAGATGCTTTGAAGCATGCAGAGGAGACTGTATTACCTAACAACAACCGTTATCTTTAATTTTTAAAGAGGTAAGTTTTATGCAGGAAACCGAATCGATAGACGAATATATTTTGCAGCATATTGATCCCGAGAGCGATTACTTGAAATCGCTCTATCGGGATACGCATGTAAAGCTCCTTCGTCCTCGTATGGCTTCCGGGCATTTGCAGGGACGGATGCTGAAGATGTTTGTAGAAATGATTCAGCCTCGTCAGATATTGGAAATCGGAACGTATAGCGGCTATTCTGCCCTTTGTTTGGCGGAAGGTCTGCCGGAAGGTGGACTGTTGCATACGTTTGAGATCAATGATGAACAAGAGGACTTTACCCGTCCATGGTTGGAGAAATCACCGTTTGCCGATAAAATTCGTTTTTATATAGGTGATGCTTTAGAACTTGTTCCGCGTTTAGGTGTTACTTTTGATATGGCTTTTATTGATGGCGATAAACGTAAGTATATTGAATACTACGAGATGACATTGGCGTATCTTTCCGAAGGCGGATATATCATTGCTGATAATACTTTGTGGGACGGACATGTGCTTGAACAGCCTCGTAATACGGACGCTCAAACAATTGGTATTAAAGCCTTTAATGATTTGGTAGCACAAGATGTGCGAGTGGAAAAAGTAATACTTCCTTTGCGTGACGGATTAACGATCATAAGGAAGAAAATAGTAAGTAGTAAATCGTAAAACAGTAAATAACTTATGGAAACAACCAGACAGAATAAGATATCTCGCCTGTTGCAGAAAGAGCTAAGTGAGATATTCCTGCTTCAAACAAAGTCCATGCCGGGTACATTGGTCTCTGTTAGCGCAGTTCGCATTAGTCCTGATATGAGTATTGCCCGTGTCTACCTCAGTGTTTTCCCTTCAGAGAAAGCAGAAGAGATGGTGAAGAATATCAATAACAATATGAAATCCATTCGTTATGAGCTTGGGACTCGTGTACGTCACCAGCTACGTATCATTCCTGAACTGAAATTCTTCGTGGATGATTCATTGGATTATATTGAGAAAATAGATTCATTGCTGAAGTGAAATAACTCATTGCAGAGGTGAACTTCCCTTTTTATATAGCCAGGCGTTATCTTTTTTCAAAGAAAAAGCATAATGCTATTAATATCATATCCGGCATTTCCGTATGTGGGGTGGCTCTTGCTACGCTTGCTTTGGTTTGCACTCTTTCTGTTTTTAATGGTTTTCAGGATATGGTGGCCAGCTTTTTTACGGCTTTTGATCCGCAGTTGAAAATTACGGTCCGTGAAGGAAAGGTTTTTGATGCACAAGATGAACGGATTCGTGCCGTTTGTGCGCTTCCTGAAGTGGAGGTGTTTACAGAGACGCTCGAAGAGAATGCAATGGTGCAATACAAGGACCGTCAGGCTATGGTTGTACTAAAAGGGGTGGAAGATAATTTTGAAGAGTTGACGGCCATAGACAGCATACTTTATGGCGCGGGAGAATTCGTTCTTCATGATTCGATCGTGAATTATGGCGTCATGGGAGTGGAATTGGTTGCGACCTTGGGAACTGGTTTGGAGTTTGTCGATCCTCTTCAGGTATATCTTCCCAAGCGAAATGTCAAAGTGAACATGGCAAATCCCGGCGCTTCTTTTAACCGTGATTATCTGTATTCTCCAGGTGTCGTATTTGTGGTGAATCAGCAAGAATATGATGGAAAATATATTCTGACTTCTCTCGATTTTCTTCGTCAGCTTCTGGATTATACAACAGAAGTCTCTGCGATGGAATTGAAATTGAAACCTAATGTAAATACTTCATCGGTACAATCTAAAATAGAAAACATACTAGGTGATGATTTTGTTGTTCAGAATCGTTATCAGCAACAGGCAGATGTTTTCCGTATTATGGAGATAGAGAAACTAATCTCTTATTTGTTCCTCACTTTTATTTTAATGATAGCCTGTTTTAATGTGATAGGCTCTCTTTCTATGTTGATCTTGGATAAGAAGGATGATGTAGTAACTTTGCGGAGTCTTGGAGCTAGTGATAAACTCATCTCCCGAATATTCCTCTTTGAAGGACGTCTCATTTCTCTTTTTGGCGCTATCTCCGGTATTGCCCTGGGCTTAATCCTATGTTTTATCCAACAGAAATTTGGTATAATTTCATTGGGAGGCGGTGGTGGTACTTTTGTTGTAGACGCCTATCCTGTCAGCGTTCATGCTTGGGATGTGGTACTTATTTTTATCACCGTTTTGGCAGTCGGATTCCTTTCTGTGTGGTATCCTGTACGTTATTTAAGTAAGAGGCTTTTATAAATCAATATTTGGGTCTTTCAAAAGTCCCGATGCTTTCTGATTGCTAAAAGCATCACTTTAAGTGACCATACAGGAAATGTTGAGAACATACCCTTCACTCTTCACCTTTTCTTCGAAATCCTTTATTCATCAGCGATAGCGGGTGAAGGGGCACTCCTTCACCTCGTATTTAATTAGAAAAATGAATTGTACCGGATGCAAATGCATGAATGATGATTGAGTCATTCTTTTATGTAATTTAGTAATAGCTTACATGTAGTCTATTACTGGATAAGTTGCTTTTGCTCCTATGCAAACTTCTTTTGGTCTAGGAGTAAAGTTGTTTTTCAATGGATGCAAACTATAAATGCAAGTTTTGTTTTTATAAATGAAACTTGCGTTTATAAAAACAAAGCTTGCATTTATATGATCAGAATTTGCGTTTATAGTTTCCGTACTATCGGAAATAACTTTACTATTAGACGAAAGTAACTTTACTCCTAATGAAACAGAACTTATCTATTAATAGATTGGAGATGAAGTAGTGGGTTACAATGACTAGTCAACTAAATTGAAAAAGAACCACTAGAGTAAGGACGATACAGCATTCAGAGAGAAAAATTCGGTGAAAAGAAGAGCCTTCACCCGCTACCATCGATGAATAAAGGGTTTCGACGAAAAGGTGAAAGGTGAACCCCATGTTTGAAAACTTATTGCGTGAGGCGTAAAAGAATCTGTCTCTGATGGCACGTCCTACCAAGTTACTTTTTAATCTTTCGTAATTGATAACTTTTAATTCGTTTTTGTGGTTTTTTATTTTTATAATTGCTAATATACTACTATATTTGGCACAATTTTGTTAATTAGAAATAATCTGTAAAACACTTCCGTGAAACCTGAAAGTAATGACATAGACAGAATTATAAACAGTGATGAAGCGGCTTTTTGCCGTTTTATGGAACGTTATTCTTCACGTCTATATCATTATGTTTTTGCTTTGATTGGTCAAAAGGAACCGGCTGAAGAGGTTGTAAGTGATGTTTTCTATGAGGTTTGGAAAAACAGAAAAACCTTGGGTGGTATAGAAAATATGAATGCCTGGATACAGACGATTACTTATCGGAAAGCTATTTCTTATTTGAGGAAGGAAACGGGAAAAACTGAATTATCGCTTGACGGTATAGGGGATTTTATATTTGCTCCTATCCAGTCACCTGACGAGGCGATGATTAGTAAAGAGGAGATGGAGAAAATAAACAATGCTATCCAACAGCTACCACCTAAATGTAAACATGTCTTTTTCTTGGCGAAGATAGAAGGGTTACCTTATAAAGAGATTGCAGACATATTAAATATATCTGTGAAGACTATCAATAATCATATTGCTTTTGCTTTAGAAGAAATTGCTAAAAATCTGAATCTGGTTTTGCGTAAGAAATGATAGAAGGTATACTGTTAATTGTCTGTATTTTAATGGCTTAATTGTTTAAAAGAGCTTCTTGCTATTTTTACTTTTCGAGAAAAATAAAAAAGGTTCATTTTTAACTAGGAGATTTTTTTTAATGTTGCGTCTTTATTTATAAAACAACATTAAAGAAGATTATGGACTTAAAAGGATACCATTGCCTTGCTGATTTATTTGGTAAACTGAATTCTCAAGAAAAGCTTGAGGATGATTTTACTACTATACCTGAAGGCGGGAAACTGAAATTCTTTTGGGAAAAATGCGGGCATGAAAAGATTGATGCTTCTTCTATAATAGAGCGAACCAAACAAAAGATCCGGAGAGATGTAATGAGGCGTCGAAGAAATTATTTCTTAGTAGCTTCTGCTTCTGTCGCAGCTTCTATTTTAATTTGTATTTCAACCATCCACTTCTTAACTCATAGTGAAAACACTAATTTAGATTTTCAGGCTATTGCCGAACAGATGGACAGCCAGTCTGTTGAAGAAGTGACTCTTATCACTGCTAAAGAACAGCTCAATTTGGATGAGGATGCTTTTGTTACCTATTCAAAAGAAGGAAAGGTTACTGTTAATTCTAAAGTAATAAGAGAAAAAGAGGAAAAGAAAGTAAAGGCCGAACCGGAATATAACCAGTTACTTGTTCCTGCAGGGAAAAGAGTGCGGGTTGAACTGTCTGACGGAACCCGATTGGTTGTCAACTCTCAATCAAAGGTGATTTATCCTTGTCGTTTTAATGGAGATATTCGTAAAATATATGCCCAGGGAGAGGTGTTTCTGGAAGTTGCTCATGATAAGCAACACCCTTTCATTGTAGAATCTGAAGATTTCAAATTACGGGTATTAGGTACGAAGTTTAATATTTCAAACTACAAGGGGAGGGCAACTAATATTGTATTGGTGGAAGGTTCTGTTGAGGTGACCGATAGGAATGAGAGAAAAGCGCAACTGGTACCTAGTGATTTGCTGAATATAGCCAATGGCGCAATTGCCTATCAGAAGCAAGTGGACGTAGCCGAATATATTAGCTGGGTGGATGGTGTCATGTTGTTAAATGGTAATGATTTATCTCATATCATTCAGAAGTTGAGTATTTATTATGGCATTCCTATTCAATGCGATCCGATGGTAGGTAAAGAAAAGGTTTATGGAAAACTGGATTTGAAAGATGATATTGATGAGGTGATTGAATGTATCCGGCAGACAATCCCTATTGAAGTAGAAAAAAGTGATACTAGTATATACTTGAGTAAATAATGACAATTTAATTAATCTTATAAAACCAATATAGCCTATGAGAAACAGATAATACTATTCATGATACACAAAAAAATCGGATAAATATTGGCGTATTTACCCGATATTAATTCCTTCGTTAAATCAATAAATCCAAAATTGTTAACCTAAAAAGAAATTTTTATGGTAAAGAAAAGTATTTTTTTACACTTAAAGAAAAGACTTAAGCTTTTTTGCATTATAAACGTCTTTTTTATGATTCCATTTTCTTCATTCGGTGCTAATTCTATTAGTTGGAATTCCGAAGAAGATCTATTCTCAGTACAGTATGAGAATGCTACAGTTAAAGATATCTTAGATTATATCGAGAAACATAGTAAGTACATATTTATTTATTCAGAGAATGTGAAAAAGAATCTGAATAACAAAGTCTCCATTTCAGTTTCCAATAAGAAAATAGATGCTGTATTAAATGAGCTGTTCTCAAAAACGGGGTTGAATTATAAAATGTCGGGAAGACAGATTACGATTTCAGTGCCGGAACAGGCTCCTGCGATAAAGCAAGTTCGAGGTTTTAAGATTGTGGGTAACGTTACCGATGAGAAGGGTGAACCTTTGATTGGTGTTTCAATCTTTATGAAAAAAGACTCTACGGTGAATGCGATAACAGATATGAATGGTGCATATAGCATTGCTGTGCCGGATAAATATGCTGAACTTTCCTTCCGCTATATCGGCTTTGTCCCGAAAGATGAAAAGGTCAATAATCGTAGAGTACTGAATGTGATAATGGTAGAAGATGTTGGTCAGTTAGATGAAGTTGTTGTTGTGGCTTATGGCGCACAAAAGAAAGAGTCTGTAGTGGGTTCTATCACAACTGTTGAACCGGCAAAATTGAATGTTTCTACTTCCCGTTCATTGAGTAACAATTTGGCTGGCACAGTGACAGGTGTGATTGGTGTGCAGCGTTCCGGAGAACCGGGATACGATAACTCTTCGTTTTGGATCCGTGGTATCAGTACCTTTCAGGATGTGGGTAAAGACCCATTGGTGCTGGTAGATGGTATTGAACGTAGCCTGAATAATATTGATGTAGAAGAAATCGAGTCGTTCTCCGTATTGAAAGATGCGGCTGCCAGTGCAGTGTATGGTGTACGTGGTGCGAATGGTGTGATTTTGATTAATACCAAGCGCGGACATGTGGGTAAGCCTCGGGTAGTGGTGAAATCGGAATTTGCGTTCACGCAACCGATAAAACTTCCCAGCTATATCGGGGCTGCCGATTATATGCAGTTGCTGGATGATGTATTGGATGATACCGGACAGTCTCCGATGTATGCCGACCGGATTGCCAAAACACGTGCGGGATATGACCCCGATTTGTATCCTGATGTAAACTGGATTGATGCTATTTCTAGAGACCATGCTGCCAACCAACGTATTACAGTAGATGTATCCGGTGGTTCGGAAAATTTGCGTTATTCGTTTGTGGCTGCGGTTTACAACGAACGTGGCATTCTTACACGCGACAAGAGCCTGGATTGGGATCCTACTATCAAATTGCAACGTTACAATGTACGTTCCAATGTTGACTTGAAACTCTCTCCCACCACTCAAGTTCGTTTTAATATCGGGGGATATCTTCAGGATCGTAACTCTTCACCTGAAAGTACGGACCAAATTTTCAGCCGTGCGTTCCGTTTCACTCCCTTCATGTTTCCCATCCGCTATTCATCCGGTGAGATTCCTGCTTGGCAGGAAGAGGGTAATCCTTGGGCAATGGCTACTCAGAGCGGTTTCGCCCGTTCCACTGCCAGTAAGATTGAGACGCTGTTTTCTCTGGAGCAAGACCTGAAATTTTTGACTCCCGGTTTGAAAATAAAAGGAACTTTCTCATTTGACCGTTATTCTACCGGCAAAGTGACTCGTTCCAAGAAAATAGAATATTGGAATGCCGCTAGCGGCAGAAACGAAGAGGGCGAATTGATTCTGGCCCAAAAACAACAAGGTGGTAACTTCTTGGGTACTTCCAAATCGGCAGAATATGGTGACAAGAGTATCTATATGGAAGCCAGCCTGAATTATGACCGTACCTTTGCTGACAAACATGCCGTATCTGCCATGCTACTCTTCAACCGTCGCCATTACGATAAGGGGGAATCGCTGCCTTACCGTAATCAGGGATTGGCCGGACGTGCTTCATATACCTACAGTGGAAAGTATGTAGCCGAATTCAATTTTGGGTACAACGGTACTGAAAACTTCGCCAAAGGAAAACGCTATGGTTTCTTTCCGTCGGCTGCTGTTGGCTGGATTGTTTCGGAAGAACCTTTCATGCAGCCTTTTCGCAACACGATTTCTAAATTGAAGTTGCGTGCTTCCTACGGACAGGTAGGTAATGCTAATCTGAAAGGACGTCGTTTCGCCTATATATCCACTATCCTTGATCAATGGAATGATGTGCCTGACTTATACCGTTGGGGGTTGGACGGAGATTATGGACGTAATAACATGGTAGAGGGCGACTTCGGTATTCCTGACTTGACTTGGGAAATTGTAAACAAAGCCAACGTTGGCTTGGAACTGGGTCTGTTCAATGGTATGGTAGACCTTCAGGTAGATTTTTTCGACGAACGCCGTAACAACATCCTTGTAGAGTTGAACTCTATTCCTGCTACCTCCGGTTTCTATAGGAACCCATGGGGCAACCGTGGTAAAGTGAAGAATCAGGGAGCGGAAGTAACGTTGAATGTCAACAAGCAAATCGGCAAAGATTTCTTTATCGGTCTGATGGGTAGCTTCACTTATGCCCATAATGAAATCATCGACAAAGATGAACCTTTGGGAACCATTGGAACAACTCGTGCTGAAACCGGTCATCCGGTAGGGCAGATTTTCGGCTATGTCCACGACCGTTTGTTTACAGAAGATGATTTTAAAGATGTGGAGAACGGAGTTTTGAAAGATGGTGTTCCGAAACAAACTTTTACAGCAAAAGTTCGCCCGGGTGATATCAAGTATGTGGATCTGGACAAGAACGGATTTATCGATACTTATGACCAAATGGCTATCGGAGGTACCGAGAATCCGGAGATAGTTTACGGATTCGGAGTGAATTTACGCTGGAAAGAGCTTGACTTTGGAGCAATGTTTCAGGGTATTGGACGTACTTGGCGTATCCTTTCTTCAAATATTATGCCGGCATCCAATAAAGGCTCCATGTATAATATCTTTGATAACTATCAAGACCGTTGGACGGTGGATAACCAAAGCCAGGATGTATTCTATCCGCGTGCCGATTACGGACCGAATGCCAATAATAGCCAGAAGTCTACCTGGTGGTTGCGCAATATGAGTTTCCTGCGTCTGAAAAATTTAGAATTAGGATACTCCTGTCCGAAGAAATGGTTGCAGGGGTTTGTGATTTCCAATGCCCGTGTTTTCGTGCGTGGAACGAACCTGCTAACCTTCTCCAAGTTCAATCTGTGGGATCCGGAGCTGGCAACCGGTGACGGTGCTAAATATCCGGCTATGAAATCAGTATCAGTAGGTTTTGACATTACTTTCTAAAATAAATATGATATGAAAAACAGAATTATTACATATATATTATTGGGCGTTTTGGGTGTATTGCCTTTAACTTCATGCTCTGATTATCTGGACAAAATGCCGGATGACCAGCTGACATTGGAGAATGTATTTTCCAACAGGGGCAATCTGGAACGTTGGCTTTCCTATCTCTATTCTGTAATGCCGGAGTTTTATATTTATGACGGTCCGGACGCCATTGGTGACGAACTTGCACCTTCTGTAGGGTGGGAGTCACAGGGATTTAAGGCGATTCAGTATCAGAATGGAAACTGGACGCCTATCAGTCCGGGAGTAGTGACTTATTGGGATAAGTATCCAAAGGCAATTCGTCAAGCATACACTTTGATTAAATATGCGCATCCTTTGTCCGATGTATCTGAAAAGGAGATTAATTATATGAAAGCGGAGTGTCGTTTTTTCATTGCTTACTACCACGCTATGATGGCGATGACGTACGGAGCAGTTCCTATTATTCGGGAAGCGGCTGTAGAACTATCGGGGGAATCTTTATTACTGAAACAAGAACCTTTTGATGTTGTTGTAGACTGGGCGGCTAACGAGTTGTTGGAAGCTTCCCGACAGTTACCCGCTTCTTATGACGAAGCCAATAAATACGGTCGTATCACTTCACTGATTTGTCTTGCTATGCGTGCCCGTTTGCTGACGTTTGCTGCCAGTGATTTGGTGAATCCTAGTCCTGGGAAAGATATGGATCCTGAAATGCAGGCTATGACTAATGTAGATGGAGTGAAAATCTTTAATTCCACTTTCAATGAAAATCATTGGAAACGGGCAAAAGACGCCAATAAACTGCTGATTGAAGAAGCCGAGAAAGCGGGACACGCTTTATATAAGGAATATTTGTCTGATGGAGTAACTATTGATCCGTTCCTTTCTTATCAGAACATGATGATGCTTCGTTATAAGGAAGGCAATACGGAAATTATTTTCCCGCGTACTAAGGATAATGCAGGTTGGTTTGACGACCAAGCTCTTCCTCGTGGTGCTGGTGGGTCTGGTTCGCTAGGTGTTACTCAGTTGCTGGTGGACGATTTCTTTATGAAAGACGGTAAAATGCCTATCTTAGGATACAACAATAGTGGTGAAACACAAACAGCCATTGTTGATTTGGAGTCCGGATATAGTGAAACAGGTTATTCTACAGAAGATGATGTGCGTGCTACTAATTGGCATTATGCCGTAGCCGGTTCCAAAGCTAGTGGAGACCGTCATGTCGTTGCTCCAAAGAATACGTTCAATATGTATTGTAATCGTGAACCTCGTTTCTATATTTCGGTGGTCTACAACGAACAGTACCATTGGGGGAAAGGGAAAGCGACCAACTTCTTTTTTAATGGTGAAGATGGGCAGCCGTCGCACGATAACCCGTCAGCCGGTTACCTGATTCGGAAGCATGTTGATCCTACTTTCGTTCATTCAACGAATACCGGTAGCTATAAGTCGCGTCAAGGTATTCTTTATCGCCTTGCTGAAGCCTATCTGAGCTATGCAGAATCAGCACTCGAGTATAGTATTGCTAAAGGTACTTATGATGCCGACAAGACAGATATTGTGAAATACATTGATAAAATTCGTGAAAGAGCCGGCATTCCGCAATATGCAGCAGGAGAAAAAAAGCTCGGAATTCCTACCGACCCGGAAGAGATGCGTAAACTGATTCGTCGTGAGAGAAGAGTTGAGATGAACTGCGAAGGTGGTTTGCGCTGGTTCGACCTGCGTCGCTGGAAAGAGGCGGAGAATGTGCTGAATGGTAACTTCTATGGTATGAACATGCTGGCTGAAAAGGGGAATAGAGATGAGTTTTATAAACGTGTGCGTTATCAAACTCGTAAGTTCAAAAGTTATTGGTGGCCGATACCTCAGGATGAGATAGACAAGAATCCGAACTTGAAACAGATGCCGGGTTGGATGAATTGATTAACACTATAAAATCAATAAGAAATATGAGAAACAAACTATTTTATGCATATCTGCCATTGGTAGTACTGTTTATCCTTGGCGGATGTAAAGATGATAAAGAAGCTGATTTGACATGGCTCACCAACCCCGGTGAGAAGATGGAACTGACTGTTTCGGCTACCGATATAGAATTAGATAGGGACAGACCGAATGAAGTGGCGGTGAGTTTTGAGTGGACACCGGCTCGTGAGATGCCCGAAGACTATGCTATCTCTTATGTGACTAAAATAGATATTGAAGGACACGAGTTTGAAAGCTGTGTACGTGTTGATGAGGACTATGGAGTATTTAATAAGAGTTATACCACTGAAGAGCTGCAAATGTTGCTGGTGGATAAGTGGGGACAGAACTACTCCAAAGTGGTGCCCGTGCAGTTTCGTGTCATTGCAAAATGGGAGGGTGGTCCCCGTTATGCTATGCCCGAAGTGCGTACTGTTACTGTAAATGTGCGTCCTTACCGTCCATTGGTATGGGAAGCCAATCGCATTGTTCTTTCCGGAACTTCTACCGACAATGATAAGCTGGTAATGAGCAAAACCATGGAGAATGAGTTCCAATATGCGTTTGTACAAGATTTAGTGCAGGGTGAGATGGGGATTGCTTTGGAAACAGAACAGGGTGAATCTTATATCCAACTGGCAGAAGGCGTTAACAACTGGGTAGACGGTGAAGAGGTAGATGTTGTATTGGGAGATGAGCCTGCGATGCTGAATTTGCCTAAAGACGGAGAATATCGTGTAATATTGAACACGGAAACCCGGAAACTGAAAATTTACTCACCGGATAAGAAGCTGGAACCATATAAGGCGCATTTTAAGGATAAACTTAATGGATGGCATGATGTAGATGTTACCAACCTTTGGGCATATGGCGACATTACCAAGTGGGGGAATGATCTGAAGGGCGGCGGCTTCAAGCCGAGTTTGGTCGATCCGCAACTGCTTGTCGGCAAGATTTCATGGACTTCCGCTTGGGGAGGCGGTTCGGATAAGAAAGAAAACGGTAAGTTTGTTCTTGATGTTCCGCATTTCGAAGGCGGTTATCCCGGTGGTCCCCATTTCTCATGGTGTCTTGTTCCTGTAATTCCTGACGATATACTTGCGCTGGACAAGAGTGATAGCCGATGGAAATACAAGCAAGAGTTGAAACTGAACACCTGGACACCTATCCATGCGGAAAGCGAAGCTCGTGAACAGTATCGTGAAGCTATGTTCACATGGTACATGAGACCGTTGCTCACCATCGTCGACTTAAGAAATATGCGGATATACATGAGCGAATATTAAAGTCATTTACTGAAGAGGGTGTGCCTGCCCTGTTTTTAGGGCGGCATATCCTTCTTTTTAAAGAATAATTATATGAGAATGAACTGGAAACGAATAATGATGCCTTTGGGAGTGTTGCTCTTCGGGGCTATGGTAGCAATTGCCTGCTCGGATAGTGAAAGTGAAACGGGAAATACCGGTGATGGGGATTTGCCTGCCGAGAATGTAACGGTGCGGATTAACCCTAATAAGACACGTGTTCTTCGGAATCCTCTGAATGGCTGGGTACTGTATCTGGCGCGTGAGAAAAACGAGACATTTTGGGAAGAAAGAGGCTATGACCACATGTATGTACCCGATCTGGCAAAATACGTAAAAGTCTCCGATTACGCTTCTTCCTGCTACTTGCGTACGAATTGGAAGACATTGGAGCCCCAAAAGGGAAAATATGCTTGGGATGACCCTAGCTCCGATATCTCACGTATCATTAAAAGTGTACATGATAGAGGATTACGTATCGCCTTGCGTGTACTGGTGGATGGGCGCGACCAAAAACAGAATACTCCTGAGTTCGTATTCGATGAAGGCTGTAAATGGTATAATACAGCAAACAATAAGTGTCCTTATCCTGATGACCAAGTGTTCCAAAAGCACTATGGAGAGTTTATCGAGGCTTTTGCCCGCCAATACAATGACCCCGATAAGGTAGATTTTATTGACGGTTACGGATTGGGTAAATGGGGAGAGTCGCACGCTATGATTTATGCTAACGATGGAAATAAGTTTCAGGTAATGGAGTGGATTACAGCGTTGTATGCACGTCATTTCACGAAAGTGCCTCTGGTGATCAACTATCACCGTATGTTGGGCGATACTTATCAGGATTCTTGGCAGGAAACAGTGCCGCCTGATGCGGAGCCGTTGCTGAACATAGCCCTCAATAACGGATACATCCTGCGTCACGACGCTTTTGGTATGAGTGGCTATTATAAAGATTGGGAGAAAAATATTGCCTTGAAATACAGATATAAGCTTCCTATCATTATGGAAGGTGGATGGGTGACCGACACGCACCGTTATTGGTATTTCGATGATGCTTATCGTTATCGGGAAGGTCATCCCGAAGATGTCCGCAAGGGAGAGTTTGAAGATTCCATGCTGGCATGTGTCAATACGATGGACTTCCGTTTGGGTGAAACGGAATCATGGTTTGAAAAAACGTTCTCTTATGTACAGCGTTTTATAGCGGAAGGCGGTTACCGTCTCTATCCGGACATGGTTTCTTTGCCTGTTTCGGCAAATGGTGGTCAGGATGTTACTGTTGTTCACCGCTGGCGCAATATGGGTTGGGGATATTGTCCTACTAATATCAGAACTTGGAATCAGAAATATAAAGTGGCTTTTGCATTGCTGAATGATAATAATGAAGTGAAAAAGATATTTGTGGACGAGCAAACCGACCTGTCGACTTGGCTGAAGGAAGCCCCGACTACTTATACCACCAAGTTGAATCTGAAAGGCGTTTCTGTTGGTGCCTATTCATGGGCGGTAGGTTTGGTGGACGTTACCAAAGACAATGAAATCGGACTCGAAATGGCCGTGAACAAGGATGCCAACCTACTGGATTCCGGTTGGTTGAAATTACAGACACTTACGGTAAAATAAGTAAATACGTATAATGAGTTGTATGATTAAAGGTAAAATGAGATCAGGACTTTTGATGCCTATATTTTTAGGGTCGTTTGCGCTTCAAGCCGCTGCCATAAGCGGCGGGTCGGATGCCGGAACCTTGAAACAGAACTTGGCACGGGATAACAAGATAATAAGAATAGAACCAGACAGGCAGCGCTTGTTGCGTAACCCACAAACCGGCTGGGTGCTTTATGCCACCCCCGGTGTGAAGGAAGATTTCTGGGAGAAGTGTGACAATATGCAGGTACCCGGTGTGGGAACGGTAAAGGTGTCCGATTATGCCCATACTCTTTATATCCGTACCAGTTGGAGGAAGTTGAATCCTGAAGAAAACGTTTATGGCTGGAATACGGATCCCATGCTGAAAATGCTGATTGAGGGAGCACGTGCAAGAAAAATGCGTCTTGCTTTCCGGGTGGTGGTCGACAGCCGTGATAAAGGCTATGACTTTACGCCCGACTTTGTGCGGGAGGCTGGTACGAAGGGCTTCGTGTGGAGAGGAAGATGGTCACCTTATCCTGATGACCCTATTTTTCAAAAGTATTATGAAAAATTCGTTTGGGCTTTAGCCAAAGACTTTGGCAATCCTGACGAGGTGGACTTTATCGACGGAACAGGTCTGGGAAAGTGGGGCGAGTATCACACTACGCTTTATTCTACGGGAGATGAAAAGCCCCGTAAACCTGTACTTGACTGGCTGGCAGACTTGTATCTGAAAGCATTCAGAGACGTTCCGGTTGTCATCAACTATCATCGTTTTGTGGGTGCCGGTAAGGACTGGGACGATAATAAGTATGACCTTGACAGTGAGTTCTTGCTTGATGAAGTAGTTGAAAAAGGATATTCTTTGCGTCATGACGCATTCGGTATGGGGCTGTATTATGATGAATGGGAACGTGACTTTGCCAAGAAATATTTCGGCGTTCGCCCCATACTGATGGAAGGCGGATGGATTACAGGCAAAATCCACAGCTTTTGGGTGGATCCCCGCAATTATCGGAAGGGACATCCCGAAGATGTGCGTCAGGGAGAATTCGATGATAGTAAAGAGGCGCGTGTCAATATGATGGACTTCCGTGTGGGTGAAACGGAATCGTGGTTTCACAATACATTCCCTCTTGTGCAACGGTTTATTTCGGAAGGCGGCTATCGTCTCTATCCGGATATGATTTCTTTACCTACAGATGTGGCAAAAAATCAGAAACTTCGGATTATACACCGTTGGAATAATCTTGGCTGGGGATATTGCCCCACCAATATTCCGCAATGGAACCAAAAATATAAAGTGGCTTTCGCGCTGATGGACAGTCGGAATAGGGTGCAGAAGGTGTTTGTGGACAAACAGACAGACTTATCCAAATGGATGCAAGGCATCCCTGCAGTTTACACTTTTGATTTACGTCTCAAAGGAGTAACTCCGGGGAGTTATTATTGGGCAGTGGGGCTTGTTGATACTACCAAGGATAATGCGATCGGCTTGGAAATGGCTGTGCCGGAGAACATGTTGAATGCCGGATGGGCTAAATTACAGGAAGTAACCGTAAGGTAACAGGCAATCAGCTACTTGATGGGGTTAACGAAAGGTTACAGGATTCGTGTACCTTGAAGAAATAATAATAACTTTTTAGCCATGAAAAAACTATTGATAGTATTGGCCTTGGCCTGTACTCTGTCTTCTCTTTATGCACAGAAAACCTGCTATAGTGAGTTGAAGGGAGATACATTAGTGATTGGAAATGAGTGTATTGAACGAAAATTCATTTGGAATGACGGTAATCTTGTCACTTATAGTCTGAGCGATAAGGCAAACCGGAAAACAACTTTCACGGTAAAGCAGGCACCGGACTTCTTTATCTCCAAAGATACCCGGGAAGCTTCCAAAGGAGCTTGTCGGGTAGAAAAGGTGGCTGCGACTGATATTCATCCGGCCTACTTGAAGACGATAGTTACATTCTCTTTGGGAACATTGGATATACAACGGATTTATCGTATATATGACGGTTGTCCGGCCATAGCATGTGACACTTATCTGAAAGGGAGTGTTAACAGCGTTTTTGGCGGACGGGAAGAAAATGCGGCTGACCGGAAAAACATCGAGTTCGTTGAAGACATGAAATCCAAATCCGTTACGGCTATTTTGGATCAATTATATCTTAAAGGGCAGCATTGGCATGCCAAGGCTGTTGAATTTTGGGATGTGACAGATTGGAACAACAATTTGTTGGCAGAGAGGGATGTTATAGCCTATCGTAAAAACAGTTATCGGGGGAATTTGCTCTTTGTTCGAAACGGGGAAGAAGGCACCGGCTTTTTCTTTCTGAAAGAATCCCCTTGTTCCAGTGTCCAGTTAGCCTATAAAGGTGCTGATTTCATCGCAGAATTCGGAAAATTCATGATTACAGGACTGGGAATTACTGAAAAGAATATTCAGGAAGATACATGGACAAGAACATATAGTTGCGTCACAGGGGTATATGGCGATGGTGAATTGCAGGCACTGACAGCGCTCCGCAGTTACCAGAAGAATATTCGTCGTCATTTCCGGAATCGTGATGAAATGGTTATGATGAACACTTGGGGCGACCGTAGTCAGGACACAAAAGTCAATGA
Organism: Bacteroides sp. LFL-34; assembly: GCF_027257075.1. Lineage (NCBI taxonomy): Bacteria > Pseudomonadati > Bacteroidota > Bacteroidia > Bacteroidales > Bacteroidaceae > Bacteroides > Bacteroides sp. LFL-34. The sequence goes on along the minus strand of NZ_JAPQKZ010000004.1, from coordinate 38,235 downwards.
GGCATTTTGCCTGCAAGAGTTGGAACGTGCCGCAAAACTGGGAATCACTCATTTTCAAATAGATGATGGATGGCAGGTGGGCAAGAGCCCGAACTCAGCGGTAGCTAAAGGTTCTTTTAAGAATATCTGGGACAATAAGGACTATTGGAAACCGGATCCTGTCAAATATCCCCGCGGATTGGCTCCGATAGTAAAGAAAGGAAAGAAACTGGGCATTGAAATTGGTTTGTGGTTTAATCCGAGTGTGCAGAATGATTTTGTCGACTGGGAGAAAGATGCCGAAACACTGATAGGATTGTATCGTGAATATGGTATCCGTATTTTTAAGATTGACGGATTGACTATTCCTACCAAGAAAGCGGAGATTAATCTCCGGAACTTGTTTGATAAAGTATTGGCGGAAACGGATAATAAAGTCATGTTCAATTTGGATGCGACAGCCAGTCGGCGGGGAGGTTATCATATGTTCAACGAATATGGAAACATCTTTTTAGAGAACCGTTATACGGATTGGCAGAATTACTATCCGTACTGGACGCTTCGCAACCTGTGGATGCTGTCCAAATATGTTCCGGCAGAGAAATTACAAATCGAGTTTCTGAATAAATGGAGAAATACGGAGAAATATGGAGATGATCCGTTTGCCCCGCACCGATATTCTTTTGAATATTTGTTTGCGACCACTATGGCGGGGCAACCATTGGCATGGTTTGAGGCTTCCAACTTGCCGGAAGAAGCATTTGGCATTAGAGACTTAATGGAGAAGTATAAGAAAGTGCAGTATGATTTCCATCAAGGAACTATTTTACCGATTGGTGAAGAGCCTTCGGGGCGCTCGTGGACTGGATTTCAGTCTCTTTGTCATTCAAAAAACGGTTATCTCCTTATTTACAGGGAAGATAATGCACGGGAGGAGACATGGGTGGAAACATGGTTGCCCGAAGGTGCAGAAGTTATGTGTACGCCGATACTGGGGAATGGGAAACTGATGGCAACGACTGTCGGCAGAAAAGGAACAATAAAAGTCTCTCTACCTGAGAAGAATGACTTTATGCTATATCGCTATGAAATAAGATAATTATCCTGTTTACAGGCCATATATATACAGCGTGGTGGGTATATAGATACACCACGCTGGATATATATACTCACCATGCTGGATATATATACTCAGTAACGTGAGCGTAAATCGTTGATAGTTAAGAATATTAATCTTATAAATAGATAATTTAATGCAAATCAGAAAAAAGACAATCGTGTGTATGTTGCTGTTTATCCTTTTTGTAGGGAATGCAGTAGCTCAAAACCTGATAACTAATGTATATGGTCGGGATATCCGTTCTTTAAACGGCAAATGGAATGCTATCATTGACTTGTATGACCAAGGTCGGGGAATGAAGGTATATAGAAATCAAAGTCCTAAAGGAAACACTGATTTCTATGAATATTCTTTTCAAGGAGGATTGCGGCTGAATGTTCCTGGTGACTGGAATTCACAAACGCCGGAGCTTAAATACTATGAAGGCACAGTATGGTATGCACGTCATTTTGATGCAAAGCGTTTGACACATAAACGTCAGTTCCTTTATTTCGGAGCTGTCAGCTATCGTTGCCGTGTTTATTTGAATGGGGCAGAGATCGGAAGTCATGAAGGAGGATTTACTCCCTTCCAGATAGAAGTGACGGACTTGCTGAATGAGGGAGAAAATTTTATTGCCATTGAAGTAAACAACCGTCGTACCAAAGATGCCATACCTGCCATGTCATTTGACTGGTGGAATTATGGCGGTATCACACGTGATGTATTATTGGTCACTACCCCACAAACTTATCTGGAAGACTATTTCATCCAACTGGATAAGGAATCTCCCAACCGGATGATTGCCAAAGTCGCTCTCTCGGACAAAAAGGCAGGTGAGAAGATTACGGTTTCTATCCCTGAACTGAAAACAAGCATTGATATGCTGACTGATGCCGAAGGAAAGGCTGAAACGGTATTCAATATAAAGAAGTTAGAACGTTGGTCGTCGGAGAATCCTAAACTTTATGAAGTAATCGTTTCCTCAGCCAATGATCGTGTAGAAGAACAAATCGGCTTCCGCAATATCACGGTGAAAGGAACGGATATTTATCTGAATGGCAAGCCGACATTTATGTGCAGCATTTCCTTTCATGAAGAAATCCCTCAGCGCATGGGGCGTGCTTTCTCGGAAGCAGATGCGGCGATGCTGCTGAATGAGGCAAAAGCGCTTGGCGTAAATATGATTCGGCTGGCACATTATCCGCAAAACGAATATACGGTGCGACTGGCAGAAAAGATGGGCTTTATCCTTTGGCAGGAGATACCTGTCTGGCAGGGTATTGACTTTACGAACAACAATACCCGTAAGAAAGCGCAAAGGATGTTGTCTGAAATGATAAAGCGTGACCAGAATCGCTGTGCAGTCGGATATTGGGGAATTGCCAATGAAACGCAGCCTTCCAAAGCACGGAATGAATTTCTTACCTCTTTGCTGGAAACAGGCAAACAATTGGATACGACCCGTTTGTATGTGGCTGCTTTCGATTTGGTACGTTTTAATCGTGAGAAGAAACGTTTTGTGATGGAAGATTCATTTACCTCACAACTGGATGTTGTAGCGGTCAACAAATACATGGGTTGGTATCATCCGTGGCCCATCGAGCCGGAAAATGCGGTATGGGAAGTAATACCGGATAAACCGCTGATTATATCGGAGTTTGGCGGTGAGGCATTATACGGGCAGTCGGGAGATGAAAATGTAGCAAGCTCCTGGAGTGAAGAATACCAAGCCCGGCTTTACAGAGACAATATCCGTATGTTCGACAATATACCGAATCTTCGGGGGGTATCTCCATGGATTTTATTTGATTTCCGTTCTCCGTTCCGTTTTCATCCGACCAATCAGGATGGCTGAAATCGTAAGGGATTAGTCTCGGATCAGGGAATACGCAAAAAGGCGTGGTACTTGATGAGGGAGTATTATAAAACAAAGTTTGGTGAGTAGAAATTAATTAGGATGTAATCTTAAATATCCATGAGACAAAATAGCTTTCGGTTTGTATGTTTGCTTTTTGGGCTTTCATTTCTTGGAGGAGAAATGAAAGCCCAACAGAAATCGGCCCATGAAACAGGGCTTCGCTCCAAGTCTACATCAGAACTTGCGGAACTGGAACAAGTTATCACAAAAGTAAATTATGATGAGAGTAAGGTGCCTGTCTATACGCTTCCTGATGTCCTGACCCTGACTAATGGCAGAAAAGTGACGACTAAAAAAGAATGGGTGGAAAAGCGGCGTCCGGAACTGCTCCGCCTGTTCGAAACTCAAATATATGGTAAAGCTCCAGTTCGCTCGAAGGACTTGCATTTCCGGCTACTGAACGAAGATAGAGAAGCTTTGGGCGGTTTGGCTACCCGTAAGGAAGTAGCCGTTTATCTCACAAAAGATGAGAAGCATTATCTGACAGTACTTATGTATCTGCCTAATCGGCGAAAAGGGACTGTTCCCATGTTTTTCGGAATAAATTTCAAAGGTAATCATGCCATTCACCCGGATGAGGGCATCACTTTCCCGTCAGAAGAGAGAATGATTGCTTATGGCAGAAAACGTATGTTTCCCCGGGGTAGTGCAGCTTCCAGATGGCCGGTAGAGATGTTGATGGAACATGGATATGGACTGGCCACTTTCTACCGTGGGGACATTGATCCGGATTTTGATGATGGTTTTCAGAACGGAGTTCATCCGTTGTACTACAAAAAGGGACAGACACGGCCTGCTGAAGATGAGTGGGGAACTCTGGCTGCCTGGGCATGGGGAATGAGTTGTGCGATGGATTATTTTGAAACGGATAAAGACATTGACGCCAAACGTATAGCCATCTTCGGACATTCACGTCTCGGAAAAACGACTTTATGGGCCGGTGCGATAGACCCACGTTTTGCTTTGGTTATTTCTAATGATTCCGGTTGTGGTGGTGCGGCATTGTCGCGGAGAAAGTTCGGAGAGACTGTACGGGCTGTGAACTGTCAGTTTACACATTGGTTTTGCCGGAATTTCTGGCAATACAATGATAAAGAAGACACTCTTCCTGTCGACCAGCATGAATTGATTGCTCTGATGGCTCCCCGTCCGGTCTATATTGCCAGTGCGGAAGAAGACCGCTGGGCTGACCCGAAAGGGGAATTTCTTTCCGGTGTATATGCCTCTCCTGTTTATGAGTTGTTCGGGCTGCCGGGATTGCCGGTAAAAGAAATGCCGGCTGTTAATCAGCCTGTATTGTCAGGCACTATAGGTTATCATATCCGTTCGGGAAAACATGATATTAATCTGTATGACTGGACGCAGTTTGTGAAGTTTGCCGATAAACATTTGAAGTAAGATCACTAATAGATATTTATATGAAGAACAAGTTTATAAAGTTAGTTTTTGTTGCATTTGCGCTGATAACCCAATTATCACCTTTGAAAGCGCAGACGCAGGAAATAGATTTATCCGGTAAGTGGGGATTTCAGACGGATGTGATGGATTTCCGGCGTGGTTCGTTAGATGTGCGTTATATACATCGTTTGCAAGAATCGATTGTCCTGCCGGCCATTACGGATGATTACAAGATAGGTTACAAATCTCCGTATCGGCATATTGACCGTCTGACCCGTGTATATGAATACATGGGGCCGGCTTGGTATCAACGTGAGATTGCTATTCCGAAGGAGTGGAAAGGGAAACGTATCTTCGTGTATTTTGAACGGACACATTGGCTAAGTTCCATTTATGTGGATACGAAAGAGGTTAGTAAGATTGATTATGTCAGTGTTCCTCATAATCATGAACTGACAGATTTTGTGAAACCGGGTAAGACACACGTTATTACCGTATGTATTGACAATCGTTATCAGTATGATACCCACAAATGGGATCATGCTCATTCCGAATTTACGCAAATCAACTGGAATGGCATATTGGGTGAAATGAAGTTAATGGCTGTAGACCCTGTGTACATTGATGATATGCAGTTATATCCGGATGTGTCAGGCCGTTCGGTAAAAGTGAAAATGAAAATACTGAATCATACTCATAAACCGGTTACCGGAAAAGCGGCTTTTACAATATCAGGCAATTCGTATGATTTGAATAAAGAGATAACCGTCAGTGGAAATGATTCTGTCTTTTATGTAGAAGATGTTATCGCATTAGGAAAGAATGTCCGGTTGTGGGATGAATTTACTCCCAATCTTTATACATTGCAATGTGACCTGACTATCCGTGCTGACAATGCAAACTATCAACATAGCCGTTCTACTACTTTCGGAATGCGTGAGATAACGGCGGATAAGGATAAAATCTATCTCAATGGTAACCGGATACACTTACGTGGAACAGTAGAGAACGCTGTCTTCCCTAAAACAGGCTATGCGCCGGTGGATGATGCGTCTTGGGAACGTGTGCTGACTATCCTGAAAGACTATGGAATGAATCACATGCGTTTTCATTCTTGGTGTCCGCCTGCGGCTGCATTTCGGGTGGCTGATAAATTGGGAGTATATCTTGAAGTGGAAATGCCGATGTGGGGAAAAGATGCTGAACCGGACGAAGCCCGTTATAATTTCTTCCGTCGCGAGCAGAAAGCCATTCTGAAAGAGTATGGCAATCATCCTTCCTTTGTTCTCTATTGCAATGGTAATGAGATTACCGGTAATTTTGATTTTATCGAAGAACTTACTCATTATGGACGTACCACTGACAGCCGCAGACTGTACAGCGGTTCGACGGCCCGTACCCGTGTCAAGTCCGACCAATTCTATATCACTCACCAGACTACCAAAGGTCACATGGCTATTTATGAAGGACGACCATCTACCGACTGGGATAAAAACAAAGAGTTGGGTATTGACGTACCTGTCATTTCCCATGAATCGGGACAACGCTGTATCTATCCTAATTTTAAGGAGATTCCTAACTTTACCGGCCCTGTACAAGCACGCAATTTTGAAGTGTATCGTGATTCCTTGAAAGCACATGGCATGTTGGATCAGGCAGATGATTTCTATCAGGTTTCCGGTGCGCAAACCGTACTCGAATATAAAGACGTGATTGAAGCTCAACTGCGTACTTATCTGAAATCCGGTTTCCAGCTTTTGTCTATTAATGACTTTACGGGGCAAGGATATGCGCCTGTCGGTATCCTCGATCCTTTCTGGAACTCTAAAGGACTGATTACACCGGAGAAGTTCCGGGAATTCTGTGCTCCGACTGTGGCTCTGCTGCGTTTTTCGAAACGTTCGTACTATAACGACGACGTATTCACAGGAAAAGCGGAAATCTATAATTATAGTCCCTCTGCCCTGAAAAACGCTAAGTTTAAGTGGTGGGTGACAGATGCGGACGGCAAGGTGCTGAAAAGTGGAAAGCTAAAAACACAAAATATCGGTAATCATGGTGTTTTTTCCGCAGGAGAATTTAGTTATGCACTTAACGGTATCACCGCTCCTCAAAAGCTGACTGTTCATTTATCGGTGAATAATACAATCAATAATAGCTGGGATATTTGGGTATATCCTCGTCGGGAACTGAAAGAACTGATGCAGTCTACGGCGGATGTTCTCTATACGACGGTATTTGACGACAGGGCTAAACAATTCCTTAAAGAAGGAAGGAAAGTTGTCCTATGCCCCATGCCGGCTAAGGTTATAGGGCGTAGTTCCAATTTCCATAATCATTTCTGGAATCCTATCATGTTCAAATGGAAACCGATGACACTGGGTTGTCTGATTCATACAGACAAGGCGATGTTCGACGATTTCATTACGGAAAAACACCTTGACTGGCAATGGTGGGACATCTTAACGCATGCCAAAGTAATCGAAATGGATGAGGCGCCACGTCAGTTGCGTCCGTTCATTCAGGTGATAGACAGTTATGAAACTAACCACAAACTGGGAATCGGTTTTGAAGCCAGAATAGGAAATGGGAAGCTGATGGTGTTGGCACTGGATACAAAGAAAGAAATGGAGAAACGGCCTGCCACTCAACAACTGCTGGTTAGTATCGACCGCTATGTGAAGAGTGACCGCTTCAACCCGCAAGTAGATGTAGAAGCGTCGTTTATAGAATCGTTCTTAAGAAAATAGGGAAAGAATGAGAAGTTTTAGTTTTATTCTAAGTCTTTTGTTTCTGACATCTGTATCGGCACAGGAAATACAGATGTCGGAGACGGCTTCTTTGGAGCAAATTTACGGAGAAGTGCAGGAGGCAGAGGAATTGCTGCCGATGAATGAGTTGGGACTTGAGTTCGGATACGCCCTTTATGAGGCCACAATCACGGCAGAGGAGGAGAACCCGGTATTGACGGTGGAAAATGTAAGAGACTATGCCGCCGTATATGTAGATGGAAAGTTACAGGGATGGATGACGGAAGAGAAGAAAGCAATCCCCTTACAGGTGCTTGCAGGCAAGCACACCTTGCAATTATATGCGGAAAATATCGGCCGTATCACCTATGGGCCGGAGATATTGGATAATTCCAAAGGGCTTTTTGGCAGTATCACCTTGTCGGATACGGAAATAGGGAATTGGAGAATGATTCCTTTGGCGGTACGCGATTGTGCAGTCGGTGAACTGACTTTCGCACCACAAACGGACGGTGGTCGCCCTTGTTTCTATAAAGGGACTTTTACAGTAGAAATCCCCGCTGATACTTATCTGGATGTCTCCGGTTGGGGAATGGGAGAAGTATGGGTGAACGGACATTATGCGGGCTCTTACTGGGAACAGAATGCGCAGCAATCTATACAACTTCCAGCAGAAACATTGCAAAAGGGAGCAAATTCCCTGACCGTTTTTGAACTGAAAAGTAACGGCAAGCGCACCATGCGCCTGTCAGATAAAGCTATATTTAATTAAATGAAAGAAACCATGATGAAAAAAAGGTTGATAGCGTGTGGGGTGTGCCTTTGGACGGCGTTTTGCATGCTTGAGGCGAGGAATGAGAAGCCTGCCGTATATAAAGACGCGAAAGCTCCGACGGAGAAGCGTGTGGAGGATTTACTCTTGCGCATGACAATGGAAGAGAAAGTGCTTCAACTGAGCCAGTATGTTGCGGGACGGAATACGAACGCGAACAATATTGGTGAGGAGGTGAAGAATATCCCTGCGGAAATCGGTGCGCTTCTTTATTATAGCACTAGTCCCCACCTGCGTAACAACATACAGAAGAAAGCTATGGAAGAGTCGCGGTTGGGGATACCTGTACTGTTCGGGCACGATGTGATTCACGGATTCCGTACTGTTTACCCGATTTCCATTGCGCAGGCTTGTTCGTGGAATCCGGCTTTGGTGGAGAAAGCTTGCGCCATGGCTGCCAGGGAAGCGCGTCTGGCAGGACTGGACTGGACGTTCTCGCCGATGATTGATGTGGCACGCGATCCTCGCTGGGGGCGCGTTTCCGAAGGATATGGGGAAGACCCGTATACGAACGGAGTTTTTGCTGTCGCTTCAGTGAAAGGATATCAAGGTAATAATTTGGCGGACGGGGAGCATATTGCCGCTTGCCTGAAACATTATATCGGTTATGGAGCTTCGGAAGCGGGACGTGACTACGTATATACGGAAATCTCTCCGCAGACTCTTTGGGATACCTATATGCTTCCCTATGAAATGGGAGTGAAGGCGGGTGCCGTTACCCTGATGAGTGGCTTTCATGATATAAGCGGTGTACCCGCCTCTGCCAATCATTATACGATGAGAGAGGTATTGAAAGGTCGTTGGAGTCATGACGGATTTGTAGTTTCGGATTGGGGTTCCATTGTACAGTTGATTTCCCAGGGAGCGGCGGAAGACCTGAAGGAAGCCAGCGAAAAAGCAATCATGGCAGGCGTGGATATGGACATGATGTCCCGCGGATATGACAAATACCTGAAAGAACTAGTAGGGGAGGGCAAGGTGCCGGTGGAGATTGTGGACGATGCCGTTCGCCGCATCCTTCGTTTGAAGTTCCGCCTGGGCTTGTTTGAGAATCCTTACATAAGAGAGACGACAGAAAAGGAGCGCTTCTTGCAGCCGGAAGATATAAAAATAGCAGAGAAATTGGCGGAAGAGTCTTTTGTGCTGTTAAAGAACAAGGAGAAACGTTTGCCATTGGCGGCGGATACAAAGGTGGCGGTCATAGGTCCGTTAGGTAAAAATCGCTGGAACTTGTTAGGCTCCTGGACTGCTCACGGCAAGGACGGTGATGTGGTAGGAATTTATGACGGGCTGAAACTGGAACTGAAAGACTTGTCACAACTGCTGTATGCCAAAGGATGCGACTTTGACGGTAAGGATGAATCGGGCTTTGCCGAAGCTGTCGCTACGGCCGGGAAGGCGGATGTCATCCTGCTTTGTCTAGGTGAAAAGCGGAACTGGAGCGGGGAGAATGCTTCGCGTGCTTCCATTGCCTTGCCGAAGATACAGGAGAAATTAGCGATGGAACTGAAGAAGACCGGCAAACCGATTGTGCTGATTCTCTCCAACGGACGTCCGTTGGAACTTTGCCGTCTGGAGCCGGTTTGTGACGCCATTGTTGAAATCTGGCAACCGGGCATTGCCGGAGGCAAACCGCTTGCGGGCATTTTGACAGGAAGAATCAATCCTTCCGGCAAGTTGCCCATTACTTTTCCGTATGCAACCGGACAGATTCCCATCTATTATAATCGGCGGCAGAGTGCCCGTCCTCATCAGGGCAAGTATCAAGACCTGACGATAGAACCGCTCTATGAGTTCGGACATGGATTGAGCTACACTACTTTTGAGTATGGCGACCTCAAGGCATCTGCTACTCAACTAAAAAGGGGAGATAAACTGTCAGTAGAAGTTGCGGTGACCAACACAGGCGACAGGGATGGTGCGGAAACTGTCTATTGGTTCATTACAGACCCTTATTCAACGATTACCCGTCCGGTAAAAGAATTGAAATATTTTGAGAAGCAAACGATTAGGGCCGGTGAAACCAGAACTTTCAGATTTGAAGTGGATTTATTACGTGACTTGGGCTTTATTGATGGAGACGGTAAACGCTTTTTGGAAAAAGGTACTTATTATGTACAAGTGAAGGATAAAAAGGTGAAATTGGAATTGATAGACTGAAAGTAAAGAATTGATAATATGAGAAAGATATTCTTGTTAAGCGCATACCTTTTATGCAGTGTTTTCGTGAGAGCGGTAGAAATCCCTTTCCAAAAGTCCGAAGTTAAGTCTATCATGAGAAAGGTTGCGGATTGGCAAATTGCCAATCCACATCCGGCTCCTGAACATGACGACCTGAACTGGCCGCAAGGTGCTCTCTATGTCGGTATGGTCGATTGGGCTGAATTGGCAGAGAAAGAAGACGGTGATGATACTTACTATAAATGGTTGACCCGTATAGGTCGCCGGAATTGCTGGCAGCCGGACAAACGGTTTTATCATGCTGATGATATTGCCGTGTCACAATCCTTTTTGGATTTATATCGCAAATATAAGGATGAAGAGATGATTGTACCAACATTGGCTCGTACGGAATGGATTATCAATCATCCTTCTAAAGGCAGTTTCAAATTAGTGGAAGGTGACTTGAAAACTTTGGAACGGTGGACTTGGTGTGACGCCCTCTTCATGGCTCCCCCTGTATATGCCAAACTGTATATGCTGACCGGAGACAAGAAATACATCAAGTTTATGAACCGTGAGTATAAAGCGACTTATGATTACTTGTTCGATAAGGAAGAAAATTTATTCTACCGTGACTGGCGCTATTTTGATAAGCGTGAAGCTAATGGCAAGAAAGTCTTTTGGGGTCGTGGTAATGGTTGGGTGCTTGGTGGTCTGGTTGAAATATTGAAAGAGTTACCTCGAAAAGACAAGAACCGCAAATTCTATGAGGAACTGTTTGTGAAACTGGCTACACGGATTGCCGGATTGCAGCATCCTGATGGCTTCTGGCACGCAAGTCTGTTAGACCCTGCTTCTTATCCGTCACCGGAAACCAGTTGCACTACTTTTATAGTTTATTCCATAGCCTATGGTATTAACGAAGGGTTGTTGGATAAGGTGACTTATCTTCCTGTGATGATAAAGGGATGGAAGGCATTGTTATCGGCAGTGGAACCGGATGGGAAACTAGGCTATGTGCAGCAAATCGGTGCTGATCCGAAGAAAGTGACTCGTGATATGACGGAAGTTTATGGAGTCGGCGCTTTCTTGATGGCGGGCAATGAAATCTATAAAATGGCAAGATAATTTGTGTCTTTATGGAGAAGAACTGTAGCAAAACTAAAAAGCTCGTTCTGTAAGGTCCAGATGGTAGCTGTTAAGTGTGGAAGAGCTATATCAAACTCCGTTTTCCGAGTGATGATATAGCTTTTCTCATTGTTGGGGGAAAATAGGCTAATTGATAAAGAAAGTTAATATTATGAGACTTGACCTATATAATACATAAGAATTCTGCGCCTGTCAATATATAAAATAGTAATCTAATTAAATGGAAGACCTGGAAAGAGAACTTTTGTTGATTTCCAAAGGGGATGAACTGGCTTTTAACAGTTTTATGAACCGATATTCGAAGAGGTTATACTATCACGCTTTTGGTATCCTTAGTAATAAGGAAATGGCGGAAGAAGTGGTAGGCGATGTTTTCTTTGAAGTGTGGAAACTACGTAGTACGCTTTTGGAAATTGCCAGTATGTCGAGTTGGTTGAATACGATTGTTTATCGTAAATCAATCTCTTATTTGCGTAAAGAGGTGAAGAGTAATCAGGAGATCTCTTTTGAGGAACTTCAGAATTTCTCTTTCCCTGATATGCAGACTCCGATGGATGATATGCTTTCGCGTGAAGAGATACAGTGTTTGAATGAAGCAATCAATAGTTTGCCGCCCAAGTGCAAGCATGTATTCTTCCTGGCAAAACTGGAACAAATGCCTTATGCGGAAATTGCGCGTATGTTGCAAATTTCACTTCCTACAGTGAACTACCATATAGGGTATGCTATGAATGCTTTGCGAAAGAGACTTGTAGGCGGGTGATTCAGAAAAAAACAGCACTGAAAGAAAAAAAGTGGAAATTAAACCTATAGATAAATTCAACCTCTGCGTCTTTATAAATAGAAAGAAGTTTTAGGTGAAAAGATTGTTTGCAGGAAAAAGAAATTGAAAGGATAAAAAGAATTGAAGATGGATAAAGATATAAATGATTATAAATATGGTGATTTGCTGGACGACATCAAGTTGAAGTCGTTCATACAACATAGCACTCCGGCTGAGATAGATATCTCCGCCATTAAGAAAAGAGCTTTTTTGAAAATGCACCAACAAGAGCGTAAATCTAGGCAGAGACGCATTATGATGTATGTTGGCTCGGTGGCTGCGACGCTGCTTCTTTTAATAGGTATTAAATATATAATCGGGGAGAATACAACGGACGGTTTGTACCGTGCGGAAGTTATGGAAATGATGGCTGATGTTTACGATGAAGAGGTCGAAGTGCCTGTTGGCGAAAAGATGACGTTGATGTTGGCAGATGGTACCAGAATCATAGCCAATTCGCGTACCGTTGTCCGCTATCCCAAACGTTTTAATGGCGAGTATCGTGAGGTATACGTGAAAGGTGAAGCCTACTTTGATGTGGCACACGATGCGGAGCATCCTTTTTTAGTTAATTCTGATAATTTTAGAGTGAAGGTGCTTGGAACTAAATTTAATGTGAACAATTACGATGCTTCGGATTCGCAGGTTGTGTTGGTACAAGGTTCGGTAGAACTCAAAACGTCCAACAATGACAGGGTTCGCATGAAACCGAATGAACTGGTAAATTTGCAGGAGGGTGGTTTTGCTGAGAAACGGTTAGTGAATACCGATGAATATACTTGCTGGATGCAAGGGATGATAAACCTTGCCGGTGAAAGTGTAGAGTCTGTAGCCCAACGGCTCAGTCATTATTACGGAGTGACTATTCTGTTTGATGATAAGATGTCGGCTAATAAACTTTATGGCAAACTAGTACTTGACGATCAGGTAAAGGATGTATTGAAAGCCATTGAAACCATGACGCAAACCCGAATGAAAATTCATGGTGATACGATCTACTTAGTGAAGGAGTAATTATATTTGTTATTGATTATTCCTGAATAAAATAATTACATAGAAACTTATTATTAACCAATTTATAATGCCTTCATAGCAAGGTAGAGGAAACTTATACGCCTTCTCGTAAGGAGAAGCTATGCTTTATTAATACCAGTGAAAAATATGAAAAGATACACTTTGTTACGCACATTTATGCTTTTTATAGCAGCTCTGATACTCTGTGGATGGTCTTCGGCACATACACAAATATCTATAACTAAAGGACTAAAAGCGCCCGAACAAACAGTATGTTTTGAGCCTGATACTACCTCTGTACTCAAAAATCCCCTTACAGGTTGGGTGATGTATTTGGGACGTGCATGGGATGAAAACTTTTGGCAAACTCACCATTATGATGCTATGCCCGTAAATGGTGGGGATTCCACTGTTCGCGTGAGCGATTACGCCGGTACATGTTACATTCGCATCAATTGGAATATGCTTGAGAGTAAAGAGGGAGATTATGTATGGAACGATCCGGACTCACGTATCTATAAATTGCTTGCTTCGGTGCGTGAACGTGGTATGCGACTGGCTTTCCGTATCAATGTAGACAGCCGCGACCAAGGACAGAACACACCTCTTTATGTAAAGGAAGCCGGTGCGAAAGGTTTTCAAGATCCTAATAATCCCCAAATATGGTCGCCTTATCCTGACGATGCCGTGTTTCAACAGAAATACGAAAAGTTTCTTCAAGCCTTTGCTGTTGCTTTTGACGATCCCGATAAAGTAGATTTTATTGATGCTTATGGGCTTGGTAAATGGGGAGAAGCACATGGCGTGAAGTATAATAACTACTCAAATAAAGTAGAAGTATTCGAATGGATTACCGATACCTATGCAAAAGCTTTCAAACGTGTACCATTGGTGATAAACTACCATCGTTTGGTGGGAGATACCATCAGCTGGGCAGAACCACACCCTGATAGTAAAAGATTGCTCGAAAGAGCCATTGCCAAAGGATACACCATTCGTCACGACGCTTTTGGCATGACTGGTTACTACGAACAGTGGGAAAAAGATTTTGCCCGTGCTTACCGCTTTCGCTTGCCCATCATTATGGAGGGAGGATGGATTACCGGAGCGCACCACCGTTACTGGATTGATCCTAGTGGCAAGTATCGCCAGGGGCATTCGGAAGATGTGCGCTGGGGCGAGTACGAAGAAAGCCGTAATGCCCATGTCAATATGATGGATCTTCGCATTGGTGATGAAGTAGCCTCGTGGTTTAATCGCTCTTTCGATTTGGTGAAGCGTTTCGAACGTGAGGGAGGATACCGGCTCTATCCCACAGAGGTCAGTTTTGTAAATAAAGCCCGTTCAGGCGAGCGTGTGAGCGTGCAACACAATTGGCGCAATCTGGGTTGGGGATACTGTCCTACCAATATTCCTCAATGGAAAGGAAAATATAAAGTCTGCATCGCTTTGATGGATGACAATCATAACATTGTGAAAAAACAGCTTGCAGATGAGGCTGATCTCTCAACTTGGGTACAAGGGCGTGATGGTCATTATACCACAACTGTCAAATTGGATGGACTTCAAAAGGGAAACTACACTTGGCTTATTGGTTTGGTTGATACAACCAAAGCATGCCAGCCGGGCTTGAAAATGGCGATCGACAAGAATCTTCTATTTGAGGGATGGTGCAAAGTCGGTAAACTTAAAATCAACAATTAACTGGTAGATTACTCATAAATCGTTATGCAATAAATATTAATTATTAATCTTATATTATGAATCGAAAAACAATCACAACTACGGTGGTAAGCTTGGCAAAAGCTTTCTGTTTGGCTGGACTACTGTCTGTGCCCGCTTATTCTAGTGCGTCGACTGTTTCGTTCGAAAAGGTAAATGGGATGTATATCCTTAAAGCCGAAGATTCGACAGTGAAACAAGTGTTCGACTACATTGAAAAACATAGCCAATATGTTTTTGTCTATGATCAACCTGTAAAAGATCGTCTCAACAACAAAGTGAACATCGAGTTGAAAGGAAAGTCGATCGATGCTATTTTGACGGAAGTATGTCGGCTAGCCGATTTGAAATATACCATTCAGAACCGTCAAGTAACCATCACTGCTAATCCTTCTAAAAAGGCTACTACTCAAGTGAAAAAGGCGAAGCGCATCTCTGGTCAGGTAGTCGATGCAACTGATCTTCCGATGATTGGTGCTACGGTTCGTGTGAAAGGTAGTGATGCAGCTACTATCACCGACCTTGATGGTAAGTTTCAGATAGACGTTCCCGAGGGTAGCGAATTGCTCATTAGCTATGTGGGCTTTGTGGATAAAATCGTGCGGATAGATAGCAAAAATATGTATGCCATAGTAATGGAAGAAGCTAGCAGAGCGCTCAACGAAGTAGTTGTTATCGGTTACGGTGTGGTAAAGAAGAAAGACCTTACCGGTGCGGTGGCAGCCGTGAAGGGAGAAGAGCTGGTGAACAAGCGTACAGCCATGCTTTCCAATGCATTGCAAGGATCACTCTCTGGTGTGATGGTGACGCGTAATAGCTCTGCTCCCGGTGCAGGAGCCGCCTCTATTCGTGTGCGTGGTATTACCACTATGGGTGAATCGAGCCCGTTAGTGATTGTAGACGGTGTGCAGAGTTCGCTCGACTATGTGAATTCTAATGATGTAGAGAGCATATCTGTATTGAAAGATGCTGCGGCTGCCAGTATCTATGGTTCGAAAGCTGCTGCTGGTGTTATCTTAGTTACTACCAAGCGCGGTAACGATACCGGTAAAATCAATCTGAAATATAATGCTGAATTTGGTTGGGAAATTCCTACTAAACAACCTAGTATGGTGGGAGTCACTCGCTACTTGGAGATGAGCAACGAGTTGAAATACAACGATAACCCTACTGGTGGTTTTTTCCAAGAATATACGGCTGACAAAACCAAGAATTGGGTGAAGTATAATGCTACTGATCCGAACAACTACCCCATTACCGATTGGACTGATCTGATTTTGAAGTCAAGTGCTCCCCGTATGACTCATACTCTCTCTGTATCAGGCGGTAACAAAGCGGTAAAGTCGGTAGCTACCCTTTCGTATGACGAAGTAGACGGTCTTTATGACGGTCGTGGTTTCCAACGCTACATGTTCCGTTCGAACAACGACTTTAATATCAATGATAAACTTAGTGCTCAAATAGACGTAAATATCCGTCATGCTAAGAGTACTGCCACAAACTATGACCCTTTTGATACCATGCGTAAAATGCCCGCCATTTACCCCGCAACCTGGGATGATGGTCGTTTAGCTTCGGGTAAGAGTGGTGCAAATCCTTATGGATTGCTTGTAGCCGGTGGTAATTCGGTAGCTCACAGTACGCAGGTGGCAGGTAAAGGTTCGCTAACCTTCAAGCCTATCAAGGGGCTAAGCATCTCGGGTATCGTATCTCCTTTTATCAACTATCAAAAGAAGAAAGCGTTTAAAAATTCATGTGGATACACCTTGCCCGATGATCCCGAAACCTTTGGCGGTTATTTCGACTCCGGGAGCACTTGGACTACCAATTCGCTCACAGAAACTCGTAACGATGATTATAATGTCACTAGCCAGGCAATTGCCAACTATATGGGAACCTTTGGCAGTCATAATCTCACAGTAATGGCCGGTTTCGAAAACTACTATATGAAGAGCGAAAGTCTCGGTGCTGCGCGCGATAAATATGAACTGACCGGTTATCCTTACCTCAATATCGGTTCGGAAGATTTCCAAACCAATAGCGGTACAGGTTCAGAGTATACTTCAAACTCTGTTTTTGGCCGTGTTATTTATTCGTATGCCGATCGTTACCTGTTCCAGGCTAACGTGCGTCACGATGGTAGTTCACGTTTTGCCAAAGGTTATCGTTGGGGTACTTTCCCTTCATTTTCAGCTGGTTGGGTAGCGAGTGAAGAGAAGTTCATGAAGAACCTCAAATGGGATTGGCTTTCATTCTTGAAGTTGCGTGGTTCATGGGGTATGTTAGGTAACGAACGTATCGGCAGCAACTACTTCCCCTACATTGCTTTGATGAGTTTTGGTAATTCACTTTTCTATATGGCTGATGGAAGTGTAGTTTCTGATAAAACTGCTCGTCCTGCTGTGTTGGCTGTAGAAGATATTACTTGGGAAACGACTACCAGTACTGACTTAGGTCTGGATGTCAACTTTTTGAACAACCGTCTGCAGTTTCATTTCGATTACTATTGGAAAGAGACCAAGGACATGTTGCTGAATATCGAAATCCCTTATTTTATGGGATATAACAACCCTAGTACGAATGCAGGTAAGATGTCCACTCATGGTTATGATATTGAAGTGGCATGGAACGACCAGATAGGAGATTTTAAGTATGGTGTAAATGTGAATTTCTCCGACTTCCTTTCAAAGATTGATTATATGAATGATGGTGAGCAAATCAGTGGTGGTAAGATTAAACGTGCCGGCGTGCTCTTCAATGAATTCTATGGTTATGTGTGCGAGGGCATCTATCAAACTCAAGAAGAAGTGAACAACTCGGCTCGCACTAGTACTACCGTTACAGTTGGTGACTTGAAGTATCGTGACATCAGTGGTCCCGATGGTGTACCCGATGGCGTAATCAGTCCCGAATACGACCGTGTACCTTTGGGTAACTCACTGCCTCGTTTCCAGTATGGTGGTAGCCTTAACGCTTCGTACAAAGGCATTGACTTCAGTCTTGCTTTCCAAGGCATCGGCAAGCAAAATTCTTACCTCTCTACTTCTATGGTACAACCTTTGCGTGATAACTATGGTAACGTACCAGCCATTCTCGAGGGTAAATATTGGAGTCCTTTCAATACTACTGAAGAGAATTTAGCAGCCAAGTATCCCCGCCTTTCGAATGTGTCGAAGAGCAATAACTATGCTACCTCTAACTTCTGGATGTTCAACGGTTCATACTTCCGTTTGAAGAATATCACATTAGGCTATACCCTGCCTAAGAGTTGGACACAAAAAGCCGGTATAAACCGTGCCCGCTTCTATGTGAGTGGTAGTGACCTCTTCTGTTTGAGCAATTTCCCTAGTGGTTGGGATCCTGAAATGGGTACATCGGATTATCCTATTACCACCTCTTTAGTAATGGGCATACAAGTTAACTTTTAAATAAATAGGAATAGAATATGAAAACAAAGATATTATTAGCCGGAATGTGCCTGAGTCTTGCTGCTTGCGAGAGCATGGACTTGGTACCCAAATCGCAAGGTAATACCGAGTCTTGGTACACATCCGAAACAGAATTGCGTTTGGCTTCCAATGATTTCTATATTTTAGGTTATTGGCAAGAACCTCTTAGCTCATCCGAACAATGGTCGGACAACACAACCTATCGTCAGACGAACCGTAACCCGGGAAGTGGTGGAACCGTGCTTGATGGAACCCTGAACGGCCAGCAGTATGAAGTATATGCTTTGTGGCAGCAATCATTCAAACTTATTGCCCGCACCAACACAATGCTCGAAAATATTCACAAGGCAAAGGGTGCTGTGACCGAGGAAGTTTATAATCGTTATGCCGGTGAGGCTTATTTCTGTCGTGCCTGCAAATATGCTGAACTGATCTTCTTTTATGGTGATGTGCCCTATCAGGAAGAGACTATAACCATTTCCGAAGCTTTGCAACGTGGTCGCAGACCTAAAGCGGAAGTGATTCCTTTGGTGTATGCTGATTTCGATAAAGCCATTGCCGGTTTGCCTGAAAGCTATGGAAAAGACGAAAATATCCATCCTACCAAAGGAGCAGCCCTGGCTATGAAAGCGCGCTTTGCCCTCTATATGGGTGATTATGAGATAGCTGCACAAGCCGCCAAAGCTTGTATGGATCTTAAACTCTATTCTTTGGAACCTGACTATGCTAAACTTTTCAAGCAGAGCACCAAACTGAATGACGAGAAAGTGTTCGTGATACCTCGCTCCATTGAAAACGAAGTGATGCTCGATTCCTGGATTGTGAAGAACGGTCTTCCTCGTAATGCCGGAGGATATGGCTCATACAATCCCTCATGGGACCTCTTGGCCTCATATCTCTGTACTGACGGGCTACCTATTGACGAATCACCGTTGTTTGATCCTCGCAAGCCTTTCAAGAACCGTGACCCGCGTTGTACAATGACCATCGTTGAATTCAATACCGAGCACTGTGGTTTCGAATACGACCCCAGTCCTGCAGCTAAAACTGTAATGAACTATACCACAGGTAAGACACAAAGCAACCAAGATACCCGTATCGTGAATCAATATAGTTCATATACAGGATTGTTGTGGAAGAAAGGTATTGATGCTACGTGGACAGTAGACCAAAAGGTAGAACAAGACTATATCATAATGCGCTATGCTGACGTACTGTTGATTTATGCTGAAGCCATGATAGAACAGAACCTGATTGACGACAGCGTGCTGAAAGCCATTAATATGGTACGTGCTCGTGCTTATGGTGTGAATGTAACAGCTACTGATAGTTATCCTGCCGTGACCACTACCAACCAAACCGAACTGCGACGTGCCCTGCGTATAGAGCGCCGCATGGAGTTTGCTATGGAGAACCAACGCCTGCAAGACTTGATGCGTTGGAAATTGGCAGGAAAAGCATTGAATGGTTACAATTACATCATGCTTATTGACCCCACAGAATTGCTGAACAATATCGTGAACAAGAACCTCTGGTTCTGGGGAATGACTCCGCAAATCGACGAAGATGGTTTAGCAGACTTTGCAGCTCTCTTTAATGCCGGTTATTGTTCGCAGGGTGCTAAACGCATCTTCCCCGAACGCGAATATTTGTGGCCGCTGCCTACACATGATGTGGAGTTGTGTCCCAACTTGTTACCCAACAATCCGGGTTATTAATCCTATAAACTATTACGAACATGAAAACAATGCATTTATATAGAAACCTTGGAATGGTGGCTGTGGGAATGATGAGCATGCTTGCCACCTCGTGCGAAGAGGAGATAGACAATACTGCCTCACGCAACCAGTCGGAGATTGAGTTGACTCCTTCGGGCGAATATATTAAGCTCGATGAAAGTAAACCCAACGAGACAGCTTTTACGCTGAAGTGGAGCACCGCTCACAATTTTGGTGAAGATTATATCACAACTTATAAATATGAGATGCAGCTTATCGGTAGCGATGTTGCAAATATCAAGGAATTTGATGATGATGGTGAATTTCTTCGCTCGTACACCAACAAAGAGATGCAGGATATATTGGTCGATTACTTCGGTCTAACCACCAGTACCATTGGCGAAGTCCTTTTTACTGTTACAGCCAACTTTGAAGGTCCCCGTCTTATGGTGCCCGATATTGCTACTGCAACGGTGAAGTTCAAAACTTATGGCCCCAAACAGTATAAAGCTGATAACCTTTATGTGGGAGGTACTGCCGTAGGCGATGATAATATTAAGATGACGTTGAAAGACGAGACAAACAGAATTTATAGTTACGAAGGAGCTTTGGTTGCCGGTAAGATAAACTTCCCCGTTGACTATGCCGACGAATTGAATGCCATTGGCCCGGAAACCGCCGATGCCCCTATCACCACAGGTGAAATGGCAGGCGTCATATCCGATCGCGCTGAAGCCAATTCGTGGTTAATTCCATCTGCAGCTACCTATCGTATCACTGTGAATATGAGTAAACAGACGGTGAAGATAGTAGAAGCTGGTGCTGTAGTTGAAGCCGATCAGATATTCCTGGCTGGTAGTGCCGTAGGTGGGGAACAGATTGAGATGGCTCAAGTCCTCGAAAATGACCAGATTTATGCTTGGCGTGGTGCACTGAAAGCTGGTAACCTTTACATCCCGCTCACCTTCGAAGGTGAACAAGCGATGGCCATTGTACCGGAAATAGCTGATAGTCATGACATCGAAGATGGTCAATTGTCAACATTCGGACAAGTACTCATTAGCAAAGTGGATAAACAATATTGGACAATTCCGGCCGATGGAACTTACCGCATTGTATTGAATAAGGAGGAGAAATCTATTACCATCTATTCGACCGCTACCGATCTGAAACCACTCACCGTATCGTTCAACAATACCGAACTGGGGAAAAACCCATGGAGTCAGGAAGTCAATGTACTGCACATGTATGGTGGTTTCAATAGTTTTGCTTACGATTCGGGTATTGATGAAGAAACCGGAAAAAGCTTCAAGTACTGTCAAGTGAAGTATAATCTTATTCAGAGTGTTGCCAATCCGAAAGTATTCGTTTATAAAGGTGATGTATTGCCACGTAATGAATATAAGGATAATTATGGGAAGACAAATGCCGGTTGGGTGAACTTCAGCACGCTGCGATATGCTAATAACGGATGGTTCGTTGGTTCTACTGCTGATGCTGTTCGTAATAGCTACAATGGATACACCACAGTAACAGCGGGTAAGATAGAAGGAGCCGTAACAGGTCAGGGCAATAACCGCTATGCTTATTTCCTCATCCCGGAGGGCTGTAACTATGTGGTAGTGGACCTGGAGAACAACACTGTACTCTTTGATATTAAATAAATCCAAAATGAAAGAATAAGAGGTGGAGCTTTTATCACTTCACTTCTTATTCTACCTTTAAATGATAACAATAAACGAGATATATTTTATGAACAAAATAATAAAAAACAGCATCAAGACCTTGTCGATGTGTCTGCTGGCTACTACGTCTTTCATTGGCACTGCTTGTTCAGACGATGATGCCCCTATAACCGATTATAGTTGGAACATTGAAGGCAACACGACCGTCAATATCATGCCCGAACGCTACCAACTGCAGCGTAACCTTATGAGTGGATGGGTCATTTACGCGGGTATTGGAAGTGGTATGATGATGGATTTCTGGGATCTTTATGATAACTTCGAGTCGTCAGAAGGTACTGTGAAGGTATCTGACTATGGCAATACGCTCTACGTACGTGGTCTTTGGAGTAACTTTAATCCTGAAAAAGGCAAATATGTATGGGATGAAAGTGTACAGACCGAACCTGCCAAGCGTTTTCGTATGCTGGTGGAAGGAGCTAAAGAACGAAACTTGAAGCTCGCCTTTACCTTTGTGTGTGATAGTCGTGACAAACATGAAGATGCCTGTCCCGATTATGTAAAAGAGGCCGGTGCTGAAGGATTTACCACTACTACCGGTAGTGTAAACGTATGGACACCTTATCCGGACGATCCCATTTTCCAGAGGGAGTATGAAGAGTTTCTTACTGCTTTTGCAGCCAAATACAATGATCCTGATGTCACTCAATTTGTGAGTGGTTTTGGATTAGGCAAATGGGGCGAGACTCACACCCTGAAATACTCTACAGGTGATGAAGCTCCTAGACAAGCAGTATTTGAATGGATTACAGACGTAATGTCACGCCTTTTCACTAAAGTGCCTATCATGATTAATTATCATCGCTGTTTGCTTAGTGGCAAAGAGTTTAGTGATACCGATACCGATGTAGCTGCCGATATGGTGAAACGTGCCGTAGCTAAAGGCTTCTGTTTGCGTCACGATGCTTTCGGCATGAAGCAATATTATAAGGATTGGGAGCGTGGCATCAGTACTACCTATCATGGTATCGTACCTATTACTATGGAAGGTGGTTGGGTAGAATCATCACACGGTGGTTCTATTGCCGGCGATGGTTACAAGAATTTTGCCGAGGTGCGCCAGGGAGAATATGATGAAGCCAAGGGTGGTTATGTCAACATGATGGACCTCCGCTTTGATACCAACGTGAACAAAGGTGAAACTCATTCTTGGTTCAATACAGCTTTCCATTTGGTGAAGGAGTTTATTGCCGAAGGTGGTTACCGTCTCTATCCCGACCGTCTGTCTATTCCTACTATAGCTCGTAGTGGCAGTAGTGTATCACTTACTCACCGCTGGTCGAACTTGGGTTGGGGTTACTGTCCTACCAATTTGCCGCAGTATGGTGACAAGTACAAACTTGCTATCGCTCTGCTCGATAAGAATACAGAGGAGCCCGTCCGCATCTATATAGAAGACAAAGCAAACATTGCCACTTGGATGAAGGGAGCTCCCAAGACTTACACTACTAATATCAAACTCACTGATGTAGCCGCAGGGAATTACATTTGGGCAGTAGGATTGGTAGATACTACCAAAGAGAATGCCATTGGTATCTTAATTTCAGCCCGCGATGAGTATCAAACCTCCAAAGGTTGGGTGAAAGTGGGTGATATAACTATTCAATAATTAAAAAACGCTGTGCTATGATGAAAAAAATCTTACTGACATGCATAGCCGTAGCCTGTAGCCTTGTGGCTGTAGCCGGAGAACTGCTCATCGAAGCAGAAAGCTTCAGCCAGCGAGGCGGCTGGGTGCTCGACCAGCAGTTCATGGATCAAATGGGTTCACCCTATCTCATGGCACATGGCATGGGTATTCCTGTGGCCGATGCTACGGCAGAAATCAATATTCCCCAGGCGGGCACTTACTATGTATATGCCCGCACCTACAACTGGACTTCACCTTGGACCGATGCCGAAGGACCCGGAAAGTTTCGTCTGGCTTTAGGTGGTAAGTTACTGAAAACTACGTTGGGACACACCGGTAATTCCTGGCAATGGCAGTCCGCCGGTAAGGTCGTATTGAAGGCAGGTACTATTACCCTTGCTTTGAAAGACCTTACAGGTTTTAATGGTCGTTGTGATGCCATCTATCTCACGACTGATATGAATGCGCAACCCACTGCATGGGGCGAGGCAGAGACAGCTGCACTTCGTGCCCGCTTGCAACAACAACAAACGGTGCCCACCCATCAGTACGACTTTGTGGTAGTGGGAGGAGGCGTAGCCGGCATGTGTGCCGCTACGGCTGCTGCCCGGTTAGGTTGTAGGGTGGCATTAGTGAACGATCGTCCTGTACTGGGTGGTAATAACTCGTCGGAGATACGTGTACACCTGGGTGGTATTATCGAAAAGGGACCCAACGAGGGGTTAGGTCGTATGATACGCGAATTCGGTCATGAACGTTCCGGTAATGCCCAACCGGGTGACTATTATGAAGATCAGAAAAAGGAAGACTTTATAGCTGCCGAAAAGAATATCACCCTTTATGCTTCGCAACGTGCTGTGGCCGTAAAGATGCAGGGTGATCGCATAGCATCAGTCACTATTCAACACATTGAGACAGGTGAACAAACGGAACTTACCGCTCCTCTTTTTAGTGACTGCACTGGCGATGCTACCATAGGCTACTTAGCCGGTGCCGATTGGACTATGGGACGTGAAGGCCGCGATGAATATGGCGAAAGTCTCGCTCCCGAGCAGCCCGACTCGCTAGTGATGGGCGCATCGGTACAATGGTATAGCAAGGACATGAAGAAGAAGACCTCTTTCCCCCGCTTCGAATATGGTATGCGCTTTGGCGCTGATAATTGCGAGCCTGTAACTATGGGCGAATGGAAATGGGAAACAGGAATGAACCGTAATCAAATCACCGAGGCTGAACGCATACGCGACTATGGACTTTTGGTGGTATATTCCAATTGGAGCTATCTGAAGAATCACTATGCGGATCGTAAAAAGTATGCCAACCGTTCACTCGATTGGGTGGCGTATGTTTCCGGTAAACGTGAATCTCGCCGCCTTCTGGGCGACTATGTGTTAGCACAAGACGATATAGACAAAAATGTGGCGCACGAGGATGCTTCGTTTACTACCACTTGGAGTATCGACCTCCACTTCCCCGATAGCGTGAACAGTGTGCGTTTTCCTGATAATGAATTCAAGTCGGCAACGGTGCATCGTTGGATTCATCCTTATGCTGTCCCTTATCGTTGTCTTTATTCGCGCAATGTGGATAACCTCTTTATGGCAGGTCGTAATATGAGTTGCACACACGTAGCCTTGGGTACGGTGCGTGTGATGCGTACTACTGGTATGATGGGCGAAGTAGTAGGTATGGCAGCCGGACTCTGTCATAAGCATGGCGTAGAACCGCGTGATATCTATCATCATCATCTGCCCGAATTAAAGCAGCTTATGCAGGCAGGCTTGGGCAAACACAATGTACCCGATAACCAACGTTTCAACGAACCCAACAAATTGTTGGAGGCTCCGGCTTACATCAAACCGCAGACAAACTATGAGTAAAAAAAGTATTATCACGATATTTCTCTCAACCATATTGGGATTGCCGCTTTGGGGGGGACAACACTATTATGCTTTCCTGAAAGGTGATACACTACGTATGGGCAATAACTACATGGAGCGTACCATGCTGTGGAATAATGGTACACCTGTCACCATTAGCCTCACCGATAAGCTATGTGGAAAAATAATCCCGGCTCAAGGCAAAGAGCCCGACTTCTCGATTGTGAAAGGCATCTCTACAGCTGCTACTTTCACTGTGAATGAGATTCCAACGAATGGTATACATGCCAGCTATCTGCAAGCCACTGTGGCTTGCACCATCGGTTCTCTAAGTATAGAACGTCGCTATCGCATTTATGCAGACTGTCCCGCCATTGCCTGCGATACCTATCTGAAAGGACAAGTAGAACTTTACCAGAATAAAGATGACAATCGTTCTAATGCCGATCGTAAAAATATAGAGCACACAGCCGATATGACTACGGGGGTGAAAACTCCGACGATTGACAGATTGCAACTCTCCGGTAATCATTGGCGTGCCCGTACGGTAGAGTTCTTCGACTATACTGATTGGAACGACAATCTGGTGACAGAACGTACCTGGCTTCCTTACCGTCGCAATACCTATCGTGGTAATCTGCTTTTTGCTCACGATGTGGCTACCCGGCAAGGTTTCTTTTTCTTGAAAGAGGCTCCTTGCAGCAGTACCCAATTACATTATAATGGTTCCGACTTCGTGGCCGACTTTAGCGATTTTATGGTAGTGGGTCTGGGCATTGCATCTGATGATGTGAAACCGGATAGCTGGACTCGTGTTTATGGATGCGTTACCGGTGTCTATACCGGAGATGAACAAGAAGCACTAACAGCATTGCGCCTTTATCAAAAACAACTGCGCCACCACACTGCCGCACAGGATGAGATGATTATGCTCAATACCTGGGGTGACCGTAGTCAGGATGCCAAAATAGATGAGGCTTTCTGTCTGGCTGAGCTGGATCGTGCCGCACGTCTGGGTGTCACCCTCTTTCAACTGGACGATGGTTGGCAGAGCGGAAAAAGTCCCAACTCAAAGACAGCCGGAGGCAGCTTTAAAGATATTTGGAAAAATGCCGATTACTGGACGCCCAACCCCACGAAATTCCCTCATGGACTGAAACGCATTGTAGAGAAAGGAAAGAAATTGGGTATTCGTATCGGATTATGGTTCAATCCTAGTATACAGAATGATTTTGCCGATTGGCAAAAAGACGCGCAAGTCATTATCGGGCTTTACAAGGAGTATGGCATCTGCTGTTTCAAGATAGATGGCTTACAAATACCTACTAAAACAGCCGAACAGAATTTGCGCCGGTTGTTTGATGCCGTGTTAGCACAAACCAACCATGAGGTGATTTTCAACCTCGATGCCACTGCCGGTCGTCGCGGTGGATATCATTATATGAATGAGTATGGCAATATCTTCCTGGAAAACCGTTATACCGATTGGGGCAACTATTATCCCTATCGCACCTTGCGTAATCTTTGGATGCTGTCTCGCTATGTACCGGCCGAGAAGATGCAGATAGAATTCCTTAATAAATGGCGTAATGCCGATAAGTACAGCACTACCGATCCATTTGCTCCCGCTCGTTATAGTTTCGACTACCTCTTTGCCATCACCCTGGCGGCACAGCCATTGGCTTGGATGGAGGCTTCGAACCTGCCCGAAGAGGCTTATGCTACGGCAACTCTGCTCAAGGAATATCAACCCTTGCAACTTCAATTTCATCAAGGCATCATATTACCCATTGGTGAAGAACCTTCGGGACGCTCGTGGACAGGATTTCAATCAATAGTCTCTGACACGCAAGGTTATCTCATTATTTACCGCGAAGACAATGATATAGCCAAAAGAACCATTGATACTTGGCTTCCGGAGGGCAAGAAGGTAACTTTTACTCCTTTGATGGGAAATGGCAAAAAGTTTGTTGCTGAAGTCGGTGTACAGGGTAAAGTAAGTTTCGAGTTGAATGATAAGAATTCTTTCACTCTTTATCAATACCAGGTAAAACCATGAAAAGACTATAAACAATAATGGAATTATGATAAAAAGTTTGCGTTCTGTTTTTCTTGCTTTGTTTGTTGCCGTGCAATTCGTTGTGTACGGGCAACCGGCGGAAAGGCTGATTCAAGTGCTGGTCACTCCCGACCACACCAATTGGTTGTATCAACCGGGAGAAAAAGTGAAATTCAAAGTAGCTGTACTGAAATGCAATATTCCACAGGATCATCTGGAAGTGCGTTATGAGATTTCGGAAGATATGATGAAACCTCATCAGACAGGTAAACAACCTTTGAAGAATGAAAAGCTCGAAATTAATGCAGGTACAATGAAAAAAGAGGGTTTCCTGCGTTGCCGTGCTTTTGTCAGTTATCAAGGGCGTGAATATGAAGGTGTAGCTACCGTCGGCTTTGATCCGGAGAAGCTACAACCGACTACTCCGTTGCCCGCCGATTTTCTTGAATTCTGGAAGAGCACCAAAGAAGCCGCTGAAAAGTGGGCGCTGGAACCTATAATGACTTTATTGCCGGAAAAGTGTACGGACAAAGTGAATGTATATCATGTTTCTTTTGCGAATAATGACTATGCATCCCGCATGTATGGCATCCTTTGTGTGCCGAAAGCTCCCGGAAAATATCCGGCCATCTTGAAAGTACCGGGTGCGGGTATCCGCGCATATAACGGGGAGCCCGAACGTGCCGGAAATGGTTTTATCATTTTGGAGATCGGTATTCACGGCATTCCGGTCAACCTGACGGGGGATGTATATCACCGACTTTATAACGGGGCCTTGAAGAATTACCATTCATTCAATACGGACGATCGGGATAAGTATTATTATAAACGGGTTTATACAGGCTGTGTAAGAGCCATTGATTTCATTTACACACTTCCCGAATTTAATGGTAATCTGGCAACTTTCGGTGGAAGTCAGGGCGGAGCACTTTCCATAGTGATTGCCGGACTGGATAACCGTGTCAAAGGATTAGTTTCTTTCTATCCGGCTTTGTGTGATATTGCAGGCTATGCTCATGGTCGCGCAGGAGGTTGGCCGCACATGTTTAAGGATGAAAGGAACCGGACACCGGAGAAGATTAAAACCATTCAGTACTTTGATGTAGTCAACTTTGCCCGGCAGGTTAAAGTACCGGGATTCTATACTTTCGGTTATAATGATATGGTCTGTCCGCCTACCACCACTTATTCGGCTTACAACATGATTAATGCTCCGAAAGAGTTGTTCGTGGCCGAAACGACTGCCCATTATGCCTATGCAGAGCAGTGGAGTGCTGCCTGGAACTGGGTGATGAATTTCCTGAAGAATGAATCGAGAAACGAATAATGTATAAATACCACAAACTAATAGATAAATGAAAATAGGTAAGAAATTAAATCTATGTCTGTTGTTGCTGATCGCTTTTGCAGGAAGCGTTGCGGCACAAGAACTGATAACGAATGTCTACGGTCGTGACATTCATTCACTGAATGGTAAATGGAATGCCATTATCGACCTGTACGATCAGGGACAACGAATGAAAATCTATGAAAATCAGCAACCGAAAGGAAATACTGATTTCTACGAATATGCATTCGAAGGCGGCTTGCGTCTTAATGTCCCGAGAGACTGGAACTCGCAGTCGCCCGAACTGAAATATTATGAGGGTACTGTATGGTATGCGCGTCATTTTGATGCCAAACGTCTGGCAGACAAGCGTCAGTTTCTTTATTTTGGTGCTGTCAGCTATCGTTGCAAAGTCTACCTGAACGGAAAAGAAATAGCAGAACATGAAGGTGGCTTCACCCCTTTCCAAGTAGAAGTGACGGACCTGTTGAAAGATGGCGATAACTTCCTGGCAATAGAAGTGAACAATCGTCGTACCAAGGACGCCATTCCTGCTATGGCGTTCGATTGGTGGAATTATGGCGGCATCACAAGAGATGTGTTGCTGGTGAAAACTCCCCGCACATTTATAGAAGATTACTTCATCCAACTGGATAAAAATGCTCCCGACCGGATCATTGCCCGTGTACGTCTTTCTGATAAAAAGGCAGGTGAAAAGGTGACAGTCGCCATCCCCGAACTTAAAATCAATGCGGAACTTACCACTGATGCGGAAGGAAAAGCGGAAACCGTATTGAATGCAAAGAAACTGCAACGCTGGTCGCCCGAAGAACCGAAACTCTATGGTGTGGCCATTTCTTCAAGTACCGACCGCGTGGAGGAACAAATAGGCTTCCGTAACATCACAGTGAAAGGAACGGATATTTACCTGAACGGGAAACCGACATTTATGTGTTGCATCTCTTTCCATGAGGAGATTCCGCAGCGCATGGGACGTGCTTTCTCGGAAGCCGATGCAGCTATGTTGCTGAATGAAGCTAAGGCGCTTGGTGTGAACATGATTCGTCTGGCACATTATCCGCAGAATGAATACACGGTACGCTTGGCAGAAAAGATGGGTTTCCTTCTCTGGCAGGAAATTCCTATTTGGCAAGGCATTGACTTTACAGACAAAGATACCCGTAAGAAAGCACAGAAGATGCTTTCTGAAATGATAAAGCGCGATCAGAATCGTTGTGCAGTAGGTTACTGGGGTGTTGCCAATGAAACACAGCCTTCCAAAGAACGGAATGATTTTTTGACTTCCCTGCTTGAAACAGGCAAACAACTGGATACTACCCGTCTGTATGTCGCCGCTTTTGACCTTGTGCGCTTTAACAGTGAGAAACAGCGTTTTGTAATGGAAGATTCCTTTACTTCCCAATTGGATGTCGTAGCAATCAATAAATATATGGGCTGGTATCATCCATGGCCTGTTGAACCGAAAGATGCAATCTGGGAAGTAGTGACGGACAAACCGTTGATTATTTCTGAATTTGGTGGTGAAGCACTGTACGGTCAGTCCGGCGATGAGAATGTAGTCAGCTCCTGGAGTGAAGAGTATCAGGCACGTCTGTATAGAGACAATATCCGTATGTTCGACAATATCCCTAACCTGCGTGGAGTATCTCCCTGGATTCTGTTCGACTTCCGTTCTCCGTTCCGTTTCCACCCCACTAATCAGGATGGCTGGAACCGCAAAGGGTTAATATCCGATCAGGGAATGCGCAAGAAGGCATGGTATCTGATGAGAGATTATTACATGAAAAAAAGAAATAACTAAAAGTACTTATGATAAAGCATTTCAGAATAAAGAATAATTTTCTGTTGAGCGGATTATTCTTTTTAGTAACGTTATTTTCTGTTGGCAGTTCGTTGGTTTCCTGCTCGGACTCGGAGAAGATTGTAACCCAGACAGAAGAAAAAATAGTATATGTAGATGGAAACTGGATGGTGGTTGCTTCTAAGGAAGTCACTGTCATGACTGGTGAATCTGTCACTCTGAACGTATCGGTTGGTGGTGAAGAAGAGCTGAAACCGGAATATACCTGTACTTCCAAAGATGCAAACATCGCTACAGTAGCTGTCAGCGAAGATAATAATAGCATTATTATTACGGGTGTTGCGGATGGTAGCACAGCGATTTCTATCGAATGTCCTACAAATACAAAACCGCTAGTTGCTACAATTCCGGTGACCGTAAAGCAAAATGCTATACGAATACTGGCAATTGGCAATAGTTTCTCGCAGGATGCCGTTGAGCAATATCTGTATGAACTGGCAGAAGCGGCAGGCTATGAGTTAATTATCGGAAATATGTATATTGGCGGCTGTGACCTGGATAAGCATTGGGCTAACTTCCAGTCGGATGCCGCTGCTTATGAATATCGTAAAATAGTAAAAGGCGAGAAAGTAGGTAAAACCGGTTATAAACTATCACAGGGATTGGCGGATGAAAACTGGGATTATATCAGTCTGCAACAGGCGAGCGGTAAATCCGGTAAATACGAAACATATACGGTATTGGCTGATTTGATTGCAGGAATAAAGGAACGTTGTCCGAAAGCTAAACTGCTGTGGCATCAGACTTGGGCATACACTTCCAGTTCCACTCATGAAAGTTTCCCGGATTATGATAGCAACCAGATGACGATGTATTCTTCTATCGTAACGGCTGCACGACAGGCTATGACGAATCATACGGATTTGAGCCTGTTGATTCCTTCGGGGACAGCCATACAGAACGGCCGCACCTCATTCCTGGGTGATGCATTCAACCGTGACGGTTATCATCTGGAGGTTACTTACGGGCGATATACTGCTGCCTGCACCTGGTTTGAGATGATTACGGGACAAAACGTTGTTGGCAACCCGTATGCTCCCGAAACGATTGACCCGCAGGTAGTGAAGATTGCACAAAATGCTGCCCATTACGCTGTGCAGAAACCTGATGAAGTGACCGATTTGGTTGACTTCAAGCAACCGGAGATATCTGACACCGACTTGAAAGCCCCCATCTATATTGATTTCGGTCCGACTTCACTTTCTGCCACTCCGTGGAATAATATAACTTCTCATCAGGAAAGTTCAACCACCAGCTGGATAAAAGATGTGGAAAACAATTATACGAATATTGGTGTCAGAGTGCTTGACGGATTTACTGCGACTCATGCTGGAGTCGGTTCCGAACCGGCTAGCCCAGTGACGGTGGATGGCGTGGAATTTCCTCTGACTGCATGGAAAGACGGTTTGTTAGTGAAAGGAGAGAAAAACCAGGGTGATGTAGGTCCAGGAAGAATAGAAATCTCTCAACTGGATGTAGCCCGGAAATATAATTTCACTATTTTAGCCATCCGTTTCAATGGAAGCAAAGACGCCCGTATCTCTTCTTATAAATTGGTAGGTAAAACGGAGAGTGCGGTTAAAGAAGTGAAGACAGGTATCAAGGATGCTGCCTCGTTTGCTGCCGCAAACTTCGAGGAGTACATTGCCAAGTTTGAGAATGTAGAACCGGATTCGGAGGGAAAGGTCATTGTCGAGGTGAAAGGGCTTGATACCGGTAGTGCCGCGGAAGGACATATCAATGCACTATGCATTAGCCTGGCGAAATAAGGTTTGTTTTTTATCATATTGATTACAATGAAGCAATATAGAAATATAGTGATTTGTATGTGCATACTGCTCCTTCTTGCCGGAGGAGCATATGCCCAGCAAAAAACGGTCAGAATACTTGCCATTGGCAACAGCTTTTCCCAAGATGCCGTTGAGCAATATCTGCATGAACTTGCGGAAGCCGAAGGCATTTCAACCATAATCGGCAATATGTTTATTGGTGGCTGTTCTCTGGAACGCCATGTGAAGAATGCACGTGAAAATGCTCCTGCCTATGCCTACCGGAAAATCGGTACGGATGGAAAGAAACGGGAAAAAGGCAAGATGTCTTTGGAAATGGTGTTGGCGGATGAAGACTGGGATTATGTCAGCCTGCAACAGGCAAGTACTTTTTCCGGAATGTATGAGACGTATGAAGCCTCTCTTCCCGAGCTCATAGAGTATGTAAAAGCCCGTCTTCCCAAGAAAACAAAGTTGATGCTGCACCAGACTTGGGCCTATGCATCCACTTCCAATCACGGTGGATTTAAAAACTACAACCGCGATCAGCTGACGATGTATCACGCAATTGTAGATGCAGTGAAAAAAGCAGGTAAGGCATATAAGATTAAGATGATTATCCCTACGGGCACTGCCATACAGAATGCCCGTACCTCTTTCATTGGCGATCATATGAACCGGGACGGACATCATCTGGATGTGAAAGTCGGACGTTATACTGCTGCCTGCACTTGGTTCGAACGTATCTTCAAACGCAATGTAATCGGAAATCCTTATGCCCCGGAGAGCCTGGATGAGGCTCGAAAAGCTGTTGCCCAGAAAGCTGCTCATGCAGCAGTGAAGCATCCGTATAAGGTGACTGATTTATCTGAAAGACGATAAAAAGAAGCCATGTTGTGGCTGTCTGATAAAGCTATATTTATATACTAATTAACCGACGAAAACACCGATGAGAAAGAAAGTATTGGTTTACGGATTATGTTTGCTAGGTTCTATATGCACCCTTTCGGCAAAAGATAAAAAAGATGTTGCACTATATAAAGATCCGAAGGCTCCGATAGAGAAACGCGTAAATGATCTCCTATCCCGCATGACTTTGGAAGAGAAAGTGATGCAGCTTAATCAATATACCCTGGGACGGAATAACAATGTGAATAATGTAGGTGAAGAAGTGAAGAAAGTGCCCGCAGAAATCGGTTCTCTGATTTACTTCGAAACAAATCCCGCACTGCGTAATAGTATGCAGAAAAAAGCAATGGAAGAGTCTCGTCTGGGTATTCCTATTATTTTCGGCTACGATGCAATTCATGGTTTCCGTACCGTGTATCCTATTTCGTTGGCACAGGCTTGTTCCTGGAATCCGGATTTGGTAGAGCAGGCGTGTGCTGTATCTGCACAGGAAGCGCGTATGTCGGGAGTGGACTGGACTTTCTCACCGATGATTGATGTGGCTCGTGATCCCCGCTGGGGACGTGTGGCAGAGGGTTATGGTGAAGATCCTTATACAAACGGGGTATTCGGTGCAGCTTCCGTCAAAGGTTATCAAGGAGATGACTTGTCAGCAGAAAACCGTATGGCAGCTTGTCTGAAACATTATGTAGGTTACGGGGCATCCGAAGCCGGGCGTGACTATGTCTATACCGAGATATCCAAACAAACTCTTTGGGATACTTATCTGCTCCCTTACGAGATGGGTGTGAAAGCAGGTGCGGCAACACTGATGAGTTCCTTTAATGATATCAGCGGTGTGCCGGGTTCGGCCAATCCTTACATAATGACCGAGATATTAAAGAAACGTTGGGGGCATGATGGATTTATTGTTTCCGATTGGGGAGCCATCGAACAGTTGAAAAATCAGGGATTGGCAGCGACCAAAAAAGAAGCAGCCTGGCATGCGTTTACTGCCGGTCTTGAAATGGATATGATGTCTCATGCTTACGACCGCCATTTGCAGGAGTTGGTAGAAGAGGGCAGAGTATCGGTAGCTCAAGTAGATGAAGCTGTACGTCGTGTTCTACTTTTGAAATTCCGTCTCGGCCTGTTCGAACGTCCTTATACTCCCGCAACAAGTGAGAAAGAACGTTTCTTCCGTCCGCAAAGTATGGATATTGCAGCCCGGCTTGCGGCGGAATCCATGGTCTTGCTGAAAAATGAAAACAAAACATTACCGCTGACTGATAAAAAGAAGATTGCCGTGATAGGACCAATGGCAAAAAATGGTTGGGACTTGTTGGGTTCCTGGTGTGGTCATGGAAAAGATACGGATGTTGCCATGCTCTATAATGGACTGGCTACTGAATTTGCAGGAAAAGCTGAATTGCGTTATGCAGCAGGCTGTGCTACGAAAGGAGATAACAAAGAAGGATTTGCAGAAGCATTGGAAGCTGCACGCTGGTCTGATGTAGTTGTTCTTTGTTTGGGTGAGATGATGACCTGGAGTGGGGAGAATGCTTCCCGTTCTTCTATCGCATTACCGCAGATTCAGGAAGAACTGGCCGCAGAACTGAAGAAAGCCGGAAAGCCTATCGTACTGGTATTGGTGAATGGACGTCCGTTGGAATTGAATCGTCTGGAACTAATTTCCGATGCTATACTGGAAATCTGGCAACCGGGTGTGAATGGCGCGTTGCCGATGGCCGGTATATTATCAGGACGTATCAACCCATCCGGTAAACTTGCCATGACATTCCCTTATTCAACGGGACAAATTCCTATTTATTACAATCGCCGCAAGAGCGGACGTGGACATCAAGGATTCTATAAAGATATAACAAGCGATCCGTTATATCCGTTCGGGCATGGATTAAGTTATACCGAATTTAAGTATGGCACCGTTACCCCTTCTGTTACTAAAGTGAAGCGCGGCGATCGATTGTCTGTAGAAGTGACTGTCACTAATGTCGGTGCTCGCGATGGAGCAGAGACTGTTCATTGGTTTATATCCGATCCGTATTGCTCGATTACCCGCCCGGTGAAAGAACTGAAACACTTTGAAAAACAGTTGATTAGAGCCGGAGAAACGAAGACTTTCCGTTTTGACATAGACCTGGAACGTGATTTCGGTTTTGTCAATGAGGATGGTAAACGGTTCCTTGAAGCCGGAGAATATCATATTTTGGTACAGGGACAGACCGTTAAAATAGAACTGATAGACTAGTTGGTTTTTAACAATGCTATATTAATACAAAATCACCATGAAAAAGAAAATAGGAGGCATAGGTTTATGTATGCTTGCATGGAGCATATTAACCTGTGCGCAGACAATCACTCCCCAAGCCGAACAACGTGCCAGGGAAATTGTATCTAAAATGACTTTGCAAGAGAAAATAGAGTATATCTCCGGATATACCAGCTTCTCGCTTCGTGCAATCCCCCGTCTGGGGATTCCTGAAATAAAACTGGCGGACGGACCGCAGGGAATTCGTAATCATGCCCCCAAGAGCACTCTCTATCCTTCCGGAATACTTTCCGCTTCTACCTGGAACCGGAGTCTGCTTTATCAACTGGGGCAAGGATTGGGCAGGATGCCAAAGCCAGAGGAGTGAATATACTGCTCGGACCGGGAGTAAATATCTACCGTGCTCCTATGTGTGGACGTAACTTTGAATACTTTGGCGAAGACCCTTATTTAACGGGTGAAACGGCTAAACAATATATCCTAGGCGTGCAATCGGAAGGAGTTATTGCCACCATCAAGCACTTTGCAGCTAATAATCAGGAATGGAGCCGTCATCATGCCAGTTCGGACATAGACGAACGTACTTTGCACGAGATTTATTTTCCGACCTTTCGGAAAGCTGTACAGGAAGCGAATGTAAGTGCTGTAATGAACAGCTATAATCTTCTGAACGGTGTCCATGCTACCGAACATAAATGGTTGAATATTGATATCTTGCGTAATCTCTGGGGATTTAAAGGTATCTTAATGTCGGACTGGACTTCCGTATATTCTGCCGTAGGAGCCGCTAATGCCGGACTTGATCTTGAAATGCCGAAAGGACGTTTTATGAATGTCGACAATCTTATACCTGCTATCAAAAACGGTACGGTGACAGAAGAAACCATCAATCTGAAAGTGCAGCATATCTTGCAGACCTTGATTGCTTACGGCATGCTGGATAAGGAACAGAAAGACAGTAACATCGCGCAGGATAATCCTTTTTCCCGCCAGGCTGCTTTAGAACTGGCACGCGAAGGTGTAGTCTTACTGAAGAATGAAGGAAATCTACTCCCCTTGAAAGGAAAGACTGCTGTGATGGGGCCCAATGCCGACCGCATTCCTACGGGTGGTGGAAGTGGTTTTGTAACTCCATTTTCTACGGTATCTGTTAGTGAGGGACTGGAAAAACTGAAAAAAAAGAACCTCGTTCTGTTGACGGACGATGTGATTTATGAGGATATTCTTCATGAATTTTACGCGGATGCCGCTCGGCAGACGAAAGGATTTAAAGCCGAATATTTTAAGAATAAAACGCTTTCGGGACAACCGGAGGTCATTCGTACAGAAGCATCAGTTGATTATGACTGGCAATATGGAGCACCACTGGAAGGTTTTCCGGAAGATGGATTTTCTGTCCGTTGGACAGCCAGTTATATGTCTCAAAAGGATGGATTATTAAAACTATCCATTGGTGGCGATGATGGTTATCGCCTGTTTGTGAATGATAAGCATATTACAGGCGACTGGGGTAATCATTCATATTCAAGCCGTGAAGTGGAACTGCCGGTTGAGGCAGGTAAAGAATACAGCTTCCGAATCGAGTTTTTTGATAATATCTCTTCAGCAATTATCCGTTTTAAAGCATCCAGGCTGAATGAAGAGAAACTTCGTCAAGGATTGGCAAAGGTGGATAATGTTGTATTCTGTACTGGTTTCAATAGCAATACAGAAGGAGAGGGGTTCGATCGCCCGTTTGCTCTGTTACATTATCAGGAATTATTCATTCAGAAAGTAGCTTCTCTGCATCCGAATCTGGTAGTAGTGTTAAATGCTGGCGGTGGAGTTGACTTTACCTCTTGGCATGAGGCTGCAAAAGCGATTTTGATGGCATGGTATCCCGGACAGGAGGGTGGACAGGCAATAGCCGAAATATTGACTGGAAAGATTTCTCCGAGTGGTAAGTTGCCGATTTCTATCGAAAAGAAATGGGAAGATAATCCGGTGCATGACAGCTATTATGAGAATCTGAAAGCGGAAATTAAACGTGTCGATTATTCAGAGGGTGTTTTTGTTGGCTATCGGGGATATGACCGTTCGGGTAAAGAACCTTTTTATCCATTTGGCTATGGGTTGTCTTATTCTACTTTCGCTTATAGTAATTTAGCTGTGGAGAAAACCGGTGAACATCAGGTGACGGTTAGCTTTGATATAAAGAATACAGGAAAAATGGATGCTTCGGAAATAGCCCAGGTATATGTGCATGATGTAGAATCTTCCGTTCCCCGTCCTTTGAAAGAACTGAAAGGCTATGATAAGGTGTTCTTGAAGAAAGGAGAGACACAACGCCTTTCTATTGTATTGAATGAAGACGCATTTTCTTATTACGATATGAATCAACACCGCTTTGTAGTAGAAAAGGGGGTATTTGAGATTCTTGTCGGTCCGGCTTCCAATCAATTACCTTTAAAGGCTGCGATTGAATTATAATTACTGAATAGTGAACTGACAAATAAATAATTAAAACTTAATCGACTCTATAAAGTTTGAAAATGCAAAAACATCTTGCACCTTACACTAATCGGATTCAATTAGCTGATATACAATTGTTTTATGCAGTGCAAGATACGGTTGCAGATGTGTGTAAGATAGTAAGCGTCTCCGCGATTCTATATAGTGTATTAAAATAAAAAGGCTAATGATCCCTTTTTAGTCATTAGCCTTTTCCCATCTGTCAGGAAGCAGTTCCCTGTATTTTTCAATTGGTGT